>NZ_JAPEMT010000005.1:0-300000 GCF_026342435.1 Streptomyces sp. NBC_00237 | reverse complement strand
CAGCAGGTCAGCGGGCTGGCTTCGGGCCGCCTCCTGGTCGGCGGTTCCACGACCGTGGGCACGTATCTGCTGCCGCCGCTGCTCGCCCGCTACCAGCAGGACCATCCGGGCATCGTCTGCGACCTCTTCGTCGGCAACAACGAGTCGGTCATGGAACGCCTGCTGGGCGGCGGCATCGGCATCGCCGTCGTGGCCGGGACCCCTACCGCGAACCAGCTCGTCGTCGAGACCGTCCTGGACGAACGCCTGATCGTGGTGGCGTCCTCCTCGCACCCCCTGGCGGGTGTCGGGGAGGTGGGTCCGCAGGAGCTGCGGGAGTGCCGCTTCCTGCTGCGCGAGCCCGGCTCGCAGACCCGCGAGCTCCAGGAACAGGTGCTGGGCGACTGGGAGTTGACCGATGTCCGGCACGGCGACGTGTGGGGCCCCGAGGCCGTCAAGCAGTGTGTGGCGGCGGGCCTGGGGATCACGCTGATCTCGGAGCACGCGGTCGTGGACGACGTACGGTCCGGGGCGCTCACGGTCGTCCCGGTGAGCCCGGCCCCGCGCTCGCGCCCGGTGAACCTGGTGCGTCGGCGCGACCGGCTGCTGTCACCCGCGGAGCACGCCTTCATGAAGGTGCTCCGCGAGATCGCAAGCTGGCCGCGCGAACTCTCATCGGAATAGCGGTACTTGGACTCGATCGACAGACTGCAATGGCCCGGCTTCCCGTCGGCGGTGCGCACGACGGTCGCGCAGTGGTGGACGGGGGCGGGTGGCCGAACTGTCGGCGGACGCCAGGGAGCGATGAGGATAGGATTCCAGGAGCATTGCCAAGCCGGGGGTAGACGTGACCGCCAGAGAGCTCAAGTTCCGCGCACTGACGGCCGACCTGCGGCGCGGCATCCAGGACGGCACCTGGCCGCCCGGCAGCAAGCTCCCCACCGAACGGGCCCTGGCCGCCGAGACCGGGCTTTCGATGACGACGGTGCGGCGGGCGTACGAGGACCTGGTCGCGCAGGGCTTGGTCGTACGGCGGCAGGGCGCGGGCACGTTCGCGCTCGGCCGCGTCCCCGGGGTGCCGCACCACCGGCGGATCGTCGGCGTGCTCGTCCCGGACACGACGCTCTACTATCCGCGCGTCCTCCAGGGCATCCAGGAAGTGCTGTCGGAGGCGGGCGCGCAATTCGTCCTGGCCTGCTCCCACTACGACCGGCGGGCCGAGGACGCGGCCGTCGCCGAACTCCTCCTCTCCGGGGTGCACGGACTGCTCCTGGTCCCCGGGCTGCACGACGAGGACGACCCGGCACGCCGCGCGGAGGAGCTGCTGGCACTCCCCGTTCCCGCCGTGCTGGTGGAACGGCGGCTGACGGCCGCGGGCCCCGGAGATCCGACCGAGCACGTGTGCACGGACCACCAGGGCGGCGCGTACGACGCGGTCCGCCATCTGCGTTCCCTCGGCCACGAGAGGCTCGGCCTGGTGGTCCGTACGGACGCGGCGACTGCGGCGCCCATCCGGTCCGGATTCGCTCGTGCCGTCGCCGACTTCGGGCTGCGGGAGCCGGTGTACGACGCGGACGTCATGGACGCGTGGACGCCTGCCCGCGCGGACCGGGCGGTGGCGGCGCTCGTCGCGGGCGGAGCCACCGGGGCGCTGTGCTTCGGCGACCGGGAGGCGGCGCTGGTCCAGTCGGCGGCCCGCCGGGCCGGGCTGAAGGTCCCGGACGATCTGGCGCTGGTCAGCTACGACAACGAGTTCGCGGACGTGGCGGAGATTCCGCTCACCGCGGTGTCGCCGCCGAAGTTCCAGGTGGGGCGGCTGGCGGCGCAGATCCTGCTGCGGCGACTGGCGGAGGGCGACGCGTCGCCGCTGCACCAGGTGCAGTTGCGGCCGAACCTGGTGGTGCGGGCGTCCTGCGGGGCCCGTCGGCAGTAGGGGCTGCGGGAGGAGACGTCGAGGCGACTTCACCTCCCGGTTCCGGTTCCGGTTCCGGTTCCGGCGAGGGCGGTGGCGGTGGCGATGCTGCGGGTCGTGCCCCGGTGGATCACCCGGCGGGTCAGCCCGGCGAGCTCGTCCCGGGCTGCGGTGTCGCCCAGGAGCCCCAGGGCGGTGACGGCGGCTTCCGCCACGGCGGGAGCGACGGCTCTCCCGTCGCGCAGGGGGCGCAGCGCGGCCACGGTGAGGCCCGCAAGGGTGCGCGCTGTGTCCGGGGCGCAAGGAAGGAGCCCGAGCGACCAGACCACGCCGCGCAGCACTGCGCAGTTGTACGGATCGGGCGGCTGCCCGGCGTCGGGGTGCACCGGCCGGTAGGCGTGCAGCGGGACCGTACGGGGCAGGCCGAAGGCGTCGCACCATCCGTGCAGGCGCTGCCGGGACCACTCGGGCCCCGCTCGGGCGAGCACCGCACGGGAAGTGCGGGCCCACCGGGCGGAGGGGGCACGGGCGGTGGGCGGTGCCGGGTGCGCGAGGAGCACCTCCAACGGGCCGCCCGTCGCCTCCCGGAGGGCCAGGTCCGCCCAGGGCTCACCGGGATTGAGCACCGGCCCCGGAAGTGCGGCGGCCGTCTCGCGCAGGGCTCGCGGGGCGCCGGGGCCGAGGGCGGTGCGGCGGAAGACCGCGACGACGTCGGGGGCGGGCGCGCGGCCGGCGGCCAGTTCCGCGACGGCGAGCTCCCAGTCCCGGTTGCCGGGACCGGTCTCGTACAGTCGGCTCAGCTCGGCCAGCCTGGTGCGCCGTTCGGCGGCGAGGAGGTCGCCGTCCAGGCCCCGGACGACGCCACTGGCCACGGTGAGGAGTTCGCCGCGCACATGGGCCGGGGTGCGGCCGAACTCCTCGAAGGCGTAAGGGCCGTGAAGCGGGATCCTGGGCAGTTCGTGGGCCCAGATCCGGCCGAGGGCCAACCGGTCCGCGTCGGGCAGCGACCGCAGCAGGCCCATGGCGGGCGGACCAGGGCCGGTCGCCGCACCGTTGCGGCAGGCGGAACGGATCACCGCGCGGGCGAGTGCGGGCAGCCCGCCCTGTGCGGCCAACTCCCGGTACTCGGCGGTCTGCCGCTCCAGCAGGCTCGGATCACGCGTTTGCGTAGACATGAACCGAGCGTAGGACGCACCACTGACAACGCACCGCTGACAACACCTCTCCGCAACGGTCTTCCCCCCTCCCCAGAACTCATCCCCGATTACTCCCTCATTGCTCACTGATTGCTCATTGCGCACCCCCCACCCCACCCTCACAATCAGGCCAGCACGCACCACACTTCCTTACCTCCCCGGGGGGACGCACCATGACCGCCGCAGCCCACGTCACCGCCGAGATCGCCTCACAGCCCGCCTGCTGGGCGCGGGCCGCCCAACTGGCCGCCACCGTCGGACACGGGCTGCCGCAGCCCGGCGAGCGGGTCGCCGTCGTCGGCTGCGGCACGTCGTTCTTCATGGCACGCGCCTACGCCGTCCTCCGCGAGCGCGCGGGTCAGGGCGAGACCGACGCCCACGCCGCCTCCGAGGCCGCGCTCGCCCGCCCGTACGACCGGATCGTCGCCATCACCCGCTCGGGCACGACGACCGAAGTCCTCTCCCTCCTCGACGAGGTGCACGGCCGCATCCCCACCGTCGCCCTGACCGGCGTACCCGACGGCCCGGTCGCCGACTGCGCCGACGCCCTCGTGGACCTGTCCTTCGCCGACGAGAGGTCCGTCGTCCAGACCCGCTTCGCCAACACGTCCCTCCAGCTCCTGCGCTCCGCCCTCGGCTTCGATCTCTCCGCCTCCATCGCCGACGGCGAACTGGCCGTGGAGGAACCCCTCCCCCGCCCCTGGTCCCACCGCACCCAGTTCACCTTCCTGGGCCGAGGCTGGACGGTCGGCCTCGCCGACGAGGCGGCCCTGAAGCTGCGCGAGGCGGCCCGTGCGTGGACCGAGTCGTACGCGGCGATGGAGTACCGTCACGGCCCCATCAGCATCAGCGACGAGAACAGCCTGGTCTGGTCCTTCGGCGAGCCCCCGGCCGGACTGGAGGACGAAGTGAGCGTCACCGGAGCCCTGTTCAGCGCCGACGCACTCGACCCGGTCGCCTCCCTGGTCCGCGCCCAGCGCCTCGCGGTGGAACTCGCCGCCCGCCGCAACATGAACCCCGACCGGCCCCGCAACCTCTCCCGCTCCGTCATCCTCGCGGGGCTCACGGGGCCCTCAAGGGCGGTTGCCTGATCAGAGTGCGGCGGGGGTTAGCCTGCGGCTGGGTCTCCGACGAATCACGCCGGACGCAACAGGAGAAGAAACTCATGAGCCTGTACGACATCCCGCTGCACACGCTGGACGGCACGCCGACGAGCCTGGCCGCGCACAAGGGCAAGGCCGTCCTGATCGTCAACGTCGCCTCCAAGTGCGGCCTCACTCCCCAGTACGCGGGCCTCGAAGAACTCCAGAAGACGTACGCCGACCGGGGCTTCACGGTGCTCGGTGTCCCCTGCAACCAGTTCGCGGGCCAGGAGCCGGGCAGCGCCGAGGAGATCGCCGCTTTCTGCTCCGCCGGCTACGGCGTCACTTTCCCCCTCCTCGAGAAGATCGAGGTCAACGGCGAGCACCGCCACCCCCTCTACACCGCCCTGACCGAGGTCGCGGACGCGGAGGGCGAGGCGGGCGACGTCCAGTGGAACTTCGAGAAGTTCCTGCTCTCCCCCTCGGGCGAGGTCGCGGGCCGCTTCCGCCCGCGCACGGAGCCGGCCGACGCGGTACTCGTAGCGGCGATCGAGGCGCAGCTGCCGCAGGGCTGACCTCGCTCACGGAACGGGGGCCACGGGGGCTGGTCCCCGTGGCCCCCGTTCCGTTCCTAGCGGATCGGCATTCCCGACAGGGTCCTCGCGATCACCAGGCGCTGGATCTCGCTCGTGCCCTCGAAGATGGTGTAGATCGCCGCGTCGCGGTGCATCCGCTCCACCGGGTACTCCCGTGTGTAGCCGTTGCCGCCCAGGATCTGGATCGCCTGCGCCGTGACCTTCTTGGCGACCTCGCTCGCGTAGAGCTTGGACATGGAGCCCTCCGCCGCCGTGAACGGCTTGCCCGAGACGGCCATCCAGGAGGCCCGCCAGACGAGGAGGCGGGCGGCGTCGATCTGGGTGCGCATGTCGGCGAGCTGGAAGGCGATGCCCTGGTTGTCGATGATGGGGCGGCCGAACTGTTCGCGGGTCTTCGCGTAGTCGAGGGCGACCTCGTAGGCCGCGCGGGCCGTGCCGACCGCCATCGCGCCGACTGCGGGACGGGATGCCTCGAAGGTGGCCATGGCGGCGTTCTTCACGCGCTCGCCGCCGCCCTTGGCCGCCCGCTCGCGGGCCCGGGCGAGGCGTTCGTCGAGCTTCTCCTTGCCGCCCAGGAGGCACGAGCCGGGGATGCGTACGTCTTCGAGGACGACCTCCGCCGTGTGCGAGGCCCGGATGCCGTGCTTCTGGAACTTCTGGCCCTGGGAGAGACCGGGGGTGGCGGGCGGGACGATGAAGGAGGCGTGGCCCTTCGAGCCCAGGGCCGGGTCGACACAGGCGACGATCACGTGGACGTTGGCTATGCCGCCGTTGGTGGCCCAGGTCTTCGTGCCGTTGAGGACCCATTCGTCCTTGGCCTCGTCGTAGACGGCGCGGGTGCGCATCGAGGCGACGTCGGAGCCCGCGTCCGGCTCGGAGGAGCAGAAGGCGGCGACCTTCACGTCGTTCGCGTCGCCGTACATCTGCGGTATCCAGGTGCCGATCTGCTCCTCGGTGCCGTTCGCGAGGACGCCGACCGCGGCGAGACCCGTGCCGACGATCGAGAGGGCGATTCCCGCGTCGCCCCAGAAGAGCTCTTCCATAGCCATGGGGATGCCCAGGCCCGTAGGGTCGAAGTACTGCTGGGCGTAGAAGTCGAGGGAGTAGATTCCGACCTTGGCGGCTTCCTGGATGACGGGCCAGGGCGTTTCCTCACGTTCGTCCCACTCCGCCGCGGCCGGGCGGATCACCTCGGCTGCGAAGCCGTGGATCCAGTCGCGGACCTGCTTCTGGTCATCGTTGAGATCGAGCGTGAACTCGGCCATGTCCCCTCCAGCACGTGCACGTTACTTGCGGTAACCACGAGTGTGTTACCCACGGGTAGCCCCTGTCAACAGTCGGCTGCGGACCGGCAGTGTTACGTTGCGCGGGCGTCACGGAACGGAATCACCTGGGCGGGGAGAGCACACGATGGAGACCACACAGCAGGCCGGAACGCAGCGGTCGAGTGCCGAGACCCGGCGGCGCGAGCTGCTCGAAGCCGCGGACCGGGTGGTCCTGCGGGACGGTCCGCAAGCCTCCATGAACGCCATAGCGGCCGAGGCCGGGATCACCAAGCCGATCCTCTACCGGCACTTCGGTGACAAGGGCGGTCTCTACCGCGCCCTCGCCAAGCGGCACACCGACGCGTTGCTGGCCGCCCTGCGTGCCGCGCTGGACGCTCCGGCGGAGCGGCGTGAGCGGGTGGAGCGGACCCTCGACACGTATCTCGCGGCGATCGAGGCGCGTCCGCAGGTCTACCGGTTCCTGATGCACCCTGCGGAGGACGCCGCCGCTCCGACGCCCGAGCAGGGGTTCGACGTCGGGCGGCACTCGGCGCCGCTGCTGCGGCGGATGGGCGAGGAGCTGGCCGAGGTGATCGCCGAGCGGGTGGACCTCGGGCCGAACAGTGAGCAGCTGGCGCGGGTGTGGGGGCACGGCATCGTCGGCATGATGCATGCGGCGGGAGACTGGTGGCTCGGTGAGCGGCCTTGTTCGCGGGCGGAGTTGGTGGGCAGTCTGGCGGATCTGCTGTGGGGCCGGCTGGCCGCTGCGGGGGATCGGCCGGGCGGGCCGGGATTCTAGGTACGGGCGGCCCCGCTCGGGCCCCGTGCGGTCACGCCCCTTGTGCGGAGCGGTTCCACTTCGCCCTGCGGGCCTCGCGGAGGACCTTGGACTTGCGCCAGCCAGTGAGGCGGTCCGGGTAGACCGTGCCGTCGAGGTGGTCGCACTCGTGCTGGAGGCAGCGCGCGAAGAAGCCGGTGCCGGAAATCGTGACCGGCTCTCCCGTCATCGTGAAGCCCTCGACCACCGCGTGGTCGTAGCGCGGCGTGCCCGCCTCCAGGCCCGGCAGGGAGAGGCAGCCTTCCGCGCCTCGTACGACGACGCCGTCCGCCTCCACCAGGCGGGGGTTCACGACGTGGCCGAGGTGGCGGACCTCGTCGTCGTCCGGGCAGTCGTAGACGAAGACGCGGAGCGAGGTGCCGACCTGGTTGGCGGCGAGGCCGACGCCCTCGGCCGCGTACATCGTCGCGAACATGTCCTCGACGAGGCGGGCCAGGGACGCGTCGAAGTCGGTGACGGGCTCGCACGGGGCGTGCAGGACGGGCTCGCCGTGCAGCGTCATGGGGCGTACGGTGCCGGAACTGCCGGGAATGGGGCGGTGTCGCATGGCCGCAAGCGTACGTTCCGCCGCGCGTCACGTACGGTCGAGGCTGGTCCGCGCCCTTCCCCACGGGTGCCGCGGTTCGGGCAGGCGGCGGGACCTCGATAGGCTGAGCCCGGACTGTTGACCGGTGGACCTGGGGCAAGTGCGGCGCCGGATGCAAGGAGGATCAGTGACGATGGCAGGCAACACGGAGCCGTTGTCGCCGCGGGCCAAGCTGGCCGTGACGGCAGGCAAGGCCGCGGCGGCGGTGTCCCGCGCCGCGGGGCGCGGCAGCGGTTCGGTGATCGGCGGAAAGGTCGCGCTCAGGCTCGACCCGGACCTGCTGGGACGACTCGCGAACCACCTGGACGTGGTGCTTGTCTCGGCGACGAACGGCAAGACGACGACGACCCGGCTGATCGCGGAGGCCCTGCGGGCCAGCGGTCCTGTCGTGTCGAACGCGCTCGGCGCGAACATGCCCGCGGGCATCACGTCCGCCCTCGCGGGCGGCTCGGACGCGAAGTACGGCGTGATCGAGGTCGACGAGAAGTACCTGGCGGGGGTGGCGCGCGATGTGACGCCGAAGGCGATCGCGCTGCTGAACCTCTCGCGCGACCAGCTCGACCGGGCCGCCGAGACCCGCATGCTGGCGGAGAAGTGGCGTGAGGGTCTGGCCGGTTCCAAGGCCGTCGTGATCGCGAACGCGGACGACCCGCTGATCGTGTGGGCGGCGTCCTCGTCGCCGAACGTGGTGTGGGTGGCGGCCGGTCAGGAGTGGAAGGACGACGCCTGGTCGTGCCCCTCCTGCGGCGGTGTGATGCAGCGTCCCGGCGACGACTGGTTCTGCGGCGAGTGCGGCTTCCGCCGTCCGACGCCGAGCTGGGTGCTCTCCGGCGACCACGTCCTGGACCCGCACGGCTCGGCGTGGCCGATCCACCTCCAGCTGCCGGGCCGCGCCAACAAGGCGAACGCGGCCACGTCGGCCGCCGTCGCGGCGACCTTCGGGGTGCCCCCGCAGGTGGCGCTGGAGCGCATGTACCAGGTGCAGGCGGTGGCCGGACGGTACGACGTCGTCCAGTACCAGGGCCGTGAACTGCGGCTGCTGCTCGCGAAGAACCCGGCCGGGTGGCTGGAGACGTTCTCGCTGATCAACCCGCCGCCGACGCCGGTGATCCTGTCCGTGAACGCCCGTGGCGCCGACGGCACCGACACCTCCTGGCTGTGGGACGTCGACTACACCCGGCTCGCCGGTCACCCGATCTTCGTGCTCGGCGACCGCAAGCTGGACCTGGCGGTCCGCCTCGAAGTCGCCAACCTGGAGTTCCGGGTGTGCGAGACCCTCGACGAGGCCGTGCAGATGGCACCGCCCGGCCTGATCGAGACGATCGCCAACTACACCGCGTTCCAGGACCTCCGCCGCCGCGTCGGCAACTGACAGAAACCGCAGGGACATGACTCGAATGAACGACAACAGTCTGCGGCTGGTCTGGATCTACCCCGACCTCCTCAGCACGTACGGCGACCAGGGCAACGCCCTCGTCGTCGAGCGCCGGGCCCGCCAGCGGGGCCTCGACGTGCAGCGTGTGGACGTACGCAGCGACCAGCCCGTGCCCACCTCGGGCGACATCTACCTGATCGGCGGCGGTGAGGACCGACCCCAGCGGCTGGCCGCCGAGCGGCTGCGCAAGGACGGCGGGCTCAGCCGTGCCGTCTCCAACGGCGCGATCGTCTTCTCGGTGTGCGCCGGGTACCAGATCCTCGGCCACGAGTTCATCAACGACCTCGGGCAGCGCGAGCAGGGCCTCGGCCTGCTCGACGTCATCTCCACCCGTGGTGAGGGCGAGCGCTGCGTCGGCGACGTGCTCGCCGACATCGACGCCCCGCTGAACCTCCCGCAGCTCACCGGCTTCGAGAACCACCAGGGCATCACCCACCTCGGCCCCACCGCCCGACCCTTCGCCCGGGTCCGCCTCGGCAAGGGCAACGGCACGGGCGACGGCACCGAAGGCGCGTACAACGACACCGTGTTCGGCACGTACATGCACGGTCCGGTTCTCGCCCGGAACCCGCAGATCGCGGACCTGCTGCTGAAGCTGGCCCTCGACGTGAACGCGCTGCCGCCCACCGACGACCGCTGGTACGAGGCGCTGCGCGCCGAGCGCATCGCCAGCGCCACGCAGCCCGCCTGACACCCGCTCACGGCGCACGCCGCAGCCGGCCTGACGCCTCCTCACGGCGCGCACCGCCTGTTTCACGTGAAACGTCCACCCGTTGGACGCCCGGTTCGGTCCCGTCACCCCGCACTTGTAGGGTGACGGGACCCCGCCCGGACGACGTGGTCCGGTCATTCGGCCCACGTTGCAAAGGTTTTCGCGCCATGCGCATTGGTGTCCTCACCTCCGGCGGCGACTGCCCCGGCCTGAACGCCGTCATCCGCTCCGTCGTCCACCGTGCCGTCGTCGACCACGGCGACGAGGTCATCGGCTTCCACGACGGCTGGCGGGGCCTCCTCGACTGCGACTACCGCCCCCTCGACCTGGACGCCGTGAACGGCATCCTGGCCCGGGGCGGCACCATCCTCGGCTCCTCCCGCGTCCAGCCCGCGCACCTGCGCGGCGGCATCGAGCAGGCCCGCGGCCACGTCGCGGACCTGGGCCTCGACGCGATCATCCCGATCGGCGGCGAAGGCACCCTCAAGGCGGCGCACCTGCTGTCCGAGGCGGGCCTGCCGATCGTCGGCGTACCGAAGACGATCGACAACGACATCGCGTCGACGGACGTCACCTTCGGCTTCGACACCGCCGTCGGGGTCGCGACGGAGGCCCTGGACCGGCTGAAGACCACCGCCGAGTCCCACCAGCGCGTCCTGATCGTCGAGGTCATGGGGCGGCACACCGGGTGGATCGCCCTGCACTCCGGGATGGCGGCCGGCGCGCACGCCATCGTGGTGCCCGAGCGGCCCTTCGACATCGGGGAGCTGACCGAGCTGGTCGGCAAGCGATTCTCGGCGGGCAAGAAGTTCGCGATCGTCGTGGTCGCGGAGGGTGCGAAGCCGCGCGCGGGGTCGATGGAGTTCGACATCGGCAAGACCGACCAGTACGGGCACGAGCGCTTCGCCGGGGTCGCCAACCAGCTCGCGATCGAGCTGGAGGAACGCCTCGGCAAGGAGGCCCGCCCGGTGATCCTCGGCCACGTCCAGCGCGGTGGCACCCCGACCGCGTACGACCGCGTCCTCGCGACCCGCTTCGGCTGGCACGCGGTGGAGGCGGCGCACCGAGGCGAATTCGGCATGATGACGGCGCTGCGCGGCACGAACATCGAGATGGTGCCGCTGGCCAGTGCGGTGGAAGAGCTGAAGACGGTTCCGGTGGAGCGGTACGCGGAAGCGGAATGCGTGCTGTAGCGCTGCAAGGTTCCTGAGAGCTGCCCCCGGTCGCCGACGCGGCCGGGGGCAGTTCTACTCTGGACCGGACAACCCGGCACTAATCAGGAGTCAGCGGATGGACCACAGCGGGCACGGCATGAACATGGATCTGCCGCCGTTCACGCTGGGACGGGGCCTGGAGCTCTCCCCCGATCCCTTCTTCCTGGTGACCTGCCTCGCGGCGCTCGCCCTGTACGGATGGGGCGTGGCGCGGCTGCGTCGGCGCGGCGACGACTGGCCGGTGGGCCGGACGGTGTTCTTCACCATCGGCGTGCTGACCCTGCTCCTGGTGATGTGCACCAAGCTCAACGACTACGGCATGGTCATGTTCAGCGTGCACATGGTGCAGCACATGATCATCAGCATGCTGTCGCCGATCCTGCTGCTGCTGGGCGCGCCGATCACCCTCGCCCTGCGCGCGCTGCCGGTGTCGGGGCGCGGGCGCAAGGGCCGCAAGGGGCCGCGCGAGCTGCTGCTCGCACTGCTGCACAGCCGGTACATGAAGATCATCACGCACCCGGCGTTCACCATCCCGCTGTTCATCGCGAGCCTGTACGGCCTCTACTTCACCCCGCTGTTCGACACGCTCATGGGCAGCAAGGTCGGGCACATCGCGATGATGGTGCACTTCCTCGCGGTCGGCCTGGTCTTCTTCTGGCCGATCATGGGCGTCGACCCGGGACCGCACCGCCCCGGCTACGTGATGCGGATGCTGGAGCTGTTCGCGGGCATGCCGTTCCACGCGTTCTTCGGCATCGCGCTGATGATGGCGACGCAGCCGATGGTGGAGGCGTACAAGAATCCGCCCGCCTCGCTCGGCATCGACGCGCTCGCCGACCAGAACGCGGCGGGCGGCATCGCCTGGGCGTTCAGTGAGATCCCGTCGGTGGTGGTGCTGCTCGCGCTGGTCTTCCAGTGGTACCGCTCCGAGCAGCGCGTGGCGCGGCGCTCGGACCGGGCGGCGGACCGCAACGGTGACAAGGAGCTGGAGGAGTACAACGCGTACCTGGCGTCCTTGCGGGCGCGCGGCGGTCAGTCGTGACGCGCGTACGCGTACGCCTGACGCACGTACGGGTGCCCGCACGGCTGTAGCGGTGGCGTGCCCCCTCGGGTGACGATGACCCTCCACTCGTCAGGGAGGGGCGCGCATGTCCAGTTCGCCGAAGTCGATGGGGGCGCTGACCGTCGGGATGCTGGTCGTGGTCACGGGCTACACGGCCGCGATGGGAAGCAACGGCTGGCTGTGGTTCGGCTGGGTGGTATTGCTGCTGGCGACGGTCGGGACGATCGCCACGACGCGGGGCCGCTGAGCCGGGGCAGGGCACGGCCCTCGCGTCGTACGACATCGTCCGGAACCGGATCAGGCTCCGGAGCCGGATCAGGATCCGGATCAGGCTCCGGATCAGAAGCGGAACACCGGTCCCGCTGCCGCGTCGAGCTCGCACGCGTTGCCGAAGGTCTTCGTCCAGCTGACGGTACGGCCGCGCCACGTGCCGGAGGCCGTGGCGGTCACCGGGTCGTACTGCTTGGTGCAGGCGTGCGGGTCGCCGGGCAGCGAGCCGAAGTCGCCGCGTGCCTTCGTGATGTCGTCGCACGCGGCCTGTGCGTCGGGGTGGCCGCCGCCCGCCTTGGGCGAGCAGTGCAGGCTGACGCCCCGGATCCAGGTGTTCTCGGCACCGCTCACGGTGAGCAGAAACCCCCGCTGCGGCGTGGGGTGGGAGTCGGCGACGGCGGTCGCGGCCGGGGCGAGGGCGCACAGGGCGGCTGCCGCGACGACGGCGGTACGGAGGGGGCGCATGGGGTCTCCAAGGACGGGAGCGGGGCTGTCCGGAAGAGCGCATCCGCCGCACCCCGCCGCCCGCAACGCGCCGCGCCGTCCGGGTCGCCCGCCCGGAGGTTCCCCTTGGGCCGTCCGGCCCTGCTCATTCCGTCCCGCCGACGCCTTCCGCTGACGTACCGTAAACGCATGATCGTCTTTGTTCCCGCCGGAATCTTCCTCCTGGCGCTGCTCGTCGGCATGCTGCGCGACCGACGCCGTCTGCGGAACGGCTTCTATCTGGTCTTCACCCTCTTCTTCACCCTGGTCGGCATCATGCTGAAGGCGGGGCAGACGCACCCGGCGCTGGCGGCCGTGATCGCCGGGATCCTGCTCCTGCTGGCATTGCTGTCCGCGTTCGTCCTCGCCTGGTTCCTCGTCCGGAACGGGCTGACGATGCTCCGCAAGGAGGGCCGCAGCCCGGCGAACCTGCTCTCCCTGGTGGCGGGCCTGGGCATCATCGGCCTCGGCGCGATGCTGGTCGCCTCGCTCGCGACGGGCTCGCGCGCGCTGGGCACGGTGACGGTCGTGACGGTCCTGGTCGTGGGGTACGTGTCCTTCCTCTTCACCTGCTTCCTGCTGTACGCGCTCCTGTACGGCTGGTTCAAGCCGCGCGGCCGCATCGACTTCGTGGTGGTGCTGGGCTCGGGCCTGATCCGCAACAAGGTGCCGCCGCTGCTCGCGGGCCGTCTCGACAAGGGGCGCGAGGTGTACGACGCCCAGGTCGCGGCCGGCGGCAGTCCGATGCTGGTCACCTCGGGCGGGCAGGGTCCCGACGAGGACCGGCCGGAGGGCCAGGCGATGGCCGAGTACCTGATCGAGGCGGGCGTACCGGCGGACCGGATCATCCAGGAGACCCAGTCGCGCACCACCGAGGAGAACCTCGCCTTGAGCGGCGCGCTGATGCGGGACGTGGACCCGGGGTACCGGTGCGTGATCGTCACGAACAACTACCACGCGTTCCGGGCGGCCCTGATGGCCCGCAAGACGGACATCCCCGGTCAGGTCGTGGGCTCCCGAACGGCCCGCTACTTCTGGCCGAGCGCGGTCATCCGGGAGTTCGTGGCGATCTTCATGCAGCACAAGGTGGTCAACTTCTCGATGTGCGTACTGCTGGTGCTGACGGGGTCCCTCGCCGGACTGACCTGAGGGGCCGCCCGCACGGGCCGACCCGCCTGACGTTCCGACGGGGGCCAGGAGAGACATCCCTGACCGAGGAACCTTCGCGTGCGCATGGACGTCGTCCGCCTCGTCCCGCACCCGGGCACGCGGTCTCGTCACCTGGACAGCGGCTTCCCTGCGGCGGGGTGGTCGGTCGCTGCCTAGCGTGAGGCCATGACTCCGACCGCCGACGCGCTGAGGAGGCGGCCCGCCGTGCACGGCCACCGTCTCACCGGCACGGCCGTCCGTCGCGCGTGGGCGTGGGCCGAGCGGCGGGGGCCGATCACCTCCGAGGCACCGGGCGGATACCGGCCCGCATCCTGCGCCGCTACGGCCCCGGGACGCACTGGCGCTCCGTACCTCCGAAGGAGACCCGCATGTCCGCACCTCCGAAGGAGACCCGCATGCCCGACTCCGACCACCCGGAGCAGCGCCCCGGCCCCGCCGTCCCCGACGCGGAGGGCCACCGGGCCGACGAGATCCCCATCATGATCGTCGGCGACTCCATCAGCCACGGCAGCAGCGGCGACTGGACCTGGCGCTACCGCCTCTGGAAGCACCTGCGCGGACATGGCGTCAGCCTGGACCTGGTGGGGCCGAAGGACACGCTGGACAACATCCGCACCGCCGAGGTCGGGGACGACGACGGCACCTACGCCGACCCCGATTTCGACCGTGACCACGACGCCCAGTGGGGCCGCCCGTACGTGACGGAGAAGGACGAGATCGAGGCCAAGGTGCGCGAGCACCGGCCCGCTTACCTGCTGGTCCTGCTCGGCATCAACGACCTGTTCTGGTACGGCGTCGAGCCGCCCCAGTTCGAGGCGAACCTGCGGGAGTTCATCGTGAACGCCCGCCGCGCCGATCCTCGGCTGAGCATCGTTCTGGGCCGCGTGCTGCCGTGCCGGAAGGCGGTCGACGACCTTGAGTTCGGTGCCCGCGTCGATGCTTCCAACGAGCGGCTGCGCGCCGTGGCGAAGGACCTCGACAGCCCGTCCTCCCCCGTCGTCGTCGCGGACACCTCGGCGGAATTCGTCGCCTCCGAGCACACCTGGGACGGAACCCACCCCAACCCCAACGGCGAGATCCGTATCGCCGCCGCCTTCGCCGACACCCTGGCCTCCCGCTTCGGCATCGGCGCCCGCTACCCGCGCCCCTTCCCGGACGTACCCGCGATCGAGGCGGACGCCAAGAGGAGCGCCGTCGAGTAGAGCGGGTCGATGAGAGCGGCTCGATGGCGGCCGTCCACACCCGGACGGTGGCCGTCGATACGACCAGAGGTGGTTACACAAGGCAATACCTGCACATACACTGAGCGCCCCCCGAAACAGGCCCTGCCCAGCAAGAACGCAGCCCCAAGGCAGTCCGTGACAGTAGGGAGCAACCGGGTGTTCTATTACGTGCTCAAATACGTCGTTCTCGGACCGCTGTTGAGAATTCTCTTCCGGCCCCGGATCGAGGGGCTGCGGCACATTCCGGCGGACGGGGCGGCGATCGTCGCGGGAAATCACCTGTCGTTCTCCGACCACTTCCTGATGCCCGCCGTACTGAAGCGGCGGATCACCTTCCTCGCCAAGGCCGAGTACTTCACCGGGCCCGGGGTGAAGGGGCGGCTGACGGCGGCGTTCTTCCGCAGTGCGGGGCAGATCCCGGTGGACCGGTCGGGGAAGGAGGCCGGGAAGGCGGCCGTGCGGGAGGGGCTCGGGGTGCTGGAGAAGGGCGAGTTGCTCGGGATCTACCCGGAGGGGACGCGGTCGCACGACGGGCGGCTGTACAAGGGCAAGGTGGGGGTCGCGGTGATGGCGATCCGGGCCGGGGTGCCGGTGGTGCCGTGCGCGATGGTGGGGACGTTCGAGATCCAGCCGCCGGGGCGGAAGATCCCGAAGGTGAAGCGGGTGACGATCCGCTTCGGAGAGCCGCTGGACTTCTCCCGGTTCGCCGGGATGGAGGACGAGAAGACCGCGCTGCGGGCCGTCACCGACGAGATCATGTACGCGATCCTGGCGCTGTCCGGGCAGGAGTACGTCGACCGGTACGCGGCCGAGGTGAAGGCGGAACAGGCCGCGCAGGGGCGGAAGTTCCCGAGGTTGCGGCGCTGAGGGGGCGGGCGCGCCAGGCTCTCGCGGCATGGGAGAGGGGGCGGCCGGTGGGAGAGCACCGGCCGCCCCCTGGTTCGGGCGGAACCGCCGACAGCCTGCCGGGAGTTACGGCTTGGGCGTGGCGTGCGGGGCGCACGTCACGTCACGGCTGTCCAGCTTGCCGCTGAGCAGGTATGCCTCGACCCGCGTGTTGAGGCACGGGTTGGCCAGGTTGGTGATGCCGTGCGAACCCGCGTCGCGCTCGGTGATCAGGCGCGAACCCTTGAACCGCTTGTGCAGTTCGACGGCACCCGCGTACGGCGTGGCCGCGTCGCGGGTCGACTGGGCGATCAGCACCGGCGGCAGACCCTTGTTGGTCTTCACCTCCGTGGCGTGCTGCTGCGGGGCGCCCCAGGTCGCGCAGGGCAGGTTCATCCAGGCGTTGGACCAGGTGAGGAAGGGGTACTTCTCGTGCAGCCGGGTGTTGTCCCGGTTCCACTTGTTCCAGCTGGTCGGCCACTTGGCGTCGGCGCACTCGACGGCCGTGTAGACGGCGTTGGAGTTCTCCGACGCGATGTTGCCCGCGGTGTCCTCCGGGTGCGGGCCCGCCTCCTCGATCAGCGGCTTCGGGTCACCGGCGAGGTACTTGCTCCAGACGTCGGCGACGGGCGCCCACGCGGAGTCGTAGTACGGCGCGCTCTGGAAGAAGACGATCAGCTCGGCGGGGCCGACGAGGCCGCCCACGGGCTCCTTCTTGGCGGTCGCGCGCAGCTTCTCCCACTGCTTCTGGACCTTCTCGACGGTGTCGCCGATGTGGTAGGTCGCGTCGTTCGCTGCGACCCACTTCATCCAGTCCTTCCAGCGGCCCTCGAAGGCGATGTCCTGGTCGAGGTTGACCTCGTACCAGATCTTCTTCGTGGAGGGGTTCACGACGCTGTCGAGGACCATGCGGCGGATGTGCGTCGGGAAGAGCGTGCCGTAGACGGCGCCGAGGTAGGTGCCGTACGAGACGCCCAGGTAGTTGAGCTTCTTGTCGCCGAGCGCGGCGCGGATGACGTCGAGGTCGCGCGCCGTGTTCGGGGTGGTCATGTGCGGCAGCATCCAGCCGCTGCGCTCCTTGCAGCCCGCCGCGTACTCGGCGGCCAGCTTGCGCTGCGCCTGCTTGTCGGCCTCGCTGTCGGGGACCGGGTCCGCCTTCGGGGCCTTGATGAACTCCTGCGGGTCGACGCAGGAGATCGGAGTCGACTTGCCGACTCCCCGGGGGTCGAAGCCGACCAGGTCGTACGCCTTGGCGGCACCCGCCCAGATCGGGTTCTTGGTGACCACGCGGCGCGGGAACTTGAGGCCCGAGCCGCCGGGGCCGCCCGGGTTGTAGACCAGGGAGCCCTGCCGGTCCTTCTTGGAGCCGGTGTTGCCGACCCTGTCGACGGCGAGCTTGATCTGCTTGCCGTGCGGCTTCTTGTAGTCCAGCGGAACCGTGACGTAGCCGCACTGGATGGGCTTCTCCAGGCCCCAGGCGGCCGGACAGTCCTGCCAGGCGATGCCGGTCCTGGCGGCCCGGTCGGCGGCGACCTTCACGCCGTACGCCTCCGAACCCCCCTTGCCCAGAAGGCTGTTGGAGCTCTTGTTGCCCTGGTTGGCCTGTCCGGCGGCGGCGGTGGCGGCCGGTGCCGCCATTGCCCCGGCTATGAGTGTGCCCGCGAGCAGGGTGCCGGCCGAGCCGAGCACTGCGGTGCGACGCAAGTGAGACCTCCCCCTGAGGGTTGCGCGGGACCCTGACTGGGCCCCGGCGGCATCCTTCCGGCAGGAGGGACGCCGGGAACAGACCGTACGGGTGTTTCTTTACCGAACCAATAGCCGGTACGAAGGGTTCGCTGAGCGGTGCTCCCGGAAACCCGCACATTCCTCCGCACAAGATCCTCGGCGCGGCCCCATGCATGAACCTGTCACCACGGGTTACGCGGATGTCTCCAACAGTCCTTCACAGCAGGGGAGTTCAGATGGCTACCGGCATGAGCGGCACTCGCGGGCAGTCGCGCACGAGCACCAACTGGCTGGCGATCGGCGGTCTCGCCAGCGGCATCATCGGCCTGATCATCCTGGCCATCCTCTTCGGCCCGCTGGCCATCCTGCTCGGCGCGCTGGGCCTGCGTCAGACGGGCAAGGGCGGCAACGGCATGGCGAAGGCGGCCATCGTCGTGGGCATCGTGGACACCGTGCTCGGCATCGTCCTGATGGTCGCCGGCGGGTTCAGCTTCTTCATCGGCGGGTGACCGGTCACCTGTGCGGCACACCCTCCGTGACGCCGCTCAGCGCTTCGTCGAGGATCAGGCGCAGCGCCCTGGCGTCCGGGGCTACCGCCGTCACGAGTACGCCCCCGCTCGCGAGCGGGGTGAGCACCGCGGTCTCGCCGAGCAGGCGGGGCCGCGGTTCGCTGTCTGCCGACTCCCCCCGTATGACGATGAGTTGACCCACGGCACGGTGTCCGCCCAGCACCGCCCCGCCGTCCCAGCCGCCCGGCGCGCCCGGACCGTACGCCAGCTCCTGGTCGAGGATCGGGCGTCCGGCGCGGCGCACGGTGAGGCGGGTGAAGAGGGTGCCGGGGCTCTCCCCGCACCGGCCCAGCACCTGCTCCTCGCGGAGCACGAGGCGGGCGGTGGGGGCGAGGTCGACCGTGGTGGTCATGCGCAGGTCGCTGCCGTGCGCGGAGATGAGCTGTTCCGGCAGCCAGCACAGCTCAGCGTCCTGACCGACCGTCACACGTACGTCGTAGAACGCCTGTTGGGGGATGCGGCCGGGGAGGGCGACGGTGGCGGCCGCCGCGTCGACGGTCAGCCGGGCCCCGTCCAGGACCTCCACCTCGACGGCGAGCCGGTCGCCGCCCAGGGGCGCGCTCATCGCGCCGACGACGGTGACCCTGCTGTGGCCTGCCCCTTCCGCCGATCTCGTACGGCGCAGGGCGAGCGGTCCTTCGCCCTCCAGGACGGGGAGCTTCCCGCCGGGGGCGGCGACGATGCGGGCCGTGGCGGTGAGGGTCATACGGCGGCAGGAGCGGGCGCGGTCCAGGCGGCGAGCTGCGCGCGCACCCAGTCGGCGACCGGCTTGACCTTCTCGCCGGTGGTCAACGAGGTGAAGGCGACGGGGAGTTCACCACGCTGCTCCTTGGCGTCGCGGGCCATCCGCGCCAGGTCGGAGCCGACGTACGGGGCGAGGTCCGTCTTGTTGATGACGAGGAGGTCGGCGGTGGTGACGCCGGGGCCGCCCTTGCGCGGGATGTCGTCGCCGCCCGCGACGTCGATGACGAAGATCTGGGCGTCCACGAGGCCCCTGGAGAAGGTGGCGGTGAGGTTGTCGCCGCCGGACTCCACGAGGATCAGGTCGAGCGGCCCGACCGCCTCCTCCAGGTCCTCGACGGCCTCCAGATTGGCGGAGATGTCGTCGCGGATGGCGGTGTGCGGGCAGGCGCCGGTCTCCACCGCCTGGATGCGTTCGGGCGGCAACACGGCCTGGCGGAGCAGGAATTCGGCGTCCTCGCGAGTGTAGATGTCGTTCGTCACGACGGCGAGGGAGAGGGTGTCGCGCAGTTCGCGGCAGAGCGCGGCAACGGTCGCGGTCTTGCCGGAGCCGACCGGCCCGCCGAGCCCGATGCGCAGGGCGCGGCGGGTGCCGTCGGGGCGGTGGGCGTCGGCGCTGACGGCGGTTTCGTACGCGTGGTCGTGGTCGAGGTGCATGGTGCGGGCTCCTTTGGATGACGGATGACGGATGCCGTACGTGTGGTGTACGGGGTCTACGAGGCGAAGAGACGGACCGGCCAGGCCGCGTGTGCCTCCGCCGTGATGTCGAGGAGCGGGGCGGAGGCGGCGGGCAGGGCGTCGACACCCCGGTACGCCGCCTCGGCGGCGCGCGCCGCGACCTGGTCCATCTCGGGGGCCAGCCGGGCGAGGACGCCGGTGGCCTGGAACGGGTCGAGGCTCAGCAGCCGTACGACCGCGGTGGCGGGGCCGCTGACGCTCTCGTACACGGCACAGTGCGCGGCGTCCTCGGGCCCGAGCCCGGCGGCGCGGGCGGCGAGCCCGAGCACGACGGGCTGGTGTGCCCCGCGCGGCCGGGCGGCGGCGAGGGCGTCGAGCTCCGCGGACGGCCAGGTGATCCGTGCCGCCCGCATCAGCTGCCTCCCGAGTTTGCGGGCGGTGGTGCGCAGGGCGGGCGAAGGGGTGCGGGCGTCGGCCGCCTCGTCGAGTTCCAGCGGGTCGAGCCCGAGCGCGGCGCCCGCCGCCAGTCCGGCGGCGGTGAGCCCGGCGGTGTGCAGCCGCCCCCGGCAGAAGGCCGCGAGATCCCGGTGATCCTTGATCCGCCCGGCCTTGACGGCGGCCTCCGCTCCCCCGGAGTGCGCATGCCCCCCGGCAGGAAACCGCCCGTCGGCCAGGACGAGCAGGGCCGCACGGGAGCCTGCGGCGCGGGGGGCGGGCCCGTCGGGGGCGCGAGAAGAGGACACGCGGGCGGCGGGGGAGGTAGGGCCGGGCTCCGGGGGCGTGTGGTGCTCTGCTGCTGGGAGTTGCTTCGGCGGCGCGCCCGGAGCCGGGGCGTCCGCCGTGCCCGCAGGCGACGCGCCGCCCACGGGGCTGCCCGCCGGGGACCGCACGCCCGGGCCCCGGTCGACTGCCGCGAGCCGGTCGCGCAAGGGGGCGACTCGTGCCACGGCCTGGCCTCCAGGCCGCCCCGACGGGGGCTTGCTCGGCAGGGGCCGCGCGCCCCCGGGCCGTACCGGAGCGGGGCCCGTCGCCGACGCCCCGACAGCGGCGGCCGAGGCCATGGCCGTGGCTGTGACCGAGGCCATGGCCGTGGTCGTACGAGTACCAGGCGCGGCCTCTTCCTGTGCGCCGCCCGTACCCGCCGAACTCCGCCCCCGCGGCGCAGGCGTGCTCCCCGTAATGACTGACCGGTGGTCCATGATGCACACCCTCAGAACAGGAAGTAGCGCTGGGCCATGGGCAGTTCGGCGGCCGGGGCCGGCTCCACCGGGTCGCCGTCGATGGTCACCGTGAAGGTGTCCGCGTCGACCTCCACCCTCGGCATCGCGTCGTTCTCGCGCATGTCCGCCTTGGTGACCCCACGGGTGCTGGTGATCGGCGCGAAGGACTTGCGGATGCCGTAGCGGTCGCCGAGGCGATCGGCGATGCCGTCCTCGATGGCGGCCTCGGCGACGAAGTTGAAGGAGTTCGCGGCGGGGGCGAGGCCGATCGCCCCGTACATCGGGCGGGGCAGGATGGGTTGCGGGGTGGGGATCGAGGCGTTGGCGTCGCCCATCTGCGCGTAGGCGATCTGGCCGCCCTTGATGACGAGCAGCGGCTTGACGCCGAAGAAGGCGGGCTCCCAGAGGACCAGGTCGGCGAGCTTGCCGGGCTCGACCGAGCCGATCTCGTGGCCGAGGCCCTGCGCGACGGCGGGGTTGATCGTGTACTTGGCGACGTAGCGGCGGGCCCGGTGGTTGTCGGCGCGGCCGTCGCCCGCCAGGGAGCCCCGGCGCTTCTTCATGACGTGGGCGGTCTGCCAGGTGCGGAGGATGACCTCGCCGACGCGCCCCATGGCCTGCGAGTCGGAGGAGATGATCGAGATCGCTCCGAGGTCGTGGAGGATGTCCTCCGCCGCGATGGTGGAGGGGCGGATGCGGGACTCGGCGAAGGCCAGGTCCTCGGGGACCGCCGGGTTGAGGTGGTGGCACACCATCAGCATGTCGAGGTGTTCGTCGAGGGTGTTGAGGGTGTGCGGACGGGTCGGGTTGGTGGAACTGGGGAGGACGTGCGGCTCGGAGACGACGGTGATGATGTCCGGTGCGTGGCCGCCGCCCGCACCCTCCGTGTGGTACGCGTGGACGGTGCGGCCCGCGATGGCGGCGAGGGTGTCGCCGACGAACCCGGCCTCGTTCAACGTGTCGGTGTGGATGGCGAGTTGGGCGCCGGTCTCGTCACAGACGGACAGGCAGGCGTCGATGACGGCGGGGGTCGCGCCCCAGTCCTCGTGGATCTTGAAGCCGAGTGCACCGCCCCGGAGTTGGGCGTGCATGGCCTCGCGGGACATCGTGTTGCCCTTGCCGAGGAGGCCGATGTTGACGGGGTAGTGCTCCAGCGCGGCGAACATCCGGGCGAGGTGCCAGCTGCCGGGAGTGACGGTCGTCGCCTTCGAGCCTTCGGCGGGTCCCGTGCCGCCGCCGACGAGGGTGGTGATGCCGGAGGAGAGGGCCGCGTCGACGACGGTCGGGGAGATGAAGTGGACGTGGGCGTCGATGGCTCCGGCGGTGACGATGCGGCCGTTGCCCGCGATGATCTCGGTTTCGGGACCGATGATCAGATCGGGGTGGACGCCGTCCATGGTGTCGGGGTTTCCGGCCTTGCCGATGCCGGTGATGCGTCCGTCCCGGATGCCGACGTCGGCCTTGACGACGCCCCAGTGGTCGAGGATCACGACGCCGGTGATGACCGTGTCGGGAGCGCCTTCGGCGCGGGTGGTGCGGGCCTGGCCCATGGACTCGCGGATGACCTTGCCACCGCCGAACACCGCCTCTTCGCCCGCGCGTCCGGGCCCGCCGGAGCGGTCCTCCTCGATCTCGATCAGCAGGTCGGTGTCTGCCAGGCGGATGCGGTCGCCGGTGGTGGGGCCGAAGAGGTCGGCGTAGACGGGCCGCGCGATGCCGGGGTGCGTGGAGCCCGCGTGCGTACGGTCAGACATCGAGGGCACCGCCGATCTCCCCGCGCAGCCCGGCGACGACGCGCCGCCCGCCCAGGGGTACGAGTTCCACGTCGACGGGGATGCCGGGCTCGAAGCGCACGGCCGTACCGGCGGCGATGTTCAGCCGCAGGCCGCGGGCGGCGGCGCGGTCGAAGGCGAGGCCCGGGTTGGCCTCGGCGAAGTGGTAGTGGGAGCCGACCTGGACGGGCCGGTCGGCGGCGTTGAGCACGGTGATCCGGGTGACGGGGCGCCCCTCGTTGAAGAGGACCGGCCCTTCGCCGTAGAGGATCTCTCCGGGGACGACCGGCCGGGAAACGGGCGCTCCCGGAATCGCGTCCTGCGGCACGGCGGTCACTGGATCGGCTCGTGCACGGTGACGAGCTTGGTGCCGTCCGGGAAGGTGGCCTCGACCTGCACGTCGTGGATCATCTCCGGGATGCCGTCCATGACCTCGTCGCGGTGCAGCACCTTGCGCCCGGTGGACATCAGCTGGGCCACGGTGTGGCCGTCGCGGGCGCCTTCGAGGATGTGCGAGGTGATGAGAGCGACCGCCTCGGGGTGATTGAGCCTCACCCCGCGCGCCCGGCGCTTCTCGGCCACGTCCGCGGCCACATGGATGAGCAGGCGCTCCTGCTCGTGCGGGGACAGCTGCACGCTTCCCACCTCCTGGTTGTCAAACACCCTGCGCATGTACGGGGCGGAGGTGACCAGAAAGATGTAAAGGGCACCCGCCTCGGCGCAGCGGGACCATATCCGACTTCAACGGAACGTTGAGGCGTCAATCCCAGCCACCCGGCCAGGAATTGCACGTTAGAGCCCGAGTTTTTCCAACGCGTTAACTGACGCTTTGCCAGTGCATGATCAACGCGGCCGGACGGGCCGCCTCACCTCGGGCCGCCGGTCAGCGCGGCTCCTCGCCCCGGTGCTCGGCGGCGATGCCGAAGCGGCCGCGTTCGCCGGGAGCGGACAGCGAGGTCCCCAGGGACGACACGGAGCTGATCACCTGCTCCTCGGCGACGGGTTCCGGTTCGCTCTCCAGTCGCTCCAGGTCAGCGGCCGAAACGAGGGCGACGAGGGGCTTCCCGTGGCGCGTCACGACCACCCGCTCGCCGCCGTATACGACGCGGTTGATCAGGTCGGCTAGCTCTGCGCGGGCTTGCGTCACAGGAATCTCGTAGGTCATGCTCCCCATCGTACTGAACGTACATCCTGTACATTTTTTACGGAGACAGGCGCACGCCGCCCTTCAGCCGAAAGAGAGCGCGCCATGAACAGTCCGTCGCTGACCCCGCCGCACCTGCCCGGGCCGTCCGCCCGCTACGTCCTGCCGTCCTTCACCGAGCGCACCAGTACGGGCACCCGCACTCTCGACCCGTACTCGAAGATGCTCGGCGAGCGCATCGTCTTCCTCGGCACGCCCGTGGACGACGCCTCGGCCAACGACATCGCCGCGCAGTTCATGTACCTGGAGCACGACGCCCCCGACCGGGACATCTCGCTGTACATCAACTCCCCCGGCGGCTCGTACACCGCGATGTCCGCCCTCTACGACACTCTCCAGTTCGTCACCTGCGACGTGGAGACCATCTGTCTCGGGCAGGCGCTGGACGCCGCGGCCGTGCTGCTCGCGGCGGGGACCCCCGGCAAGCGGTTCGCGCTGCCCGGGGCCCGGATCACGCTCAGCCAGCCCGCGCTGGACGAACCCGCCCAGGGGCAGCCGTCGGACCTGGAGATCCAGGCCCGGGAACTCGTACGGCTGCGCACGATGACGGCGGGGATGCTGGCCCGGCACACGGGGCGGCCCGCCGAGCAGGTCGAGGCGGACTTCGACCGGACGAAGGTGCTCGACGCGACGGCGGCCCGGGAGTACGGCCTCGTGGACCGCATCATCGCGAGCCGCAAGGCCGCCATGGCGCCCGCCGAGGGGTGAGGCCGCACATGCTGCCGCCCGAGCTGCCACCGCTGCCCGCGCTCACCCGCGCCGAGTGCGAGCTGGTGGACAGCTACCTGGAGGTCGTGGACCTGCTCGGCCGGATCAACCCGACCCGGACCAACGACACTTACGGAGCCCTGCGCGCGGCTCAGGCGCTCGTCGGGCGCGCCACCGCGCTGCGCGACGCACTCACCCTCATGCATGACAGGGGAGAGAGCGCGCTCCACCCGGTGACGCTGGGGCGGGCGCTGCGCGTCCTGGACGGGGAGCGGCGGGCCGGACGGCTCACCGTGCCTCCGGAACACGCGAGTTGATCACCGTCGGGGGTGCGGGGAGGGGCGTGCGATGACCAGGGCTTCTCCCCCTTTCGGCCCATCCACGTCTACTGCGGACGTACTGATCGAGTTGCGCCATTCGGCCGACCCCTGTGCGGAGTGAGCTGCTCCGGTGCTGGTGCGGGCATCCCCGCGGGCCGACGCACAAGATCAGTGCCGCCTTTGTCCACCCGAACGGCCGAGTGGTGAGGAGCCTCACAAACCCCTGCTTCCGCTCGGAAACCGGACGTCGACCGGGTCAAGATCCGTGGGACGACAAGCCCCCGCCGTCGTGGCGGGGCGGTCCTGGCGGGCGTCGCGTCATGGAGGACGCCGGCCGGGACGTCTGGTCGACGAAGGGTTGCGCATGCCTGCGCACGTCAACTGCCACATCGTGGGGAACGACAGCCCGGCGAAGAACGGCCTGGGGAAGGACGGCTCGGGGAAGGGCCGTCCGGCGAACGGCGGACCGGGAGGGGGCCGCCCGGCGAACAGCGCACCGGACGAGGACCGGCGGACGCGGTACGGCCCGACCGGCGGGCTCCCCGCGAGGACGACCGGGGTGCTCCCCGCGAAGGCGACCGGGGAACTCCCGGCGCAGAACCGCCCGGCGGGCGGCCGACCGGCGAAGTACGGCACGTCGCTGCTCGTCAGGGCGTCCACCGCGTCCGTCCTCACTCTCGCGGTGGTGGGCGGCGGTCTGATCGTCCCCGGGGCGGCCTCCGAGGCCGAGGCCGCGACGCTCGCCACGAAAGCGCTCAACATCGCCGCCTCGAAGCGCGGCGCCCCCTACAAGTTCGGCGCCACCGGACCGAACAG
This sequence comes from Streptomyces sp. NBC_00237, assembly GCF_026342435.1. NCBI lineage: Bacteria > Bacillati > Actinomycetota > Actinomycetes > Kitasatosporales > Streptomycetaceae > Streptomyces > Streptomyces sp. NBC_00237. Next base: position 274,338 of record NZ_JAPEMT010000005.1, on the reverse strand, counting down.
GTTCGACTGTTCGGGGCTGACGCTCTACTCCTTCAAGCGCGCCGGGAAGACCCTGCCGCGCACCGCGCAGTCGCAGTACAACAAGACCCGGCACATCTCCGCCTCCCAACGCCAGCGCGGCGACCTGGTCTTCTTCCACCGCGGCCGCAGCGTCTACCACGTCGGCATCTACGCCGGGTCGAACAAGATCTGGCACTCGCCGAGGCGGGGCACGGTCGTACGGCTGGAGCGGATCTGGACGAAGAGCGTGTGGTACGGCCGGGTGAAGTGACCCCCGTCCATCTCCTGGGTACGGCGGTGCGCCGGGGCTGGACTCCCCGGCGCACCGCCGTACTCTCCCGGCCGTCCGTTCCCGGCCGCCGTCCGCGTGCCCGTGCGGTCATCTCTGCACGGGCACGGTCCACGGCAGCGCGATCCACACCGTCTTGCCGCCCTCGGCGGTGGGTGTGACGGACAGACGGCCGCCGCACTCGGCGACGAGCGAGCGGATGATGACCATGCCTCGGCCGTTGTCCTGCTGGACGGCGGCGGGCAGCCGTTGGGGCCAGCGTGGATGACTGTCGGTGACGCCGACGCGCAGTCGCTCGTCCCGCTCCAACTGGACGTCCACCGTGAAGGTGGGCGACTGGCCGAAGGTGTGCTGCACGGCGTTGGTCGCCAGCTCCGAGACGATCAGCCGTACGGTGTCGGCGGCATCGGAGTCCGCCGACAGGCCCCATTCGGCGAGGACTTCGGCGACGTACTTCCGGGCCGTGGACACCGAGGCGGGATCGCTCGGCAGGGTGACGGATACTTCCTGGTGGTCTGCCATGGCGACGCTGTCCCTTTCCCACCGGGGCCGGACTCTTGGTCGTACGCGGATCTGTGCGGGGGCGGCCCCGGACTTGGTTCCGCGCCAGAGTGTCACTCATGGTGCGCGCGCGGAGGGCGTTCCTCCCAGACATACATATATCTGCCACTCAAAGTAGTGAACTCTGCGACGCAAGACCGTATTTGACCGCACACTGACTTTCGGCGGGGAGGGGATGCCAGACCGAAGGGAGTCGGGAATGCGCCACGGACCCGCGGTACGCCGCCGCAAGCTCGGGGAGGAACTGCGCAGACTGCGCGACAGGGCGGGGCTCACCAGTCCGGAAGCCGCGCGCCTCGTCGGCTGGCACCAGTCGAAGGTGAGCCGCATCGAGACCGGGCGCAGCGGCGTCAAGCCCGACGACGTGGCCCGGCTGCTGGAGGTGTACGACGTCCGGGACCCCCAACTGCGCCGTCTGCTCGCGGCGTTGGCGGAGACGGCCGGAGAGTCGGGGACCCAGTGGTGGCACTCCTACCGGGGGCTGCTGCCCTCCCAGTACCGGGACTTCATCTCCCTGGAGTCCCAGGCGTCCTCGGCACGCAACCTGGAGACCTCGGTGGTGCCGGGGCTCCTCCAGACGCCGGGCTACGCGCGCGAGGTGACGCGGGCGATGCTGCCGAACCTGTCGGTGAAGAAGATCGAAACGCTGGTGGAGGTGCGGCTGGCCCGACAGGAAGTACTGCGTTCGCAGGAGCCGTTGGTACTGAGGGCGGTGCTGGACGAGGCGGTGCTGCGCAGGCAGGTGGGCGGCGGACGCGGGATGAAGGAACAGATCCGGCACTTGCTGGAGGCAATTGAATTGCCGAACGTCCGGTTACAGGTGATTCCCTTTGCGGTGGGTGCGCACACGGGTATCACGGGTTCTTTCGTTATCTTCTCCTTTCCGAACATTGCCGATCTGGATGTGGTTGTTATCGACCATTTGGCGAGTAGCCTCTCCCTGGAACGGAAAGAAGACCTTGCGGAATACTCGGCGGCATTCCGCAAGATCCAGGAACAGGCCCTGTCCCCGCAGGACTCGCTGGAGCTGATCGCCGACATCGAAGGCGGTTCCTGAGGGACAACCCGGAGCGGCCGGCCCGGCAACGGGCCGCCCCGTGACGGACGACCACCTATCGGTGACGACGTGCAGGGAGACCCCATGTCCCCACACCTCCCAGTCGTACTTTCCGGCTCGCTTCTGCCCGACGCAGCGTGGCGTCGCAGCAGTCACAGCGCAGGCATGAACAACTGCGTGGAAACCGCTCCGACCCCCGGCGGCCTGCGGGCCGTCCGGGACTCGAAGCGCACCACCCTGCCCGCTCTCCTGTTCACCTCCCACGCATGGGCGCGCTTCGTCGGCGCCGTGCGCGAAGAGGCCCTCTGATCCAGCGCCAACGCACTTCCGACACCAAGTCAACTGGCGGGTGCGGTACGGACGATGACGTCCACCGCACCCGCGATCTGTGCCTCGTCGAGGTCGGCCCGCGCGGTGAGCCGCAGCCGCGAGATGCCGTCGGGAACGGACGGCGGCCTGAAGCACCCGACCCCCAGCCCCTCGGTGCGGCAGTCGGCCGCCCAGCGCAGCGCGGCGTCCGCCGCGGGTGCCCGTACGGAGACCACGGCCGCGTCGGGCCTGGCGGCGACGAGACCGGCGTCCGTCAGTTGCCGGTGCAGGGAACGCGCCACTTCGCGCGCCCGCGCCGCCCGGCCGGGTTCGCGGCGCAGCAGCCGCAGGCTCGCGAGGGCCCCGCCGACGGCGGCCGGGGCGAGCCCGGTGTCGAAGATGAAGGTGCGGGCGGCGTTCACCAGGTGGTCGATGACGTGCGCGGGCCCCAGCACCGCGCCGCCCTGGCTGCCGAGCGACTTCGACAGGGTGACGGTCGCGACGACGTCCGGGGCTCCCGCGAGACCCGCCGCGTGCGGCGCGCCGCGCCCACCGTCACCGAGTACGCCCAGACCGTGCGCGTCGTCGACGACGAGCGCCGCACCGAACTCCCGTACCACGTCGGCGATTTCCTCCAGCGGAGCCGCGTCGCCGTCGACCGAGAAGACGGAGTCGGTGACCACCAGGGCCTCCCCCGGGTGCCCGTCCAGACACTTGCGTACGGCAGCGGGGTCGGTGTGTGCCGCGACGGCGGTCTCGGCCCGGGAGAGGCGGCAACCGTCCACGATCGAGGCGTGGTTGCCCGCGTCGGAGACGATCAGGGAGCCGCGCGCGGTGAGGGCGGTGAGCGCCGCGAGGTTGGCCGCGTACCCGGAGGACAGGACGAGGGCCGCCTCGAAGCCGGTGAACTCGGCGAGTTCCCGCTCCAGTTCGGCGTGCAGTTCGGTGCTTCCGGTGACCAGCCGTGACCCGGTGGCGCCCGCGCCCCAGCGGCGGGCGGCCTCGGCGGCGGCTGCGGTGACCTCGGGGTGGCGGGTGAGCCCGAGGTAGTCGTTGCTCGCGAGGTCGAGCAGGGGGCTGTCGGCAGGCCGTGGCCGCAGCGTCCTGACGAGCCCGGCGCGCTCCCGGCGTCCGGCCTCCTCCGCGAGCCGTCCGAAGGGGGTGGTGGGACGCTGGGGCATGGGAGACCCTCCGTGGCACAGGGGACGGGGTGGGGGGTACGCGCGCAACGCATGCCGGGAAAACGGGCACGCGGTCTGCTTTTGTAGGCAGCTCACAGACACTAGCCGCACGGAACCGCCTTCAGGGTGTGGCAATACCCACACCTCGAACGCGCGCTGTTGTACGGATCCTCCTTGGACAGCGGCAGTGCCGTAGGTCAGGATCATGCTCATGGACCTGCTGAACACTCTCGTGGAGAAGGGGCTGCGGCGCGAGCTGCCGACCCGTGAAGAAGCACTCGCCGTACTGGCGACGACCGACGACGACCTGCTCGACGTGGTGGCGGCGGCGGGCAAGGTGCGCCGCCAGTGGTTCGGTCGGCGGGTGAAGCTCAACTACCTCGTCAACCTGAAGTCGGGGCTGTGCCCCGAGGACTGCTCGTACTGCTCGCAGCGGCTCGGTTCCAAGGCCGAGATCCTCAAGTACACCTGGCTGAAGGCCGACGAGGCGTCGAAGGCGGCGGCGGCCGGGGTCGCGGGCGGCGCGAAGCGGGTCTGCCTGGTGGCGAGCGGGCGCGGTCCGACCGACAGGGACGTGGACCGGGTCTCGAAGACCATCGAGGCGATCAAGGAGCAGAACGAGGGCGTCGAGGTCTGCGCCTGCCTCGGCCTGCTCTCCGAGGGCCAGGCCGAGCGCCTGCGGTCCGCGGGCGCGGACGCGTACAACCACAACCTCAACACCTCCGAGGCGACGTACGGCGACATCACCACCACCCACACCTACGCGGACCGCGTGGAGACCGTCCAGCAGGCGCAGGCGGCGGGTCTGTCCGCCTGTTCCGGGCTGATCGCGGGCATGGGCGAGTCCGACGCGGACCTGGTCGACGTGGTCTTCTCGCTGCGCGAACTCGACCCGGACTCCGTCCCGGTGAACTTCCTGATCCCCTTCGAGGGCACCCCCCTCGCCAAGGAGTGGAACCTCACCCCGCAGCGGGCGCTGCGCATCCTGGCGATGGTCCGGTTCGTCTGCCCGGACGTGGAGGTCCGGCTCGCGGGCGGCCGCGAGGTCCACCTGCGCACGATGCAGCCGCTCGCCCTGCACCTGGTCAACTCCATCTTCCTGGGCGACTACCTGACCAGCGAGGGCCAGGCAGGACAGGCGGACCTGGAGATGATCGCGGACGCGGGCTTCGAGGTGGAGGGCACGGACACGACGACGCTGCCGGGGCATCGGGCCACGGCGGGCGGCGGATGCGGTTCCGGCGCCTCGGCCGATGCCGAGGGGGGCGGCGTCTGCGGGTCGGTGTGCGGTACGTCCGAGCCGGACGCCACCGTTCCAGCCGCGCGCGAGGAGGCCCGTACGGATCTCGTGTCGGTGCGCCGCCGGGGCGCGGGAACGGACCTCGCGCCCAATGCCTGACCGCTCCCTCTCCCCCACCGAGCTCCTGCGTCTGGACAAGGAGCACGTCTGGCACCCGTACGGTCCGATGCCGGGACGCGCGGAACCCCTGCTCGTGGAATCGGCGTCCGGCGTACGCCTGCGCCTGGCCCGACCCGCCTTCGGGCAGACCGAGTTGATCGACGGCATGTCCTCGTGGTGGTCGGCGATCCACGGCTACAACCACCCCGTCCTGAACGAGGCGGCGCGCGGCCAGCTCGACCGGATGAGCCACGTCATGTTCGGCGGGCTCACCCACGAGCCGGGCGTACGGCTGGCCGCGAAGCTGGTGGAGATCACCCCGGAGCCCCTGCGGCACGTCTTCCTCTGCGACTCGGGCTCGGTGTCGGTCGAGGTCGCCGTGAAGATGTGCCTCCAGCACTGGCGCTCGGTGGGCCGTCCCGCCAAGCAGCGCCTGCTGACCTGGCGCGGCGGCTACCACGGGGACACCTGGCAGCCGATGTCGGTGTGCGACCCGGATGGCGGGATGCACGGGCTGTGGCAGGGGGTGCTGCCGCAGCAGCTCTTCGTCCCGGAGCCTCCGGCGGCGTACGAGGAGTCGTACGCGGAGCTGTTGCGCGAGACGATCGCCCGGCACGCGGACGAGCTGGCCGCGGTGATCGTGGAGCCGGTGGTGCAGGGAGCGGGCGGGATGCGCTTCCACGCGCCCGAGTACCTGCGGGTGCTGCGGGAGGCGTGCGACGCGCATGACGTGCTGCTCGTCTTCGACGAGATCGCGACCGGGTTCGGGCGCACGGGGACCCTCTTCGCCGCGGAGCAGGCGGCGGTCTCGCCGGACGTGATGTGTCTGGGGAAGGCGCTGACCGGCGGGTATCTGACGATGGCGGCCACGCTGTGCACGGCGAGGGTGGCGGACGGGATCTCGCGGGGCGAGGTGCCGGTACTGGCGCACGGGCCGACGTTCATGGCGAACCCGCTGGCGGCGGCGGTGGCGTGTGCCTCGATCGAGCTGCTGCTGTCGCAGGACTGGCAGGCGGAAGTGAAGAGGCTGGAGGCGGGGCTGTGGGACGGGCTCGCTCCGGCGCGGGAGCTGCCGGGGGTGCGGGAGGTGCGTGTGCTCGGCGGGATCGGCGTCGTGCAGCTCGACCACGCGGTGTCGATGGAGGCCGCGACGGAGGCGGCGGCGCGGGAAGGGGTGTGGGTGCGGCCGTTCCGGGACCTGGTGTACGTGATGCCCCCGTACGTCACCGGGGACGCGGACCTTGCCCGGATCGGGCGGGGGGTCTGTGCGGCGGCGGGGGCGGGATGAGGGGGCGGAGCCCCCGGTAGGGGCATCAGTCCGCCCACCGACCCGTACCTGAGACACCCCCACCAGAACCAGGAGCCCGCATGCCCACCCTCGTCGTCACCGGCACCAACACCGACATCGGCAAGACCGTCGTCACCGCCGCCGTCGCCGCCATCGCCCGGGCAAAGGGGCAGCGCGTCGCCGTGCTGAAGCCTGCGCAGACCGGCGTCGCCCCGGGCGAAGAGGGCGATGCGCACGTCGCCGCCCGCCTCGCGGGTGAGGGCGTGGACGCCTTCGAGCTGGCCCGGTTCCCCGAGCCCCTCGCCCCCGCCACCTCCGCCCGCCGCGCGGGCCTGCGCCCGGTCACCCCGCAGGACGCCGCCGACGCCGCCCGCGAGCTGGAGGCCGCGTACGACCTCGTACTCGTCGAAGGGGCGGGCGGGCTCCTCGTCAGGATGGACGGGGACGGGGGAACGCTGGCAGACGTCGCCGGGCTCCTGGACGCGCCCGTGCTCGTCGTGGCGGCCCCCGCGCTCGGGACGCTCAACCTCGTGCAGCTGACCGGAGACGCCTTGCGGGCACGGGGGTTGACGACGCGGGGCGTGGTGATCGGGGCCTGGCCGCACGAGCCCGGTCTCGCCGAGCGCTGCAACGTCGAGGAGCTGGCCGAGATGGCGGGCGCGCCGCTGCTCGGCGCCGTACCGGCGGGGGCGGGCGCTCTCGACCCCGTACGGTTCGCGGCGGAGGCCGGGAGCTGGCTGGCGCGGGAGCTGGGCGGGGGCTGGGACGCGGCGGAGTTCGCCGCCGCCCTGCGGTGACTCAGGGACCGCACACCGGCTGTGCGTAGGGTGGGGATCATGCGAGCACGTATCGACGAAATCGTCTTCGACTGCGCCGACCCCGCCGCCCTCGTCCGTTTCTGGGCTTCCCTGGTCGGCGGCGAACCCCACGACCGCAGCCCGGACTGGTCGTACATCGACGTCCCCGACTTCACCCGGCTCGCCTTCCAGCGGGTTCCGGAGGGCAAGTCGGCCAAGAACCGGGTGCACATCGACCTGGTGGCCGACGACATCCCGGCGTTCAGCGCCGAAGCGGTGGCGCTCGGGGCGAAGCTCTCCGGCGGAATCGTGTCGCAGGAGCCGGGGGACTTCCAGGTGCTGCTGGACCCCGAAGGCAACGAGTTCTGCTTCGTGAGCGCCTGACGGGCTGTCACTCCCGGTGCCGGGGAGGACAATTGCGGTAACCCGCCCGTATCCCGGAGTCCACGGACTCCACGGAGGAGGTCCGCGATGGCCGTACGTCCACACTTCTTCAAAGGACTCAGGGGCCCGAAGGGCATCAGGGGCATCAGGCGCGTCAAGGCCGTCGAGGCTGCCAAGGCCGTCACGGGCCGGAACCGCAAGGTCCCGCACGACGCCGTGCACCACCCCCTGTTCGCCCGGGTGTACGCGCGGCTCAGCGTGTCCGCCGACCTTCGCGGCGGCATCGCCGCACACCGGGCGGAACTGCTGTCCGGGCTGTCCGGCCGGGTGCTGGAGGTCGGCGCGGGCAACGGGCTGAACTTCGCGCACTACCCGGCGACCGTCTCGGAGGTCGTCGCCATCGAACCGGAGCGCTCCCTGCGGCAGTTGGCGCTGGAGGAGGCGCTGCGGACGGACGTTCCGGTGGACGTTGTGCCCGGTGCCGCGGAGGCCCTGCCGGTCAAGAGCGAGGCGTACGACGCGGTGGTGTTCTCCCTGGTGCTGTGCAGCGTACGGAGCGTGGACCGGGCTCTCGTGGAGGCGAAGCGGGTGCTGCGTCCCGGCGGTGAGCTGCGCTTCTTCGAGCACGGCAGGGACGAGCGGCGCGGCATGGCGGTGCTTCAGCGGGTCCTGGACACGACCGTGTGGCCCCTGTTGTTCGGCAACTGCCACACCGCCCGTGACCCCCTCGCCTCGATCCGGTCGGCAGGCTTCGAACTCGGCCCCCACCGGCGGGTGAACGTACCCGAGAAGGGGCCGAGGCTGCCGTCGTCGGCGTGCGTGCTGGGAACGGCGAGGCGTCCGGCCGGAAGTTAGGTCCGAAAGCCAATACCGGACGGGCATCGGCGCCGGGTACGTCACGCAGGAGCACGAGACGGCCGGTATCGAGGAGCTGCGCGGCATCCGATCGCCTGGCGGGAAACCCGCTCGACCCCGGTCGCGGCCCGGTGGTGGGATGCCCCCATGAGTGATCTTGCGAGCATCCGGCTCCGCCCCGCCACCCCCGCCGACCTCGACGCCGTCCTCGCCTTCTGGAAGACCTCCGCCGAGGGCACCAGCATCAGCGACGACCGGGACGGCGTCGAGCGGCTGGTCGCGCGCGACCCCGAGGCGCTGATCCTGGCGGAGCGCGACGGCGAACCGGTGGGCACTGTCATAGCGGGCTTCGACGGCTGGCGGTGCTCGCTCTACCGTTTGGCCGTCCACCCCGGCCACCGTCGGCAGGGCATCTCGCGGGCCCTCCTCGCTGCGGCCGAGGAGCGGTTCGCCGCGCTCGGCGGGCGGCGCGGGGACGCGATGGTGCTGGACGCGAACGAGTCGGCGCACCCCGCGTGGCGGGCGGCGGGGTACGCGCCCGAGCCGCAGTGGTCCCGCTGGGTCAAGCCGCTCACTCCCTGAACCCGATCCGACGACCAACCCTCTTACCAGCAGCTTTACCGATCGTTTACCATGGGTGGCTCATTCTTGTTGAACCAGGGGGCCCGGCAGCCGCCGCGCCCCGGTTCACCGTCTCCTTGAAAGGTGTGAGCGTCCGCCCATGGGCGAGCCTCCCAGTAGTAGCCGACATCGCGCGATCCTCCTGACCCTGATCGATCATGGGACGGAGGTGAACCGATGATTGAAGTGCTTCTGCTCCTCGTGGCGGTACTGCTCTCGCTGATCTGCGGTGCCTTCGTCGCGGCGGAGTTCTCGCTGACGACCGTGGAGCGCGGCGACTTGCAGCGGGCCGTCGAGCGGGGCGAGCGGGGTGCCGAGAGCGCCCTGAAGGCCGTACGCGGTCTGACCTTCCAGCTCTCCGGCGCGCAGCTCGGCATCACCGTCACCAACCTCCTCGTCGGCATGCTCTCCGAGCCGTCGATCTCCAAGCTGCTCAAGGGCCCGGTCGAGGCGATCGGCCTGTCCCCCACCGTGGCCTCCTCGGTGGCCCTGGTGCTGGGCACCGCGCTGTCGACCGTCGTTCTGATGGTCGTCGGCGAGCTGGTCCCCAAGAACTGGGCGATCTCCTCGCCGCTGGCCGTCGCGAAGGTCGTGGCGACCCCGCAGCGCCTGTTCACGGCCGCCTTCAAGCCGCTGATCAGCCACCTCAACAACACGGCCAACCGGATCCTGCGCCGCTTCGGCATGGAGCCCGCCGAGGAGCTGGCGTCCGCGCGCAGCCCGCAGGAGCTGGTCGCCCTGGCCCGCCACTCCGCGAAGGAGGGCGCGCTGGAGGCCGACACCGCCGAGCTGTTCGTCCGTACGCTCAATCTCGCCGAGCTGACCGCCGAGAACGTGATGACCCCGCGCGTGCAGGTCACCGCGCTGGACGTGCAGGCCACCGCCGAGGACGTCGCGAACGCCACCCGGGCGACCGGGCTGTCCCGCTTCCCCGTGTACCGGGGCAGCCTGGACTCCGTCGTCGGCCTGGTCCACATCAAGGACGTCCTGGCCGTGCCCGCCGACCGCAGGCCCCGCCACCCGGTCACCGAGCTGGTGCGCGAGCCCCTGCTCGTACCCGAGACGCTGACCGTCGACAAGCTGCTGGACCGGCTGTCGGGCAAGCGCACGATGGCCGTCGTCATCGACGAGTACGGCGGCACGGCCGGTGTGGTCACGCTGGAGGACATCGTCGAGGAGGTCGTCGGCGAGGTGCGCGACGAGCACGACCCGCACGAGACCCCCGACCTCGCCCGCGCGGGCGAGGACACCGAGGGCCACGACCTGTGGTCGGCGGACGGCGCCGCCCGCTGCGACCAGCTGGAACGGATCGGAATGCGCGTGCCGGAGGGCCCGTACGAGACCCTGGCCGGGCTGATCGCCAACGAGCTGGGGCGCATCCCCGAGGCGGGTGACCGCGTGGAGCTGTCCGGCTGGAGGCTGGACGTGGTGGACGCGAGCGGCAGGAGGGCGGCCCGGGTGCTGATGCACGCGCCGCTCCCCTCCGACGACGTGCAGGGCGCGAAGCAGTCGGAGGCCGGACGATGATCGCCGTACAGCTCCTCATCGGCCTGCTCACGCTGGTCGTCAACGCCTTCTTCGTCGGCGCGGAGTTCGCGCTGATCTCGGTGCGGCGTTCGCAGATCGAACCGGAGGCCGAGGCCGGTAACCGCAGGGCGCGCAGCGTCATCTGGGGCCTGGAACACGTCTCCGCGCTGCTGGCGGCCGCCCAGCTCGGCATCACGCTCTGCACCCTGGTGCTCGGCATCGTCGCCGAGCCCGCCATCGCGCACCTGCTGGAGCCCGCGTTCCACGCGGTGGGCGTGCCGGACGCGCTGACGCACCCGATCTCCTTCGTGATCGCGCTGGCGCTGGCCACGTACCTGCACATGCTGCTCGGCGAGATGGTGCCGAAGAACATCGCGCTGGCCGAGCCGACGAAGACCGCTCTGCTCCTCGGCCCGCCGCTGGTGGCCCTGGCACGGGCGCTGCGTCCGGTGATCTTCGCGATCAACTCCTTCGCCAACGTGCTGCTGAAGCTGCTGAAGGTGGAGGTCAAGGACGAGGTCGCGGCGACGTTCTCGGACGACGAGCTGGCCCGGCTGGTCAAGGACACCGAGGACGCGGGACTTCTGGACGACCGGGCCGCCGAGCGGCTGCGGGACGCCCTGGAGCTGGGCCGCCGCCCGGTGCGGGACGTCGTCATGCCGGTCGAGCGCGTCGTGTACGCGCAGGTCGGGACGACGCCGGAGGAGCTGGAGCGGCTGTCGGCCGAGTCCGGGTTCTCCCGCTTCCCTGTGCTCGACGCGAACCGGCGGATCCTGGGCTACCTGCACGTGAAGGACGCCCTGGACGCGGTACCGCGCGACCTGCCGTTCCCGGTGACGGCGATGCGGCCGATCGCGCGGGTGAAGGCGCAGACGCCGCTGGACGACGTACTGACGGCCATGCGCCGCAGCCGTACGCATCTGGCCGCGGTGGCCGACGAGGACGGCCGCCCGGCCGGTCTGGTCACCATGGAGGACGTGCTGCGGGAGCTGGTGGGGCCGCCGCAGCAGGCGTAGTCCGTGTCGCGTGACGCTGCCGGGCCCCCTCCTTCGGGAGGGGGCCCGGCAGTTGTCGTTTCCCGACCGCGCACGCCCGGAAGCGATTGGGTACGATCACTCCGCCATGGAGATGAATGCCACCTACACCAGTCTCGTCGCGGTCGGCGACTCCTTCACCGAGGGAATGTCCGACCTCCTGCCCGACGGTTCCTACCGCGGCTGGGCCGATCTGCTCGCCGCCCGGATGGCCGCGCGCACGCCCGGCTTCCGGTACGCGAACCTCGCTGTGCGCGGCAAGCTCATCGCGCAGATCGCCGACGAGCAGGCACCGCTCGCCGCCGCGATGAAGGCCGACGTGGTCACGCTGGTCGGCGGGCTGAACGACACCCTGCGCCCCAAGGTCGACATGGGACGCGTGCGCGCCAAGCTCACCGAGGCCGTCGAGATCCTGGCTCCCTCCTGCAAGCAGCTCGTCCTGATGCGCAGCCCGGGGCGCAACGGCCCGGTCATGGAGCGCTTCCGGCCGCGCATGGAGGAACTCTTCGTCCTCGTCGACGAGCTGGCGGCCCGGCACGACGCGGTGGTCGTCGACCTGTACGGGGCAGCCGTCCTCGGCGACCAGCGGATGTGGGACGTGGACCGGCTGCACCTGACCGCCGAGGGGCACCGCAGGGTCGCCGAAGCGGTCTGGCAGGCTCTCGGCCTGGACGCTGAGGACGACTGGCTGTCCCCGCTGCCCCTCGCGAGGCCCCCGAAGTGGGTCGCGCGCCGGGTGAGCGACGTGCGGTTCGCGCGGGAACACCTGGTGCCGTGGATCGGGCGCAGGATGTCGGGACGCTCCTCGGGCGACGGCCGCCCGGCGAAGAGGCCGGAGCTGGTTCCGTACGACGGGCCCCTCTCGTAGCAACGTACGAACGAACCCGTGGCCCTGGCCTGCACAAACCGCCAGTAGAATCTGTTTACGTGACTGCTGTAAGTGCGAAGCCTCGCATCCCCAATGTCCTGGCCGGCCGCTACGCCTCCGCGGAGCTCGCCGTCCTGTGGTCCCCCGAGCAGAAGGTCAAGCTGGAGCGCCAGCTGTGGCTGGCCGTACTGCGTGCGCAGAAGGACCTCGGCATCGAGGTTCCGGACGCCGCCATCGCCGACTACGAGCGCGTGCTCGACCAGGTCGACCTGGCCTCCATCGCCGAGCGCGAGAAGGTCACGCGCCACGACGTGAAGGCGCGGATCGAGGAGTTCAACGCCCTCGCCGGGCACGAGCAGGTCCACAAGGGCATGACGTCCCGCGACCTCACCGAGAACGTCGAGCAGCTCCAGATCCGGCTCTCGCTCGAACTGATGCGGGACCGCACGGTCTCCGTCCTCGCACGCCTGGGCAAGCTGTCGGGCGAGTACGCCGAGCTGGTCATGGCGGGCCGTTCGCACAACGTGGCAGCGCAGGCCACCACCCTCGGCAAGCGCTTCGCGACCGCCGCCGACGAACTGCTCGTCGCGTACGGACGGCTTGAGGAGCTCCTCGGCCGCTACCCGTTGCGCGGCATCAAGGGCCCGGTCGGCACCGCGCAGGACATGCTCGACCTGCTGGGCGGCGACGCCGAGAAGCTGGCGGATCTTGAGCAGCGCATCGCGGGCCACCTCGGCTTCGCGCACGCCTTCACCTCGGTCGGCCAGGTCTACCCGCGCTCGCTCGACTACGAGGTGGTGACCGCGCTGGTGCAGCTGGCCGGTGCCCCCTCCTCCGTCGCCAAGACGATCCGTCTGATGGCGGGCCACGAGCTGGTCACCGAGGGTTTCAAGCCCGGGCAGGTCGGCTCCTCCGCGATGCCGCACAAGATGAACACCCGCTCCTGCGAGCGCGTCAACGGCCTGATGGTCATCTTGCGCGGGTACGCGTCGATGACCGGCGAGCTGGCGGGCGACCAGTGGAACGAGGGCGACGTGTCCTGCTCCGTGGTCCGCCGCGTCGCGCTGCCGGACGCGTTCTTCGCGTTCGACGGCCTCCTGGAGACCTTCCTGACGGTGCTGGACGAGTTCGGGGCGTTCCCCGCGGTCGTCGCCCGTGAGCTGGACCGCTACCTTCCGTTCCTCGCCACGACCAAGGTGCTCATGGCCGCCGTACGGGCCGGGGTCGGCCGGGAGGCCGCGCACGAGGTCATCAAGGAGCACGCGGTGGCCTCCGCACTGGCCATGCGGGAGCAGGGCGCCGAGCGCAACGAGCTGCTCGACAAGCTCGCCGCCGACGACCGGATGCCGCTGGACCGCGCACAGCTCGACGAGCTGATGGCGGACAAGCTGTCGTTCACGGGGGCCGCGGGGCAGCAGGTGGGCGTGCTGGTCGCCCGTATCGAGGAGATCGTCAAGCAGCACCCCGAGGCGGCGGCGTACACCCCCGGCTCGATCCTCTGAGGCACCGTGACTCCTGAGGAGCTCCGGGCCGCCCGCGACCGCGTCATCCCCGACGTGGTCGCGGGCGGTCTGCGCGTGCTGTTCTGCGGCATCAACCCGGGGCTGATGTCGGCGGCCACCGGTCACCACTTCGCCCGCCCCGGCAACCGGTTCTGGCCGGTGCTGCACCGGTCGGGCTTCACTCCGCGCCAGTTGCAGCCGTCCGAACAGGACGAACTCCTCTCGTACGGTCTCGGCATCACCAACGTCGTGGCGCGGGCCAGCGCCCGGGCGGACGAGCTGAGCGCGGAGGAGTACCGCGAGGGCGGGCGGCTGCTCACCGAGAAGGTGGAGCGGCTGCGGCCGGTGTGGCTGGCGGTGGTCGGTGTGACCGCGTACCGCACGGCGTTCGACGAGAAGAAGGCGCGGATCGGGCCGCAGGAGCGGACCATCGGCGGGGCGCGGGTCTGGGCGCTGCCCAACCCCAGCGGGCTCAACGCGCACTGGAGCCTGGAGGCGATGGCGGAGGAGTACGCACGCCTGCGCGAAGCGTCCGCAGACGTTGCGGACACGTAGCGCCCCGCAACGATCCGGTTCCGCTTTGTACGGCCTGACTCGCCCCGGCCTGTCACCAGCAGATACGATCCAGCAGCACACACGCGTACGAGCTGGGAGGACACGTTGGGGCGGCTGACCGGCGGGGACCCCTCTTTGTTGCGGCGGATCAACTCCGCGGTGGTGCTGCACGCACTGCGCGGCGCGGACTACGCGGACTCCCCCACCCTGACCGACCTGACCCGGATCACCGGGCTTTCCCGGCCGACCGTCGAGGGCGTCGTCGAGGGGCTCATCGAGGCCGGGCTCGTCGTCGAGTCGGCTGCCTCGGTCGCCGAAGAGGGCGCTGCGAAACGGCAGGGGCGGCCCGCGCGGCGGTTCCGGTTCCGGGCCGAGGCGGGGCACCTGCTGGGCATCGAGATCGGGCCGCACCGGGTGTCGGCGCTGATCTCCGGTCTCGACGGGCGGATCGTCGGCGCGGGGTCGCGCGAGGTCGACGAGTCCGCGAGTGCGGACGACCGGCTGGAGCGGGTACGGACCGTGGTCGCGGACGTGCTGCGCCGGGCCGGAGTGCCGCGCAGCTCGCTGCGGGCGGTCGGCGTCGGCAGCCCCGGCATCGTCGAGGCCGACGGCACGGTACGCCTCGGTACGGCGCTGCCCGGGTGGACCGGGCTGCCGCTGGGCGAACGGCTGCGGCGGTCCTTCCGCTGCCCGGTGCTGGTGGAGAACGACGCCAACACCGCTGCCGTGGCCGAGCACTGGAAGGGCGTCGGGCAGGACACCGACGACATGGTCTTCGTCCTGGCCGGGCTGAGCCCGGGGGCGGGGTCGCTGATCGGCGGGCGGCTGCACCGGGGGTACGGCGGCGCGGCCGGAGAGATCGGCGCGCTGCACCTGCTGGGGCGCGAGGCCCGGCCCGAAAGCCTGCTGTCCACGACGGACGAGCCGCTGCACCCGCTGGACGAGCAGGCGGTGGCGGCGGTGTTCGCCCAGGCCAAGCAGGGGGACGTACAGGCGCGGGCGGCGATGGACAGGTTCCTTCAGCGGCTGGTGCACGACGTGGCGGCGCTGGTGCTGGCGCTCGATCCGGAGCTGGTGGTGGTCGGCGGGTGGGCGGCCGGTCTTGACGGCGTACTGGACCCGTTGCGCGCGGAGCTGGAGCGGTTCTGCCTGCGTCCGCCGAGGGTGGCGCTGTCGCTGCTCGGCGAGGCGTCGGTGGCGACGGGGGCGCTGCGCCTCGCGCTGGACCATGTGGAGGAGCAGTTGTTCGCGGTGGAGACGACGGTGACGGCGCGGCGCTGAGTTCTTCTTGGCTGAGTTTCCCCTGGCTGAGTTCTTCTTGGTTGAGCTCTTCTTGGCTGTGTACCTCTTCAATACGTACGGCCCGCACCCGGAGTTCCCGGTGGCGGGCCGTACGGAGGAGATCGGCAGGTCAGGACGCGTGGGCGGCCGGGCTGTCGTGGTGGCTTATCTCCAGGTCGCCCGAGTCCCCGAAGGTCAGGCGGCAGGTGTCCGCGCGGTACGTCGCCACGGACACGGCGGCGGTGCGGCCCGCCGCGAAGTAGCGGGTGGTGACGACCAGGACGGGAGCGCCGGGCAGCCGGTCCAGCTCCTTGGCGTCGTCGGCGCGGGCGGAGCCCAGTTCGACGGCGCGGTCCTGGCCCTCCAGTCCGAGGAGCTGGAGTTCGCGCAGCACGCTGCGGGCGCGGACCTGGCCCGACGGGGCGTCCAGCGCCGGGAGTTCGGGCACCGAGGCGAGGGGTACGTAGAGCAGTTCGGCGGCGACCGGCTGGCCGTGCGTCATGCGCGTGCGGCGCACGACGTGCAGCTCCTCCCGGACGGCCGTTCCGAGCATGCGGCTGACTGCGGCGGGAGGCACGGCGACCGAGGAGTCGACGGGCTGCCAGGCGTCACCTGCCGTGCCGGGCCAGGCGTGCTGGGAGGTCGACACGTCGACACCCATGCGGGGCGGGGCCACCGTGGTGCCCACGCCTCGGCGGCGGTGCAGTCGGCCCTCCAGCTCCAGCTGTTCGAGGGCCTGGCGGAGCGTGGCACGGGCGACGCCGAAGCGGGCCGCGAGGTCACGCTCGTTGGGGAGGATCTCGCCGACCGAGAAGTCGGAGTCGAGCGCCTCGCTGAGCACGGTCTTGAGGTGCCAGTACTTCGGCTCCGGCACCGTTTCGAGCTGCGTGGTCCCCACCCTGATCCTCCGCAATCGCCGCGTCCTTGCGGCACTCCGAGACGTCCGCAGGCCCGAACGCCGTTCCACGCCTTTGTTTATTAAAGGTCCTTGCACTAACTCTGCGACCATAGGTCGACCCCCCTACTTGGTCAAGACCAATCCGCCTTCCTTTACGGAGGTTATGGAAGCGGGGGAGCGAAATGCGCGTACGTCACGGACCGTTCACAGAGCCGCAAACTGCCCCGCATCCGGCGGACGGAAGCGGGGCAGTGGGGCGTACGACAAATCTGGAAGCGCCTATTCCGGCATGAGTGATGCGAGTTTGTCGGGATTTCGCACGATGTAGACGGTCTGGATGAGTCCGTCGGCGACGTCCAGTTGGAAGAAGCTGTCGGGGCGGCCGCCGGAGAGGAAGAGGAGGGCGGGGCCGCCGTTGAATTCGGTGAGCCGGACCTCCATTCCCGGGACGGACTTCTTGGCGGCGCCCAGCAGAAAGCGCGCCACCTTGTCGGCGCTCTCCACGATCCGCAGGGGCGCCCGCGACTTGCCGCCGCTGTCGCCGACCAGCCGCGCCGTGGGGGCCAGCAGGGTGAGCAGGTCGCCGAGATCGCCGCCGCCGGCCGCGGCGAGGAACCGTTCGGTCATCTCGCGGCGCTCGACGGGGTCCACGTCGAAGCGCGGCTTGCGCTCGTCCACGTGCTTGCGCGCCCGGCCCGCGAGCTGACGCACCGCCGCGTCCGACCTGTCGAGGGCCGCCGCTATCTCCCCGTACGGGAAGCCGAACGCCTCGCGCAGGACGAACACGGCGCGTTCCAGCGGCGAGAGCGATTCGAGGACGACCAGGACGGCCAGGGAGACGGACTCGGCGAGGACGGCGCGGTCGGCGGTGTCGGGGACGTCCGTGCCGAGGTCGGTGGCCAGCGGCTCGGGCAGCCAGGGGCCGACGTACGCCTCGCGGCGCGACTGCACGTGCCGCAGCCGGTCGATGGCCAGGCGCGTGGTGATCCGTACGAGATACGCGCGCGGGGCACGGACGTCCTCGCGGTCCTCCGACGACCAGCGCAGCCACGCCTCCTGCACGACGTCCTCGGCGTCGGCGACGCGACCGAGCATGCGGTAGGCGACACCGGTCAGGACGGATCGGTGCTCTTCGAACAGGGCTGCGGCGTCGGCCGCCTCGGCGGCGGTGTCGGCGGTCATCGTCCCATCCCAGCCCACGTCGACCACGGTGTCCAGACCGGACGGAAGCGGCTTCGGCCACACCCTTGAACTCCAAGCTACCGAAGGGTAGTTGTTGCTGACAGAGTGTCTAAGCCGACTTCGGGCACCGCTTCGTCGACCCATCCCCGCCCCCGACCCCAGGGAGTCCCCATGACCGCCACCGTCGAGTTCGCCGTCGAGTCCCCCGGCGGCCCGCGCACCGCGTCCGTGTCGTACGAGCGCCGGGGGCAGGGCGAGCCGCTGCTCCTGCTGCACGGCATAGGGCACCACTGGCAGGCGTGGGAGCCGGTGCTGTCCGCGCTGGCTGCGGAGCGCGACGTGATCGCCGTCGACCTGCCGGGGTTCGGGGCTTCGCCGTCGCTGCCTGACGGAATCTCGTACGAGCTGGGGGCCGTGGTGCCAGTGCTCGGCGCGTTCTGCCGGGAGTTGGGGGTGGAGCGGCCGCACGTCGCGGGGAACTCGCTCGGCGGGCTGCTCGCACTGGAGATGGGGCGGGAGAAGCTGGCGCGGTCGGTGACGGCGCTGTCCCCTGCGGGGTTCTGGACGCAGGCCGAGCGGCGGTACGCGTTCGGGACGCTGCGGGGGATGCGGGTGGCGGCGCGGGCGATGCCGTTGGCGATGATCGAGCGGCTGTCGCAGAGCGAGGCGGGGCGGTTCGCGCTGACGAGCACCATTTACGCGAAGCCGGGACGGCGGACGCCGGAGGCCGTGGTCGCGGAGACGGTCGCGCTGCGGGAGGCGACGGGGTTCGAGCCGACGCTCGCGGCCGGGCTGAAGGTGCGGTTCCTGGACGACGTGCGGGACGTGCCGGTGACGGTGGCGTGGGGGACGAGGGACCGGCTGCTGGTGCGGCGGCAGGGGGTGCGGGCGAAGGGGGTCGTTCCGGGGGCGCGGCTGGTGCGGTTGCCCGGGTGCGGGCATGTCCCGATGAACGACGATCCGGCGGCGGTGGCGAGGGTCATTCTCGACACGAGCCGCTGAGGCCGCGGGGGCCTACGACCACCCCCCTCCGGGCTTCACCCTGACGAGCTACTTGCCAACCTGGAAAGTGGATGCCACTCTGGAAAGAAAGAAGACCGTCAGCAGTTCCGAGGGGGAAGCATGAGTGAGTACGGCGATGCCGCAGCAGCCTTGCGAAGGGTCGGGGCGTTGGAGACCACCGCGTGGCGCAGGAGCGGGTGGTACCTCCGCTTCCTCCTGCCGTACGGGGCTGCGCAGTTGGTCATCGTTCCGGCACTGGTCCTGCTGCCGCACCCCTTGGGCGCCCAGGTGTCCGTCGGGCTGAACACGGTGATGGTGATCGTCCTCAGCGCGTACGTGGCCCGGCAACGCACGGTCCGACCCGGCTTCGGCTGGCGGCACGGTACGGTGATCGGCACCTGGGCGGCGGCCTTCGTGGCCACGTCCTGGCTCGGGTCAACCGTCTGGCACGGCAGCGTTCCGTTCGCGGCGGTGGCGACCCTGGCCTGCCTTCTGCCCTTCGCGGCAGGGGCCTGGTTCGAGATACGGAGGACCGCGTGAGCGGTGCGGGCGGTGAGAGGCAGGGGTCGCACCCCCGGCACGCGCTGGCACCACTGCTGACCTCGCCGGTGCGGCTGTCCGTGGTGGCGGCGCTCGCTCCGCTGGACAAGGCCGAGTTCAGCTTCGTGCGGGACCTGGTCGAGGTGTCCGACTCGGTGCTGTCGAAGCAGGTGGCGGCGCTGGAGGAGGCGGGGTGGGTGACCGTGGAGAAGGGGCGGATCGAGCGGAGGCCCCGGACGTGGCTCAGGCTGAGCGACGAGGGACGGACGGTGTACCGTCAACACCTGGCCGCACTGCGGGCGATCGCCGGGGACCAGGGGCTTGACGCACCGGCCTGACCTGGTGAACGTAACCCGTCACGGGAGTGGACAGCTCCGGTCTCTCCGCGCCGGAAATCGCGGCGAATCGACCAGATCCACACTTAACCCATCAGTCACAAACCGTTCGTGATCACGCAACACCGCTGAGCAAGAGTGCTGCCATGACGGACACGAATTGCCCCACGGCAACCCCTTCCCCGGCAGGCCGGACCAGGCGCCATCACTGGCGGCGCGACCTCGTGGAGCTGGCGGCTCTCTTCACGGCGGTGGCGGTCGCCGACTCGATCGCGAACATGATCGTGCACGGTCCCGACGGGCCCGTACTGCTCATCGCCTCGGCGGTGGCTCTCGCGGCCACCGCCGGGTTCCACACCTGGTGGGCACGGAAGCACAGCCACGCACCACCTCCGGCACCGCCGACCGATCCTGGCCCGGGCGAGTCCGCCCCCGTCGACGCAGCCGAACCGCGGGAGCCCCGGGAGACCTCGCTGTGGCGGATGCGGACGACGGTGAAGGACGAGCCGGGTTCGCTGGCCGCGCTGTGCACCGTGCTCGCCCGGCTCGACGTCGACATCCTGACGCTCCAGACGCACCCGCTGGGCAACGGCACCGTGGACGAGTTGCTGCTCCGGGCGCCCGCCGAGATCCAGATCCGGGACCTGTCCCGGGAGGTCGCGGCCATCGGGGCCAAGGACACCTGGCTGGAGCGGGCCGACGCGCACGACCTGGTGGACGCCCCGACCCGGGTGCTCGGGCTCGCCACCCGGACCGCGCTCGACGCTGCTGAACTCCCGCTCGCCCTGCGGCAGTTGCTCGGGCGGTGCACCATCCACTCGCTGCCCGCGACGACCCTGACCGGGCGGCCGTCCGGGCAGACCGCACCCGTGGAGGGCGTACTCGAAGGGACGGTGATGCGGCTGCGGGACCCGTCCGGCGGGGCGATCACCCTGGAGCGGCCGTATCTGCCGTTCACGCCGACGGAGTTCGCGCGGGCGCGGGCGCTGGTGGAGCTGGACGCCCGGCTCGGGCCCCGGGTGCCGCGCAGCCAGGACGTGCTGACGCTGCCCGAGGGCAACGCCATCACCGTGCGGCGAGCGGGGCCCGACGACCTCGAAGCGGCGCTCGCCATGCACGAGCGCTGCTCCGAGCGGACGCTGGGGCTCCGTTACCACGGCCCGATGGGCGACGCCGACCGGTATCTCACGCACCTGCTCAACCCCCGGTACGGCCGCACCCTCGCCGTGCAGACCGCGTCCGGGCGGCTCGTCGCCCTCGGGCACCTGCTGTGGGACGGCGACGAGACCGAGGTGGCCCTGCTCGTCGAGGACGCCTGGCAGCGGCGGGGCATCGGCTCCGAGCTGCTGAACCGACTGGTCGCTCTGGCCGCCGAGGCGGACTGCGCGAGCGTGTACGCCGTCACCCAGGCGTCCAACACAGGCATGGTGGCGTCGATGCGAGGGCTGGAACTGCCCCTCGACTACCAGATAGAGGAGGGCACGCTCGTGGTGACGGCGCGGCTCGGCTCCGTGGCTAAGCCGGTACGCCCTCGGCTCGGGCGCGAGGAAGGTCTGCCGTACGTGCCCCGGTCCGAGAGGAGTTGAGGGCCTCTTCGGTCCACGGGGAGTTGAGGCCCTTGTGGTCGGGCGGGACCGCACCGGCCGCCGCGAGGGCCTCGCAGAGGTCGCGCCAGAGGTCCTCGACGTCCTCGAGGCCGACCGACATCCGCAGCAGCCGGTCGCTCACGCCCGAGGAGCGGCGGTCTCCCTCGGCCACGATGCGGTGGCTGATGGAGGCCGGGTGCTGGATCAGGGTGTCGACGCTGCCCAGGCTGACGGCCGGGGTGATAAGGCGGACGCCCGCGATCACGGCGTGCGGGTCCCCGTACACCTCGAAGGCGACCATCGCGCCGCCCAGTTCGGGGTAGTGGACGCGGGCGACGCGCGGGTCGGCGGCGAGGCGACGGGCCAGCTCGGAGGCGTTCGCGGAGGCGGCCCTCATCCGTACCGGAAGCGTGGACAGGCCGCGCAGGAGAAGGTAACCGGCGAGCGGGTGCAGGACGCCGCCGGTGGCGAAGCGCACCTGACGCAGCTGCCGCGCGAACGCGTCGTCGCACGCCACCACTCCGGCCAGCACGTCCCCGTGCCCGCCCAGGTACTTGGTCGCGCTGTGCAGCACGAGGCGTGCGCCGTGTTCGGCGGGGCGCTGGAGGACGGGTGTGGCGAAGGTGCTGTCGACCAGCAGCGGTACCGGTCCGCAGGCGCGGGCGACCGCCTCGATGTCGACTTCCGCGAGGGTCGGGTTGGCCGGGGTCTCGACCATCACCAGGCCCGTGTCGGGGCGGATCGCCTCCGCGATGCCCTCCGGGTCGCTGCGGTCGACCCAGGTGACCTCGGTGCCCAGGAGCCCGGCGGTCAGCAGGTGGTCGCTACAGCCGTACAGCGGGCGCACCGCCACGACGTGCCGCAGCCCCGCCGAGGCCCGTACCAGGAGTACGGCGGTCAGCGCGGCCATACCGCTGGCGAACGCGACGGCCGCGTCCGTGCCTTCGAGCGTGGCGAGGGCCTCCTCGAAGCGGGCGGTGGTGGGGTTGTCGAGGCGGGCGTAGACCGGCGGCCCGTCCGGGAGTTCGCCGGTCGCGGCGAACGCGTCGATGCGCGCGGCCTCTCCCCGGCTGTCGTAGGAGGGGTACGTGGTCGACAGGTCGAGCGGTACGGCGTGCACGCCGAGCGCGGCGAGGTCTTCGCGGCCCGCGTGGACGGCCTGGGTGGCGAGGGCCCGGGGTGCGGGCGAGGAGGCGGCGGAACCGGCCAGGGATGCGGCAGTCATGCTGCGCAGTCTGAACATCCGGCGGGTTCTCGTAGCGAACTGCCGTGCTACGTTCGGCCAATGGCTGATTCCGTCGTACTGGACACGGTCGACCTGCACATTCTGCGCCTGTTGCAGAACGACGCCCGGACGACGTACCGCGATCTCGCCGCCGAGGTCGGCGTCGCCCCCTCCACCTGCCTGGACCGGGTGACCAGGCTGCGCCGTTCCGGGGTGATCCTCGGGCATCAGCTGCGGCTCGACCCCGCGAAGCTGGGGCGCGGCATCGAAGCCCTGCTGCTGGTGCAGGTGCGTCCGCACCGGCGGGAGCTGATCGGGCCGTTCGTGGAGCGGATCAGGGCGCTGCCCGAGTCACGGGCGCTGTTCCATCTGACGGGGCCAGACGACTATCTGGTGCAGGTGGCCGTGGCGGACGCCGCGGACCTCCAGCGGCTGGTGCTCGACGAGTTCACGTCGCGGCGCGAGGTGGCCCGGGTGGAAACCCGGCTGATCTTCCAGCAGTGGGACTGCGGGCCCCTCCTGCCTCCGGCGTCTCCCCAGGTCACGGGCCGAACGGCGGCCGGTACAGAACGGTAGTGACGCGGGCCCCCTCTTCGTACGAGGATGGCCGCATGCCAGACAACAGCACCCTTCGCACCCCGCTCCCGCGCGAGGTCGCCGACGCGTACGTCGACGCCCTGATCACCCTCGACCCGATCATCGGCACCGGCCTCGGGGTCAGGGCCAGCTCCCGTGCCCTCCCCGACTTCTCCCCCGAGGGCCGCCAGGCCGTCGCCGAACTGGCCCGGCACACCCTCGCCGTCCTGGACGAGGCGGAGCGGCAGCCCGGCGCGGACACCGAGGCCGAACGGCGCTGCGGGCGGTTGCTGCGCGAGCGGCTGACCGCCGAACTCGCCGTGCACGCGGCGCAGGAGGACCTGCGCACGGTCAGCAACATCCACTCCCCCGCGCACAGCGTCCGCGAGGTGTTCACGCTCACGCCGACCGAGACGGACGAGGACTGGGCGGACGTCGCCGAGCGGCTGCGCGCCGTCCCGGCGGCCTTCGAGGGCTACCGGCTCTGCCTGGAACTCGGCCTGGAGCAGGGCCTGCTCGGTGGCCCCCGGCCCACCGCCACCTTCATCGAGCAGCTCACCGAGTGGGCGGGAGACGAGCGGGGCTGGTTCGAGGAGTTCACGGCGGCAGGACCGGACGCACTGCGTGCGGAGCTGGACGAGGCGGGCCGTGCGGCGACCGCCTCGGTGGTCGCGCTGCGCGACTGGATGCGGGACGTGTACGCGCCCGCCGTCAAGGACGCTCCCGACGCCGTGGGCCGCGAGCGGTACGCCGTGTGGTCGCGGGCCTTCAACGGCGCCGACCTGGACCTGGACGAGGCGTACGCGTACGGCTGGAGCGAGTACCACCGGCTGCTCGGCGAGATGAGGACCGAGGCCGAGAAGGTCCTGCCGGGGGCCGCGACCCCGTGGGCGGCGCTGGCCTGGCTGGACGAGCACGGCACGCACATCGAGGGCGTCGAGGAGGTGCGGGTCTGGCTCCAGGCGCTGATGGACGAGGCGATCGAGGCGCTCGACGGCACGCACTTCGAGCTCGCCGAGCGGGTGCGCAAGGTGGAGTCGCGGATCGCTCCGCCGGGCGGGGCGGCGGCCCCGTACTACACGCATCCCTCCGAGGACTTCTCCCGTCCGGGGATCACCTGGCTGCCCACCATGGGCGAGACCCGCTTCCCGGTGTACGACCTGACGTCGACCTGGTACCACGAGGGCGTTCCCGGTCATCACCTCCAGCTCGCGCAGTGGACGCACGTGGCCGACCGGCTGTCGCGCTACCAGGCGTCGGTGGGCATGGTCAGCGCCAACGCGGAGGGCTGGGCGCTGTACGCGGAGCGTCTGATGGACGAACTGGGCTTCCTGAAGAACGCGGAGCAGCGGCTCGGCTATCTGGACGCCCAGATGATGCGCTCGACGCGGATCATCGTGGACATCGGCATGCACCTGGGTCTGGAGATCCCGGCGGACTCGCCGTTCCACCCGGGCGAGCGGTGGACGCCGGACCTGGCGCAGGAGTTCTTCGGGCTGCACAGCGGGCGTCCGGCAGACTACGTCGAGAGCGAGATGACCCGGTACCTGTCGATGCCGGGGCAGGCGATCGGCTACAAGCTGGGCGAGCGGGCGTGGCTGAAGGGCCGCGAGAACGCGCGTGCGGCGCACGGGGAGTCCTTCGACCTGAAGGCGTGGCACATGGCGGCGCTGTCGCAGGGCTCGCTGGGGCTGGACGATCTGGTGGACGAGCTGTCGAAGCTCTGACCGTGCGGGGGCGGGCGGACGTGGGAGCGGGGAGAGCGTGAAGGCCGGTTGGCTGGTGTGTGGGGATCCGTTGTCGGGGCGGCGGGTCGATCCGGCGTTCGCCGGGGAGGCGGCGGCCGTACGGCAGGCGGGCGGGGCGGTGTCGTTGCTGGACCACGACGCCCTGCTCGCCGGTGACGTCGGGGCCGCGCTGGCCCGGGTGCCGCGCGGCTCGGGGCCGTACTGGTATCGGGGATGGATGATCCCCGTCCGGCGGTACGAGGAGGTGGCGCGCGGCATGGAGGAGCGCGGCTGCTCCCTGCTGACCGGGGCCGACGCGTACCGTACGGCGCACGAACTGCCCGGTTGGTACGGGGAGTTCACCGCACTCACCCCACGGAGCGTCTGGCGGGAGTGCCCGCCGGGCGGGCCGCCCCGGGGAGCAGGACTGGACGCGCTCGTCCGCCCGTTGCGGGACGGGCCCGCCGTGGTGAAGGACTTCGTCAAGTCCCGCAAGCACGAGTGGCACGAGGCGTGCTTCGTGCCCGAACTCCGGGACACCGCCGCCCTGTCCGCCGTCGTGGACCGCTTCTTCGCGCTCCAGGAGGACTCCCTCGCGGGCGGTCTCGTGGTGCGGGAGTTCGAGCACTTCGTGCCGGGCGGAGAGGCCCGGGTCTGGTGGGTGGACGGGGAGGCGGTGCTGGTCACCGCCCACCCCGACTCCCCCGAAGACGCCCCCGAGCCGGACCTCGCGGCGGTGCGCCCGGCCGTGCGGGCGCTCGGCTGCCGTTGGGTGACCACCGATCTCGCCCTGCGCGGGGACGGCGAGTGGCGGGTCGTGGAGGTGGGGGACGGGCAGGTGAGCGGACTGCCGGAAGGGGCCGACGCCCGGGTTCTGTTCGAGGCGTTGGGTGCGGCCGTCAGCTCCGGCGGAAGCCACCCTCCGAGTCGATGACCTGGCCCGTCACCCAGGCGGCCTCGTCCGTGGCGAGCCAGGAGATGAGGCGGGCCGGGTCGTCCGGCAGGCCCCAGCGGCCCGCCGGGAACATCGCCGCGACGGCGGCGTGGTCGGAGCCTGACAGGTAGCCCGTGTCGACGGGGCCTGGGTTGACCGCGTTCACGGTGACCCCGAGGTCGGCGAGGGTGGTGGCGAGACTGCGGGTCGCGGAGGCGAGGGCGCCCTTGGCGAGGGCGTAGGCGAGTTCCCCGGGCATGCCGCCCCCGAGGTCCTGGCCGGAGGTCATCATGAGGAGGCGGCCGCCGGGAGCGGCCGGGGCCTTCGCGCGCAGGCGTGCGTAAGCCTGGGCGAGGAGGATCACGGAGCGGGTGTCGATCGCCCAGTGGGCGTCGAGCATCGCCGCGTCGATCTCGTCGAGGGTGCCGTCCCCGCCGCTCAGGGCGTGGTTGGCGACCAGGATGTCGAGGCGTCCGCCGAGAGCTTTCGCCGCCGTGGCGATGAGGGCGGCGGGGGCCGTCGGTTCTGACAGGTCGCCGGGACCGTGGGCGACGACCGCTGCCGGGTCACTGCGGGCTTCGCGGACGCCCTGGGCCACGCCTTCGGGGCCTTCGGGGTCCGCACCCCACGGCTGGGAGGCGTCGTGCGGGACGTGGTGGTGGAGGTAGACGCTCGCACCGTACGCGGCGAGCCGGCGGGCCACCGCGCAACCGATGCCGTCGCGCCGGCTGGCTCCGGTGACCAGTGCGGTACGGCCGAGAAGGGGGCGCGGGTCACGGCGGAGGTCTTCGGGGGCGGGGTGCGGGAAGGTGGGCATGGCCCGGAATCCTCTCAGGCCGCACCCGCCACGGCCACCGCATTCGGTTCAGCAGCCGCAGTCGTCGGAGTCGACCGGGGCCGTCAGCGGGTCGGCGGTGGGGGTCTGGCGGCCCTCCCAGGTCTCGTACGCGAAGCCCTCCCGGATCCAGTACTCCATGCCGCCCAGCATCTCCTTGACCTGGTAGCCGAGTTGGGCGAGCGCGAGGGCGGCACGGGTGGCGCCGTTGCAGCCGGGGCCCCAGCAGTAGGTGACGACCGGGACGCTCTTGTCGAGGAGGCGTTCGGCATGCTCGGGGATGAGGGCGGTCGGCAGGTGCACGGCACCGGGGACGTGCCCCTGGTCCCAGGAGGCGGTGTTGCGGGAGTCGATCACGACGAAGCCGGGGTCGCCTCCGGCAGCCAGGGCGGAGGCGACGTCGGAGACGTCGGCGTGGAAGGCGAGGCTCGCGCCGAAGTGGGCGGCGGCAGCGGCGGGGGAAGCGGGCGGGACCCGCAGGACGGCGTTGACGGCGGGAGCGGCCTGCGGGGCGATGTGCGCGGTGGTGTTGGTCATGGCTGAAAATCTACGGGGAGTGATCATCCCACTGAAGTGGATTCCCCCGGAACTTCTCTTGATCTGCCGGTGATTCCCCTGTTGTCTGTGAGCATGACCGGATATTCAGCGGACGCTACCGACTGGCGCATCCTGGAAGCCCTGCAGCGTGAAGGCCGTGCCTCGTTCGCCGAGCTGGCACGGACCGTCTCGATGTCGTCGAGCGCCGTGACCGAGCGCGTACGACGGCTGGAGGAGGCGGGGGTGATCTCGGGGTACGCCGCCGTGGTCGAGCCGGAGCGGATCGGCATGCCGATCCTCGCCTTCGTGCGGCTGCGGTACCCGCACGGGAACTACAAGCCCTTCCACGACCTCCTCGACGTGACGCCGGAGGTCCTGGAGGCGCACCACGTCACGGGCGACGACTGCTTCGTGCTCAAGGTCGCCGCGCGGTCGATGCAGCACCTGGAGGAGGTGTCCGGGCGGATCGGGGCGCTCGGGTCGGTCACGACCAGCGTGGTGTACTCGTCGCCGCTGCCGCGACGGGCGATCAGCCTCTAGCACCCCCGGGGCCCGAGGGGGCGGATGCGGGCCTGGCAGCCGGGTTCCGGAGCATCGGGCCCGTCAGCTCGATCGGCACGTCGAGGCCGTCGAGCAGCCGCACCACCTTGTCGATGTTCGTGAGCCGCCGCGCCCCCGCTTCGAGCATCGACAGGAACGCCTGGCTCAGTCCGGTCAGCTCCGCCACGTCCTCCTGCCGGAGCGAGGCGTGTCTTCGCACCTGCATGCACACATAACCGAAGTCATGCCGCAGCAGCGCCCGCCGCACCTCCGGCAGCTCCCACACCCACGACGGCACGCGCGGGCGTTCCGGCGGGGACTCCCTGAGGCCGCGGACGCACTGGTGGCAGCGGTCTTCGTCGTTGTACCTGCTCAGGGCCCGTCCGCAGTCGAGGCACTGCCGCACGTTCTTCGCCCCCGGGTGCCCGCTCATCGTCCGCAGCGCCGCCATGGCACCTACGCTCCTTCGCTCCGTGAGTCCTTCTCCGGCAGAAACAGCGTCCTCGGGCGCGCCCGCGCACCCCTGCCCCTCCGGGCGAAGACGTTGCTCCCGATTCGCATCCGCGAGGCAGGGAAAGGGTTATCCGGCATGGGTAAGATCTGTCAACTCCCGCATGTCGTAGAACATTTGACGAACCGTCAAGACGGCGCGCCATATCACTAGTGAGATGTGCACGACATCACTTGGCGGAACAGTCTGTTCCCCCTGCGTCACCGGCTGTGCTGTCGCACCGCCGGATCGGTCCACGAAGGCATTCCGGAGGCTTGAAGGTGTTCCTCGACACCTCTGTCGGGCAAGGCTGTTCGGCGACCCACCGCCCCGGGACGCGCCGAGCGGGGCGGCCGTGAGCCGGACGCCCGCCTTAGACAGGCATCCGGCCCGGGACGACGCCCGGCTGCGGACCGTGGTCGAGGACGCGGCGATGGGCCGGTGGGAGGGCGCGCGGGAACTGCTGACCAGGACCGGCGGCGACTGGGACCGGCGCATCTTCCGCCTCCAGGTCCTCGCCCGCACCGGGGCGCGGCTGACCTTCGCCGACACCTGGGCGCAGGCGGAGCCCCGTTCCCCGCACGCCCTGGCCCTCCTGGCGAACGTACTGGCGCTGCGGTCCATGGCGGCCGGGCGTGGCAGGGGGCGCGGCGAGGCGATGGAGCAGGCGTGGGCGGCGTGCGACACCGCTTCGGACGCGGCTCCGGCCGATCCGGCTCCGTACGTCGTCATGCTGGCCCTCCTGCGGTTCCACTCCCCCGTCCGCGACCCGGAGTGGCGGGCGACGCTGCACCAGGTGTGGCGGCAGGTCACGGAGCGGGACCGGTGGAGCCGCGAGGGGCACCACGAGATCCTCACGTACCTGTTCCCGGACTGGCACGGGACGGGCGGCGAGCTCTTCCACTGGGCGCAGGAGCAGTGCGCGCACGCGCCGCGCGGGCTGCCGCTGCACGTCATGCCGCTGGTCGCGCTGGCCGAGTCGCACCGCAGCCGGACCGAGGCCGACGGCAACCGGTACGGGATGGCCGTGCACCCGTGGACGGACAACCCGTCGACGTCGCAGGCGTGGGACGACTGGTGGGTGCACCGCGTACCCGTCCGCCCGCACGCCCACTTCACCGAGGACGCCAACTACCTGGCCCACGCCCTGTCCTTCGCGGGCCGCTACCGGGAGGCGGCGGAGGTCTTCGACGCCATCGGCCCCTTCGCCTCGGACACGCCGTGGAGCTACTGCGGCGACGCGGCGACGCTGTTCACCCGGCACCGGACGTGGGCGCAGCGGGCGATCGCCACGTAACCCACCGCGCAGCCCGTCACCGTCACGCGGCCCGTCACCGTCACGCAGCCCGTCACCACAGAGACCGCACCACCCCTCAACCACCGCCGCCCGGTGGGACGTTCGTCATCGAACCGGATCAGGAAAGGGCACCCCCATGCCTTTGGACATACCGAGCATCGCCCCCTCCGAGGAGGAACGGCTCGCGGAGCTCGGCATCACGCAGACCCTGGACCGCTCCATGTCGGGACGGCAGAACTTCGCCGTCTCGTTCACGATCATCAGCATCCTCTCCGGGTGTCTGACCATGTACGCGTTCGGCATGAACACCGGCGGGCCCGCCGTGATCATGTGGGGCTGGGTCTTCGTCGGGCTGATGACGCTCTTCGTCGCCCTGGCCATGGCGGAGGTGTGCTCCTCCTACCCGACCTCCGCAGGGCTGTACTTCTGGGCGCACAAGCTGGCCCCGGTGAAGTCCGCGCCCGCGTGGGCCTGGTTCACGGGGTGGTTCAACACGCTCGGGCAGGTGGCCGTCACGGCGGGCATCGACTTCGGGGCGGCGTCGTTCCTCAACGCCTATCTGAACCTCCAGTTCGGGTACGCGGCGACACCCGCGCACACCATCACGCTGTTCGGCATCATCCTGGTGCTGCACGCGGTGATGAACACCTTCCGGGTGCGGGTCGTCGGGTTCTTCAACACCGTCTCCGTGTGGTGGCACCTGATCGGTGTCGTGGTGATCGTCGGCGCGCTCTTGATCGTGCCGGAGAAGCACCAGTCACCGGGGTTCGTGTTCACCGAGTTCGTCAACAACACCGGGTGGGGCTCGGCGGTGTACGTCGGTCTGATCGGGCTCCTGATGGCGCAGTACACCTTCACCGGGTACGACGCGTCCGCGCACATGACGGAGGAGACGAAGAACGCCTCCGTGGAGGGGCCGAAGGGGATCGTGCGGTCGGTGCTGGTGTCCTGGGCGGCGGGGTTCGTGCTGCTCTTCGGGCTGACCTTCGCGATCCAGTCGTACGCGGGGGCGCTGGACTCCGAGACCGGGGTGCCGCCGGCGCAGATCCTCCTGGACGCGCTCGGGGAGACCCTGGGGTCCCTGATGCTGCTCGTCGTGATCGGCGCGCAGCTGTTCTGCGGGATGGCGTCGGTGACCGCCAACAGCCGGATGATCTACGCCTTCTCGCGCGACGGCGCGCTGCCGCTGTCCACGGTGTGGCACAAGCTGCACCCGGGCACGCGCACGCCGACCAACGCCGTGTGGCTGGCGGCGGGCGCCGCGTTCGTGCTGGGGCTGCCGTACCTCTTCAACACCACCGCGTACGCGGCCGTCACCTCGATCGCGACGATCGGCCTGTACATCGCGTACGTCGCCCCGACGCTGCTGCGGCTGCGGCAGGGGGAGAACTTCCGGCGCGGGCCGTGGCACCTGGGACGCTGGTCGAAGCCGATCGGGATCGTGGCGGTGGGCTGGGTCGCGGTGATCACGGTGCTGTTCATGCTTCCGCAGTCGGCCCCGGTCAGCGTCGAGACGTTCAACTACGCGCCGCTGGCGGTGCTGGCGGTGGTCGCGTTCGCCGGGATCTGGTGGCTGGTCTCCGCCCGCAAGTGGTTCCTCAACCCGAACCACCCGAAGAACTCCTCGCAGGGCGTGGACCGCGTTCCCCAGCGCGTCTGACGCCGAACGGTGAGCAGCGGGGTGCGGGGCCGCCGGGTCGCTCCGGTGGGCCCGCGCCTCTGTGGTCCCCTCGGTCTCCGGCGCCCCTCGGGCGGCCCCGGGCGCCTCAGTCTCCGGCGTTGCGGGGGCGCACCACCGAGCCCGCCCGTCCCTTGAGTACTTCCAGCTGGACCGGGATGCGGCGGCGCAGGTCGCCGACGTGGCTGACGATGCCGACGCTGCGGTTGCGTTCGCGCAGGGCGTCGAGTACGTCGATGACCTCGTCGAGGGTCGCCTCGTCGAGGCTGCCGAAGCCCTCGTCGATGAACAGGGTGTCCAGGCGCACCCCGCCCGCCTCGTCGGTGACGACGTCCGCGAGGCCGAGGGCCAGCGCGAGGGAGGCGAAGAAGGTCTCGCCGCCGGACAGGGTGGAGGTGTCGCGTTCGCGGCCGGTCCAGGAGTCCACGACGTGCAGGCCGAGCCCGGCCCGTCTGCCGCCCGTGCCGGTGGTGCGCTCGTCGGAGTGCACGAGGGTGTAGCGGCCCGCCGACATGCGGTGCAGACGGGCGGTCGCGGCGGCGGCGACCTGTTCGAGGCGGGCGGCCAGGACGTACGACTCCAGGCGCATCTTGCGTTCGTTGTCGGCGGAGGTGCCCGCGGCGAGTCCGGCGAGGCGGGCCACCCGCTCGTAGTCGGCGCGCAGCGGTCCCAGCCGCCGGGCCTCCTCCTCGGCCTGCCGGGCGAGACGGGCCAGCGCGGCGCACCGGTCGCGGGCCGCGTCGTACGCGGAGGTGGCGTCCCGCTGGGCGCGCTCGGCGGCGGTGTGTGCTGCCTCGGCGGCCCACACGTCGGCGGCGGGCCGGTCGGCCGCCTCGACGGCGTCCTCCTCGCGCAACCGGTCGGCGACCGCCGCCCGTTCGGCCTGCCAGGCGTCGATGCGGTCCTGGAGCGCGCGCTGTTCCGGGTGGTCGAGGAAGGCCCGCGCCGCGTCCTCCGTAGTGGCGAAACCGGCCTTGAACGCGGCGTCGGCGAGGGACCCGTCGGCGCTCTTGAGCCGATCCGCCGTCGCCTCGTACGACCGGACCGCCTCGGCCGCGTCCGCGAGCAGGGCGACCCGGCGGGTCAGGGTGGCGTACTGCTCCTCGACGCTGCCCGCGTCCCCGCGTGCCCGGGTCAACTCCTCCTGGAGTCCGGCGAGTTCGCGGTCGATGGCCTCGCGGTGCGAGGTGCGGGCGGCGCTGCGCCGCTCGGCCCGCTCCCGGACGTCGACGCGGCGGGTGTGCTCCTGCTCGGCCCGGCCTAGCTCCTCGCGGGCGGCGTGCATGTCGCCCGCCGAGGCGTGCGCGGCGGCATGGTCACGCCGCAACTCCCCTTCCAGTAGGGCGAGTTCGGCGAAGCTCGCGCCTCCCGCCTCGGCCTGGGCGGCGGCGTGGGTCTGCTGGAGCCGGGAGAGGGCGCTCTCCGCCTGCGTACGGGTCTCCTCGGCGCGTCCGTACGCGTCCTGGGCACCCTGCTCGGCGGCCCGGTCGACGTGTCCGGATCCGGGACGGGCGGGGGCCGGGTGGCCGGTGGCGCCGCACACCTTGCACGCCTCGCCGTCGCGCAGTTCGGCGGCGAGTTCGGCCGCGATGCCGGTCAGCCTGCGTTCGCGCAGGTCGAGCCAGTGTTCGCGGGCGTCGGCGGCGGTGTCGCGGGCGGAGTGCAGGCTCTGCTCGGCGGCCCGGAGCCGCTGGTCGAGCTCGTCGCGGCGGCGGGCCGCCGCCAGCCGGGCGGCGGCCGGTGCGAGCTGCGACTGAAGGTGTCCGGCGCGCGTCGCGGCCTCCTGCGCGGCCTCGATGCGGTCCTGGAGGCCGCGTCGTACGGCGTCCCACCCGGTGAGCCAGTCGTCGGCGTCCTGGCGCAGTTCCTCGTCGGCGCGGGCCTCCCGGTCCAGGGCGGCGCGTTCGGCGGTGATCTCCGCACTGCGCCGCTCGGCCCGGCGGGCGGCGTCGAGGCCGCCCAGCTCCTGCCGGATCCGCCGCTCCCGCTCGGCGAGCTGATCGGCTCCGGCGTCCGCGAGGGAGGCGGGAAGCCGGGTGCGGGCCTGCTCGTACGCCCTGGTGGCCTCGCGGTGGTCACGCTCGGCGGCGGCGCGCAGGGTGAGGGCGGGGGCCGCCCGGTCGGCGGCCCGCGCCAGGTCCTGGCGGGCGCGGAGTCCCTCGAACTGTTCGCGTCGTTCGTCGAGCGCGTCGGCGCGGCGGCGCGTTTCGGCGAACCGCTGCTGGAGCCGCAGCAGTTCCCGCTGGTCCTCCAGGGCGAGGCGGGCGGCGGCGCGTCTGCTGTCGGTGGCGGCGACCGCGCAGGAGGCGAGGTCACGGCGTTCGACGGCGCCGCTGCGGGCGACGGCGGCCCAGGCGAGGACGGCGGCGGCGAGGCCGGGGTCGCCGGGCCGCTGCTCGAGGCGGGGAACGTCGCGGGCGGCGGGCCCGGCGGCCTCCGCGGTGCGTTCGGCGAGGGCGAGGAGGCGTTCGTCGCCCTGCTTGACCTGCTGTTCGGCGGTGCGGCGCAGATCGGCGAGGCGCTCTTCGACGGCGGCGAAGCGGCGGGTGTCGAAGAGCTTGCCGAGGAGCTTGCCGCGCGCTTCGGCGTCGGCGCGCAGGAAACGGGCGAAGTCGCCCTGCGGGAGGAGGACGACCTGGCAGAACTGCTCGCGGTTCATCCCGACGAGCTGGCTGATCTCCTCGCCGATCTCCTGGTGGGAGCGGCTGAGGGCCTGCCACTCCCCCGTGCCGGCGTCGCGTTCGCGCAGCCAGCTCTGGGCCTTCTCGGTGACGAAGCCGGTGCGGTTGCCCTTCTTGGGGCGCAACTGGGCGGGCCTGCGGGTGACTTCGAGGCGGCGTCCGCCGACGGTGAGTTCGAGGACGACCTCGGTGGGCACGCCGGGGGCGGCGTGGTCGCTGCGCAGGGTGAGGCCGCGCCCCTCGCGGGCGCCGGGCACCGATCCGTACAGCGCGAAGCAGACGGCGTCCAGGACGGAGGTCTTGCCCGCTCCGGTGGGCCCGTGGAGCAGGAAGAGACCGGCGGCGTTCAGTTCGTCGAAGTCGACGTGCTGGGCGGCGCCGAAGGGCCCGAAGGCGGTGACGCACAGGGAGTGCAGCCTCATCGGGTCACCTCGCGCGCGGTCGCGGCGTACGCGATCACCGGGCCACCTCGCGGACCGTCTCGTCGACGCGGACGTCGTCGAACGCGCCCTGGAGCACCGCCCGTTCCCGTCCGTCGGGTCCGCTGCCGCCGCGTACGTGCGCCACGAAGTCCTCCGCGATCTGCTGGTCGTCGCGGCCCTTGAGCCGCTGCGCGTACGAGACGTGTTCGCCCTCGGGCCCCCGGTCCGGGTCGAAGACGAGGCTCACCGTGTGCGGGAAGCGCGCGCAGAGCCGGGCCATCGGGTCCTCGGGCCGGACCGGGTCGGTGAGGGTGGCCTCGACCCAGGCGGCCTCGTGCCGGGCGAGGGCGGGGTCGTCGAGGAGGTCCTCCAGGGGGCCCCGCAGGCGGGCGAGCGGCCGGGGCACCGGGCAGTCGAGCCGCTCGGCTGCGATCTCCCCGCCGGGGCCGAGGTCGATCAGCCACATCGTCTTGCGGTGGTTGACCTCGGAGAAGGAGTAGGCGAGCGGCGAGCCCGAGTAGCGGACCCGCTCGTTCACCGTCTGCGCGCCGTGCAGATGGCCGAGGGCGACGTAGTCGACGCCCGCGAAGACCCCGGCGGGGACGGCGGCGACACCGCCCACCGTGATGTCGCGTTCGCTGTCGCTGGGCTCGCCGCCCGCGACGAAGGCGTGTGCGAGGACGACGGAGCGGGTGCCTCCGGGGCGGGTGGCGAGGTCGGCGCGGACCTTGTCCATCGCGGCGGCGAGGACGTCCTCGTGCCGGGCCTTCGCCGCGCCCAGTTCGTCCCGTACGAGAGCGGGCTCCAGGTAGGGCAGCCCGTAGAGGGCGACGTCGCCGTGCGCGTCGGACAGCACGACGGGGGTGGCGCACCCGGCGGGGTCGGTGCGCAGGTGGATGCCCGCCCGCTCGATGAGGCCCGCGCCGACGCCCAGGCGGCGCGCGGAGTCGTGGTTGCCGGAGATCATCACCGTCGGCACGTTCTCCTCGGCGAGGCGGTGCAGGGCCCGGTCGAAGAGTTCCACGGCGGCGAGCGGCGGCACCGCGCGGTCGTACACGTCCCCCGCGACCAGCACGGCGTCCACCTCGTGCGCGCGGACCGTCGCCACCAGGTGGTCGAGGTACGCGGCCTGGGCGTCGAGCAGTCCCACCCGGTGGAAGGACCGGCCGAGGTGCCAGTCGGACGTATGCAGAAGCCTCATGGTTCACGAGAGTAAAGGGAGGGTCTGACAATCAAGGAGGCAACGGTGGAATCCGCCCGCGCACCGGCCTCTCGCGCCCCTGGTCCTGCGGGCTCCTCAGACGTCTCCGTACGCCTCGCCGCCGAGCTCGAAGGCGGCCGTTCCGGCGGTCGCGTCCGCGAGCCAGCCCCGGAAGGCGTCCACGTCGGCGTCGGGCAGCCCGATCTCGATGGTGACCGCCTCGGCGTACCGCACCTCGCGCACGGAGCGCCCGGTGGCCCGCAGGTCGTTCTCCAGCTTGCCCGCGCGCTGGTGGTCGACGGTGACGGTGGCGAGCCGGAAGCGCTGGCGGGTGATCGTGCCGAGGGTGTCCAGGGCCTCGCCGACGACTCCGCCGTAGGCCCTGATCAGACCGCCCGCGCCGAGTTTCACGCCGCCGTAGTAACGGGTGACGACGGCGACGGCGTACCGCACCTCGCGGCGCATCAGCATCTGGAGCATCGGGACGCCCGCCGTGCCGCCGGGTTCTCCGTCGTCGCTGGCCTTCTGGATTCCGGCGTCCGCCCCCACGACGTACGCGTAGCAGTTGTGCGAGGCGGTGGGGTGTTCCCTGCGGACGCGGGCGACGAAGTCCTGCGCCTCCTGCTCGGTGGCGGCGGGGGCGAGGGCGCAGAGGAACCGGGATCGGTTGATCTCGGTCTCGTGCACGCCCGCGTGGGCGACGGTCCGGTACTGCTCCTGCATTGTGCCCACCCTATGCGGGAGGGGAGCCGGCACCGACCGGAGGGTGCCGGGCCCGGAAACGGCGCGGCCGGCGGGCGCCGGACCGTGGACGTGGCGTCCGTGGTCCCGGCTCCGCCGGCCTGCCGCTCGTTGCCCGCTCTCGCTAGCTCACCGCGCGCCGTGCCTTGCCCGCCGCGAAGACGAGGGCGAGCATCACGGCCGAGCTGCCGATCAGGAACCCGGGTGACATGCCCACGGGCGTTCCGTCGTCGGTGCGCAGCGCGCCCATGAAGTCCAGCGGGGTGATGCCGTTGACCGTTCCGTACCACAGGGGCAGGTACAGGGCCTGGAAGAGGCGGTGCGTGCGGCTCAGCGTGCCGAGGAGCAGTGCCAGCGAGGGGATGAACAGCGCGCCGAGGACCCAGTGGAAGAGGCCCACCGTGTCCGCCCCGGTCGCCATCCGGACGGCGGGTCCGATGCCCGCGACGGCGGTCAGCAGGAAGCCCGCCGCCCATTCGGCGAGCACCCGGCGGTGGGTCGTCGGGTACGCCCCGAGGATGGCCTCCACCCCGGACTCGTGCCGCTGCGTGCCCAGCCGCGACCAGATCAGCACCGGCCAGATCCAGGCCAGCGGCAGCAGGAAGCGGGAGACTCCGGTGGCCGGGGTGACCATCTGCGCGACGAGCGCGAGCGTCAGCACACCGCCCCACCACCACAGTGGAATCCCCTGGATCAGGATCCTCACCTCGCCGACGAGCAGCCGCACCGCGGAGTTGCCCAGCTTGACCTGGGCCTTCGGCACACCGCCGAAGGTCTTCGTGCCGGACTCGTGCTCTTCGCGCAGTACGGCGGGGAAACCGGGAGCGGCGGGGAAACCGGGAGCGGCAACGGCACCGGGTGCCCCGGCGGGACCCTCACCGGCGGCCTGCGTCGCCGCCGTGTCCTTGGCCGCACGCCCCCGCGAGGGGTCGAAGCGCGGGAACCACAGCACCGGCACCATGGCGAGCGCCACCCCGATCAGGACGAGGACGAGCCGGGTGAGGAGGTAGTCGCCGGTCAGCTCGAAGCCGCTCCAGTCGAAGGTCTTCAGCGGCTTGTCGACCAGGGTCAGACCGAGGCTGAACTCGCCGACCTGCGTCGGGTCGATGCCTTGCGCCTTCAGCGACGTACTGAGCGACTGCACCACCTGGTGCACGCCGATCCCGCCGAGCGGCGCGTTCGGGGACTGTCCGCCGATCGCGATGAAGGCCCAGATGAAGAACCAGAGGATGTTCCCGAGTCCGGCCCGCAGCAGCGGTACGGCCTCGAAGAGGAGGGCCGCCGCCGCCGTGAACACCATCAGCGGCAGCGCGATGAAGAGGAACGGCTTGAGCAGTTCGACGGGGTTGACGGCCATCGTCTCGCCCCGGGACAGCTGCATGACCACGGCGGTCAGCGCCAGCACGCCCAGCATCGAGGCCAGGACCAGGACGCTGCTCAGGAACTTGGACGCGAGGTAGAGGTGGTTCTTGAGGGGGGTGGAGGCGAGGAGGCGGCCGACGCCGGTGGCCTCGTCGCGGGAGATGGCGTTGCGGACGACGTAGAAGCCGCCGAGGGAGAGCCACACCGATCCGGCGAGGGCCACCACCATGCCGATGTACGCGCTGTTGTACGTGCCCCGGTACTCACCGACCTGCATGACGACCCAGCCCGCCTCGCGGGCGGGGGTCGCGAGGTAGCCGAGTCCGACCGCCGCGAGGAGGATCGCGGCGTACGCCGGGCGGCGCACCCGGTCCCAGAAGTCGCCGACGACGAGCCTGTAGAGGGTCCGCACGGCTACCGCCCTCCGGCACTGGTCATGCGCTGCTGGGCAGCCCCGGCGCCGACGTTGTTCACGGCGGCCAGGTAGGCGTCCTCCAGGTCCGGTGCCACCTGCTGGGCCGTGGCGTACGGCGCGAGGTGCGTGAGCAGGCGCACCCGTACGCCGCTGCTGGTGCGCACCATCCGGCTGACGAGGTGGCGCTTCTGGAGCACCGGCAGTTCGGCGGCGTCGACCATGACCTCCCAGACCCAGCCCTCGATGGCCGCGATCAGCTGCTCGGGGGTGCCCCGGCGCAGCAGCCGCCCCTGGGCGACGACGGCGATGTCGGAGGCGACGGACTCGACGTCGGAGACGATGTGGGTGGAGAGCATGACCACCCGGTCGGCGGCCAGGTCGCTGAGGAGGTTGCGGAAGCGGACCCGCTCCTCGGGGTCGAGGCCCGCCGTGGGCTCGTCCACGATGATCACCTGCGGGTCGGCGAGCAGCGCCTGCGCGATGCCGACGCGGCGCATCATGCCGCCCGAGTACTTGCCGAGGGGGCGCTTGACGGCCTCGGTGAGGTTGACCAGTTCGAGCAGTTCGTCGATACGGGCCTTGGAGGAGCGGGCCGAGAGGCCCTTGGCGGCGGCGAGGTAGCCGAGGAACTCGCGGGAGGTGAGGTTCGGGTAGACGCCGAAGTCCTGCGGGAGGTAGCCGAGAGCGCGGCGCAGCACGTCCGGCTTGGCCACCACGTCGGTGCCCTGGAAGAGGACCTGGCCGCTGGTGGGGCGGGTGACGGTCGAGGCGATCCGCATCAGGGACGACTTGCCCGCCCCGTTGGGGCCCAGCAGACCGAGCATGCCGCGCTCCATGCGCATGGTCATGTTGTCGACGGCACGCTTGCCGCCCCGGTAGTCCTTGGTGATGTCGATGAGTTCCAGCATGTCGTTCCGCTCCCCTACGCCAGGTTCCGGACGGCGGCCGAGACGGCACCGGCAGGGGGTGCGGACTTGTCCTTGGTGCCCTTCTCCTTGTCGCCCTTCTCGCCCTTGAGGTCCGTCGCCTTCCCGTTGCGCAGGACCTTCATCTCCTTGGGCACCTCGACCTTGTAGCGCACGTCGCAGTTGGCGAGCTTGCTGCACTTGGCGACCAGGTCCAGGACGTCCTCCTTCAGCTCCCAGCTGCTCTCCTCGTCGGCGCCCGCACCGACGTCGAACCACCGCGTCACCAGGATGTCGTCGCGGTCGGTGGCGACGAGGTCGGTCGGGATGCCGTGCGACTTCACGTTCACGGTCTTGCCCTTGTACGCGAAGGTCTTCGTCTCGGGGTCCGCGTCCTTGGCGCTGGCGCAGCCGGTCAGACCGACGACGGCGGCGAGTACGACGGCTCCCGCGACTGCGTTCCGGGTGCGGGCGAGGGGCTTGAGGTCCATGGGGTGTCTCCGGGGTGGTGAAGGTGGGGGGCTGGTTGGGGAGTTGCCGCGTTCGGCGAGAATGCGGCGGGGCTCGATGGGTTCTAGATTCGTCGTTCGGCGACATCCGCACATCTGCCGTTTGGTAGAGATCCGCAGGTCCGTCCCTGCGGATCCCTCGCACGTCCATGCGTCAGTGGTGCGGAGTTCCGGTCGCGATCCGGTACGTCAGTGGTACGGAGTTCCGGTGGCGACCCGGTACGTCAGTGGTGCGGAGTTGCGGTGGCGACCCGGTGGGTCAGCGGGGCAGGGTTCCGGTCACGCGCCAGCCGTCCTCGCACGGTCCGGCCGTCAGTTCTCCGCCCAGTACGGTGAACCGCTCGCGCAGGCCCACCAGTCCGGTGCCGCCGCCCTGACGGTCCTTCAGCAGGGCGCCGGACGCGCCCTCCCGGCCACCGCCGTGGTCGGTGACGCTGACGCGCACGCGGTCGTCGCCTTCGGGCTGGGCGGAGACGGTCACGGAGGTGGCCGAGGGGGCGTGCCGACGCACGTTGGTGAGGGCCTCGATGACCATTCCGTACGCGACTTCGTCGCTCTCGCGGCGCAGGGTGCCGGTCAGTTCCGCGTCCAGGTCCAGCTTCGCGGGGAGGGAGCTGGACTCGGCGAAGCGGGTGACGAGGTCGGGCAGGTCGGAAAGCCCGCGCACCAGGGTGGGCACGTGGGCGGGCTCCTCGGCGTCCTCGTACTGTCCCGGGGGGATCTGCTCGCCGACCTCAGGCGTCGCGC
Organism: Streptomyces sp. NBC_00237; assembly: GCF_026342435.1. Lineage (NCBI taxonomy): Bacteria > Bacillati > Actinomycetota > Actinomycetes > Kitasatosporales > Streptomycetaceae > Streptomyces > Streptomyces sp. NBC_00237. The sequence goes on along the minus strand of NZ_JAPEMT010000005.1, from coordinate 234,465 downwards.
CCGGGTGCTCCTCCGGCTGGCGCAGGGTGTCCAGGGCGCGGTCCAGCTGGTCCAGGGCGCGCAGCCCGGACTCCTCCAACCGGCCCAGGAACAAGGCCATTTGATCGGGTTCGTACGGGGACGCCTGGGCCGCCTGGACCTCCAGGACCATGCCGGTCAGCTCGTGCGCGACGAAGTCGTGCAGCACTCGGGCCATGTCGAGGCGCTGTTCCCTGCGGGCCCGGAGCACGGCGCGCCGCCTGCGTTCGTCGACCGACCGCAGGTAGCCGCCGACGGCGACCGCGCAGGCCACCGGCACCAGCGTGATCACGACCATGACGAGGGAGCCGTTGGCCCCCGACTCCGGGTTGCGCACGGTGAAGCGCAGCGGGAGCGCGACGGTGGCCAGTGCCACGGCCGCCGCCAGCGGGGCGGCGTACCGGCGCACGCGCCGGATCAGCCGTCCGGTGAGCACCAGGAGCGCGGTGAACTCGAAGGGCATCCACAGGAGGGTGAGCCCCTGCTGCCCGCCGTAGGCCACGTCGGTGACCACGGACAGGCCGGTGGCCGCGAGGGCGGCCACCGGCAGGGTGATCCTTCCGAGTGGCAGGGGCAGCAGTACCACGAGCACGGCGACGACGGCGGTGACCGCGAGGAGGTACGCCGCGGGCGGCCCGAGGAGGGCCGGGAACCCGAGGAGGACCACGCTCGCTCCGCACCACAACTGCCGCATGCGGCCCATCTGCTGATTACCTGTCATCATCTGCATGAGCCTAGGCGGCGACCTTGACGCGCGGGGCCGCCGGGGTCTTGCGACGCGACCACAGGCGTACGGCCTTCTGCTCGACGAAGACGTTCATGAGCCAGGCCAGCACCAGGGACACCGCGAACATCCCGACCAGGAAGGCGAGCGCTCCGGGGACCTCCCAGGTGCGCCCCTCCGGGATGCCGCCGTCCATGACGGTGCCGAACATGAGGTGTCCGTACTTGAGGATCGGACCGTGCAACAGGTAGAAGGCGAAGGAGAGTTCGCCGAGTCGCACGAGGGCCTTGCTGTTCAGCCAGCTCTTGCGCCCCTCGACGTCCATCGTCGCCAGGGCGGCGGTGAGCAGCGCGACGGGTACGGCGGTGATGGCGGCGTACCGGTAGAGGAAGGGCACCTGCTGCGCGGCGACGTAGGCGGCCACCAGGATCAGGGCGGCGGGCAGCGGACGCAGTCCGATCCAGCGCCCGGTGATCAGGATGCGGGCGACCAGCATCCCGAGGAGGCATTCGAGCATGCGCGAGAGCGGGAAGAAGTAGACGAACCAGTAGCGGCTCTCGGAGGTCTGCCACAGCGGTGACTCGGGGGTGGCGGGCAGGAAGGTGTTCGCGACCACCGGTATGAGGGCGATGACGACGGCCACGGCGCCGACCACGTACCACAGGTACTGCGAGCGGATCCGCTTGACCAGGGGCAGCAGGAACGGGAAGAGCGCGTAGAAGCCGATGTCGACGGCGAGCGACCAGGTGGCGCTGTTGCCCGCCTCCTGGAAGGCCGGGTCGGGGAACCAGGACTGGACCAGGAAGAGGTTGGCCAGCAGGGGGAGGAAGTCGGGCAGGGCGCCCAGCGCGATGATGAGGACCACCGCGAAGGCGAGGGCGGTGACGTGGTTGGGGAAGACGCGCACCGCGCGCCGCCGCCAGAAGGCGCGCAGCGACTCCTTCTTGTTCCAGGACCAGGTGAGCACGAAGCCGGTGAGGATGAAGAAGTACGTGACGGCCGTCTGGCCGGAGGTGCCGACGCCTTCGAGGTAGGCGAGCCCGATCGTGTCGTCGCTGAAGACGATCTCGAAGGAGCCGTGGACGACGAAGACCAGCAGCATGCCGAGGGCGCGCAGACCGGTCAGGGAGTGGAGTTGTGGTCGTTTCTCGCCGAGAGCGATGGCCATGATGTCTCTTTCGGACAGGTTTGAACGGAGGGGGCGGGCGGGTGGGATCCGGACGGGACCCGCACCGGGGCGTGACGGACCGTTCACCGAGGGCGTGCGGGGGCGCCCGGCGGCGCGGTCCGACGGTGGGGGTGCGGTGCTTCGCCACGCGGACTTCGGGGCACACCGAAGGCGTGACGGTAACTCAGATTCCTTGGCTGGTACGGGTGTTGGTGGAGTGCCGGGCGAGGCTGCTAACCGGCGTTCGCGTAGCCCATCTCCCAGGCCCGGACGGCGATGCCGACCCGGTTGCGTACGCCCAACTTGCGCTGGACGGCGGCGACATGGGTCTTGACGGTGCCCGCGGAGATGAACATCTCGCCCGCGATGTCGGCGTTGGTCAGCCCTTCGGCGACCTTGGCCGCGATCTCGGTCTCCCGCTTGGTGAGCGGTTCGACCACGGCCGGACGCCCGGTTCGTTCGGGCGTCCGGCCCGCGCCGGCGACGTGCTTCAGCAGCCGCACCGTGATGGACGGGCTGATCAGGCTCTCCCCCGCGACGGCCGCGCGGACCGCCTCGACGAGCAGGGTCGGCCCCGAGCGCTTGAGCAGGAAGCCGGAGGCTCCGTGCCGCAGTGCCGGGTAGACGTACTCGTCGAGGTCGAAGGTCGTCACGATGACCACCTTCACCGGCAGTTCGGCCGCGGACTCCTGGAGGGTCCGGGTGACTTCGAGGCCGTCCATCCGGGGCATCCGGACGTCCACCAGGGCGACGTCGGGGCGCAGTCGGCGGACCTCGGCCAGCGCGTCCACGCCGTCGGCGGCCTCGCCGACCACCTCGATGTCCGTCTGGGCCTCAAGGATGCGCCGCATGCCGCGGCGGACCATTTCCTGGTCGTCGGCGAGTACCACTCGAATCGTCACAGTCGGCCATTCTCGCAGGGTCGTGGAGGGGGTTCCTGGGGGCGTGCGGCGGTGGCTAGTTCTCGCCCATCGCCTCGACGAGCCGCTTGGGCCGCATGTCGGTCCAGTTCTCGTTGACGTAGGCGAGGGCCGAGGCCCGGTCGGTGGCGGCGAGCGCCACCGTCCAGCCGTCGGGGACCTCCGCGAACGACGGCCACAGGGAGTGCTGGCCCTCGTCGTTGACCAGCACCAGGAACGTGCCGGACGCGTCGTCGAACGGGTTGGTGCTCATGTGTTGCTCCTCTGGTGGGACGCTCAGGCGGGGATGCCGAGCGGTTGACGGGTGGTGGCGGTGCAGGAACCGGCCGTACGGGAGTTGACCGTACGAGAGGTGGCCGCACGGGGCTCGGGGATGCGCGTGCCGTACGGACGGGTGTCCGGCGTACGGGTCACGGGGGCCCGCGTGGCAGGGGCCGCCCGCGTCACGGGGGCCCTGCTGTCGAGCAGGGCCACGCCCAGCGGGGTGAGCGTGTGCAGTGCGGTGTTGCGGGAGCGGGTGGTCATGATCAGGCCGGCGCCGCGCAGGATCGAGGCGTGCTTGCTCGCGCCCGCCAGCGACAGGTTGAGGCGTTCGGCCAGTTCGCTGGTGTTGCAGCTCTCGGTGAGGACCTGGAGCGCGGCGGCCCGGGTGTGCCCGACCAGCGCGCCGAGGGCTTCGGCACCTCCTTCGCAGTCCCGGCTGAATTCGGCCTTCGCCGGGTCGTTGACGGGGAAGAGGATCGCGGGCCGTCCGCTCGTGCCCTCCGACTCCACGAACAGGCAGGTCTGTTCGGGCAGGAAGAACGAGGGGCTCAGGACGAGCCCGCGCCCACCGAGGTGGACGTCGCGGTCGGGTCCGGGGCCGTGCAGTTCGAGCACCGGGCTCTGCCAGCGCAGCCTGGGGTGCAGGGTGTCGAGCAGTCGCTCGGCACCCCCCGCGATCATGATGCGTCCGCTGGTGTCGCGGATGCCTTCGAGCATGGTGCGGACCTGCGGCCAGTAGGGCCGGACCGCCACCCGGCCGAAGTCCGACAGGGCGGAGACCAGTTGGTGCTTGCGGGTGCTGACCAGGCGCAGCCCGGGGGCCGTCGCCTGCTCGGCGCGCTGCACGACGTTGACCAGTTCGTCGGGCGCGTGCTGCCCGGCGAGGTTCTCGTACGCGGCGGCGCCCCGGCCGAGTTCGACCCGCAGCTGCTTGCGCCAGCCGCGGAAGGTGACCTCGTTGTTCCGGGCGAACAGATGGAGGGCCAGGGAGCTCTCCGTCAGGAGTCCGAGCCCTGCCGCCATGTGCAGCCGGGCCAGGTCCTCGGCCGTGAAGTGGATCCTCAGCATGTCCGACCCCCGTCGCGTCTCTCGTGCTGTCTCTCGTGCGGTCCTGCGCCCTGTCGGATTCCGGTCATGCGCCCTGGTGGCTCCCGGGGACCGGCAGGATGCGGCCCCCCTTCAGTGTTTCCGCGTACGAGAAGACGTGACCCGCGCCGATCTCGACCGGGGCCAGCGACGCGAAGTCCGCGTCGAGGGCGTCGAAGAAGTCGAGGCGTGCCTCACCCGTCCAGATCTCGCCGAACTCCACGTCGCCGACCTCGGACGCGGTGAGCGGCGCGGGACCGGTCGCCGGGGCCGCCCACTCGGGGGTGACCAGGCTGTGCACCAGCGGCACGTCGTGGAGGTGCGGCGGCTGCTGGACCCGCTCGGTGAGCGTCACCGACGCCTCGACGACCCGGCGGCCGTGCACGGAGAGGTTGCCCGCGAACAGGCCACCGGGGGCCTTCGCCGATCCGGCCCGGCCCGGCAGCCCGGAGATGGTCTGGTGGACGGCGCCGAACTGCTTGGGCATGCCCTGCACCCAGCCCCGGACCATCGGGACGGGCTGGTCCACCCAGGCGTACGGGGCACGTGCCATGGCGTTGCCGTCGTAGTCGCAGCCGAGCAGGATCAGGAACTCGGAGAACTGGCTGCGGGACGGGTCGGTGAGCTCCTCGCCGGAGTCCGAGCACCACTGCCAGGTGGCGAAGATCGCGGCCGCCGCACCCGGGTCCGCCCCCAGCGAGAGGCCCGGCGGCAGGAAGCGGGCCGCGGCGTCGGGATCGACGCGGTAGTCGACCATGACGACGTCGCCGGAGAAGTGCCAGGGCGGCGGGGTGAGCATGGAGGAGGTCCCGGAGGGGGACAGCGGAAGGCTGTAGCCGTGGGGGCCCGTGGGGGTGTTCTGGGTGAGGGGAAGCATCAGCGTTTCTCGTTTCGGGGATGCGGGGCGTTTTCCGGCAATGCGTGGCGTTCTGCGGGGATGCGTGGCGTTCCGGAGGGGGTCCCGGACGCGGCCGGTCGGCGAGGGGGCGCCGAACGACCGCGGCCGGGAGTCGATGGCCCCGGAGACGTTCCTCCGGGGGCCCGGGCCGGGATCCGGTCAGGGCGTCCAGGCCGTGGCGAGGCGGTGTGCGGCCTCGGTCAGCAGCTCGGGCGCGTTGAGGCTGTAGGCCAGCCTGAGCCTCGGCCGGTCTCCGCTGCCGAACCGGGAGCCCGCCGCGAGGCGGACCCCGGCCAGCTCGGCGGCCGCTGCGAGGTCGGCCTCCTTCGGCTTCCCGCGCTCCGGGTCGTCCGCAGGACCGAGCCAGAGGAAGAAGCCGCCGTGCGGGATCCGGTACGCGACGCGCGGGCCCAGTGCGTCCTTCAGCGAGGCCGCCAGGGTGTCCCTGCGCCTCCTGAGTTCGGCGCGCACCTGTTCCAGGTGCTGTCCGTAGCTGCCGTCGAGCAGGGTGGTCGCCACGGCCAGCGCGGTGGTGTGGTTCAGCGAGCCGCCGCTGACGAGCAGCCCGTGCGCGCCGATGCGGCGCACCAGGGCCGGATCGCCGAGCAGCCAGCCCAGGCGCAGGCCCGGGGCGAGCGTCTTGGCGAAGGTGCCCAGTTTCAGCACCCCCCGGTACCCGGCGAGCGCCGCCATCGAAGGCGGTGGCGACTCGCCCGGTTCCAGGGCCAGTTCACCGTAGGCGTCGTCCTCGACGACCATCAGTCCGTGCTGCTCGGTGAGGTCGAGGAGTTCCCGACGCCTGGCGAGCGGCACGACGATGCCGGTGGGGTTGTGGTGGGTGGGGTTGAGGTAGACGAAGGCGATCCTGGCGCCCGCCGCACGCTCGGCCAGGACGGCTTCGCGCAGGGCGCGGGGGTTCATTCCGTCGGCGTCCGTGGCGACGGTGCGCACCCGCAGTCCGCAGTCGGTGAAGATCTGCCGTCCGAGGTCGTAGGAGTACTGGTCGGCGAGGACGACCCCGCCGGGGCTTCCCAGCACCCCGGACAGCAGGTGCAGCGCCTGTGAAGTGCCCGCCGTGACCAGGACGTTGTCCGCCTCGCACGGGTGGCCGTCCGCCCGCCGCGCCCGGTCCGCGAGGGCCTCGCGCAGCGGGAGGGGGCCGGTGTTGTGTCCGTACGCCAGGGCCGCGGGCCCGTACTCACCGAGCGCCGTGCCGTACGCCTGCCGCAGCAGCGCGGTGGGCAGCAGGTCCGGGTCCGGGTAGCCGGGGCCCAGGTCGATCACCCCGGCCGGGACCACGTCCTGCACGATGCCCCGTCGAAGGTGGGGCCACCGGGCCGGGCGCGGGGTGCGCCCGGGGCCGGCTCCGGCGGGCGTCTCGGTGAGTGCGGTCACCGCTCGGACTCCAGTACCGCCTTCAGCTTGTCGATGGACCGCTGGAGCGGCTCGACGGGGCGGGCCAGGGCGATGCGGAAGCTGTCGTCGCCCTCGGCGGGGTTCGCCCAGTGGAACTTGCGGCACGGCAGTACGTACACGTTCTCGTCCCGCAGGGCGGCCCAGACCTTGGAGGCGGAACCGTCGTCGACGCGTACGCGCTCGACGCTGACCCGCAGGCCCTCGCCGAGGACGGTGACGTTGGGGATGTCGGCGAGGGCCGAGCGGACGATCTGGCGGTTGTGCTCGATGAACGCGTGCAGGTCTTCGAGCCCGCCGTTGGCGGCGTCCTTCGCGAACTCGCGGATGAGGGTGAGGATCATCGGGGAGATGCCGAGCAGGATGTCGGAGTAGATCAGGTCGATCGGCAGGTCGAGGTTGTCGGAGTAGACGAGCAGACCGGCCTTGAGGTCGAGCGTCGGCCACAGCTTGCCGGTGTCCTCGATGACGACCCAGCGGCAGCCGCTCGCGCCGAGCACGGCGTAGTGGTCGTACTGGGCGCGGATGTCGAAGCCGCGGAACGACGTGTCGAGGCAGAGGATGACGTCGTGCTCGGCGCACTGCTGCGCCAGCCGGGTCAGGCGCGCCTCGGAAGTGACCACGCCGGTCGGGTTGTTGGGGGTGGTGACGAAGATGGCGCCGACGGAGTCGAGGAACTCCGCGCTCAGGTCGCCGCCGTGCAGCACCTCCTCGTCCAGGCGGACCAGGCCGAGGCCGCAGCCGCGCAGGATGTCGGGGATGTTGTCGAAGGTGGGGTGGACCAGGGCCACGTTGTCGATGGAGGTCGCCAGGGTGCGGGCGAGGATCTCCATGGCGACGGACGACGCGTAGCAGCTCAGCACGCGGCCGCTGCCGGCGGTGAGGTAGCTGTGCTGGCCGAGCATGTGGAAGAACGCCTCGTGGGCCTCGTTCTCCAGGTCCTCGACCCGGCGCTCGGCGCTCTCGGCGAAGATCTCGGGAAGCGAGTCGATGATCTTCTGCTGGCCTGCGGTGAGCCCCTGGCGGGCGTGCCCGTCGGCCAGGTTCAGCTCGCTGTTGATGGCCATGAACTCCAGCTGGGTCAGGTTCTCCTCGACCTGTCCCGGGTTGGCCTGGCCGGAGTGGGTCAGGGGGGTGGTGGGTGCCTCGGGTGCGATGGTCACGACAGCCTCGGGATGCTTTCGAAGGGATGGAGGGGGTGGAGAAGGGTGGTGCGGGGCCGGACGGCGGTCCGGTCGGTGGGGGGCGGGGGCCTGGGTGGGTGCGTCAGTGGATGACGCGGGCCTCGGCGTCCAGCCGGGCTCCGCGCGAGGGACGCAGGTCCCGTGCGACGTTGAGTCGGCGCAGCCAGCGGTCCGTACCGTCGAAGCGGGCGCGGAAGGGCTTGCGGCCGTGCACGGCACGGAAGTTGTCGATGATGCCGATGTCGCCGGGGCGCAGGATCACGTCGCCCAGGGCGTCGTCGACGGCGGCGGAGAAGGCGTCGAGGGCGCGCTGCTCCTCCTCGCCCTGACTGCCCGTCATGAAGTACGGGTCGATGCAGAGGTACGGGTCGTCCTCGCTGCCGAACAGGACGGCCATGGGCTCCGGTTCGGCGAGGGCGCGCTCCACCCGCTCGCGGCTGCGCCGGAGCAGTTCGGCGCTCTTGCCCGTGGGGCCTCCCGCGTCGGCGTCGGCGATCCGGTGGGCGTCGTCGGGGCGGATGAAGAAGCGCTTCTGGGCGAGCAGCGACCGCAGTTCGTCGTCGATCTTCACGTCGGCGATGTCGGCGACGGTCGTCTCGACGCCGTCCGGGTTGCGCAGGCACATCAGCCCGAGGTAGTCGGCGCGCAGCGGGTGGAACGCGTCCTCGGTGTGCCAGGTGAGCGTCTGGGCGCTGCCCCAGCCGATCTGGCCGTGCTCGTGCTCGGGGACCGGGTAGATGTCGTGCATGATCCGGCCGTCCTGCTGGGTGGCCCAGCCGACCGGGTCGCCGAGCAGCGCCGTGATCAGGTAGAACGCGATGTCCTGGCGGAGCGTGGTGGGTGCCCCGACGGGGGTGGCGGTGCGGCCCAGCGGGGTCGGACCGAGGTCCGCGTCGTCGACCGGGAGCCCGGAGACGACCAGGACGGCGGAGCGCTCCGACGACCGGTAGCCGTGTACGGCGCTGCGCAGTCTGCGGGGCAGTTCCGCGGCGTAGATCCGGCTGTCCTGCTGGAACTCAGCGGACTCCACCGAGTCGTACTTCCGGGTGAGCTCGTCGACAAGTCCGTCAATTGCTGTTATTTCGTCGTCATTCAGTTCATGCGTGATCATCAGCTGTGAACCTCCGCCAGATGACTGGCACGGTCGGTGCGTTTCGGGGTGGCGCCGCCTGCGGGCGCTGGGGGGGGCGACGGCAGCGGTGCAGTCGCCTCATGCGGCACGCGCTTCTTTTCGAACTTGCGTGCCATCAGGAACGAGTTGAAGCATGACAGCCGGGCCGAACCGTTCGCCACATGCTTCGGCCCCTGGCAAAACATCACTGCGCCCGGCGACTCGGAATCTAGAATTCCGGGTCGCCGGGCGCAGTGGCCGGGCGAGTGCGGTGCGTGCCGACCCGACGGATGCGGGCCGGTTGAGCTGGGGTTACGCGGCCGAGGCCGCCGGGAATCGGCGCATGGTCGGGCTCACCGTGACCATCAGGGCGATCAGCGCGAACGCTCCCGCGCAGGCGAGCAGCGCCCCCGAACTGCTTCCGGTGGCGGTCACCAGCGCTCCGCCCACCAGGGGCCCCAGCGCACCCGCTCCCCCGCTGCAGAAGCCCGAGAGTCCGCTGAGACGGCCGCGCATCTCGTCGGGGGTGACCATCAACTGGTACGTCATGACCGTGGTGTTGGCCGCCGGGGCCAGCAGGGCGAGCAGGCCGAACAGCAGGCCGAGCGGCACCCCCACGGGCACGAAGGCCATCGCCGCCGTGCCCGCCGCGCCGAGCCAGGAGAACCCGAGGACGAGCACCGGTGCCGGTACGCCCGCGTGGAGCCGGGGCGCGATCATCGCGCCGAGCACCCCGCCCGCCCCGAAGAAGCCCATCATCAGGCCGGTCTCGGCCGCCCCGACGTCGCCCTTGTCGGCGAGGGCCAGGACGACGACGACCAGGGCGCCGAAGACGAAGTTGGTGAGCATCACCCAGAGCAGGGTGGTCCTGATGACCCGCTTGCCGAGCACCCAGCGGAAGCCCTCCGCGGCCTCCGCCCAGGGGCTGCGCCGGGCCTCGGGGGCCGCCTCCGCCGTCACCGGAGCCGCCTCCGCCGGGGCCGCCACCGGCGCCTCCGCCGTCACCTGGGCCGACGCCCGCCGCACGCGCGGCAGCCGCAGCATCAGCAGGGTGACGAAGGAGAGCGCCAGCATCACCGCGTTGGCGAGGAAGGGGTGGGCGGGTTGCAGGGCGAAGAGGAACCCGGCGACCGTGGGGCCGAGCACGGCCGCCACGTACGGCCGGGCGGTGTTGCGCGCCACGGCGAGCGACAGCTGCGAGGCGGGCACCACCTGGGGCAGCGCGGCGTGCTCCGCCGGGTCGAAAGCCGCGACGAAGATCCCTTCGAGGACGACCACCGCCAGCACCAGCGGGAAGCTGTAGTGCCCGAGGAAGAGGGAGGCGACCAGCGCCGCCATGCCCGCGGCGCGGGCTCCCGCGCACACCAGCAGCACCTTGCGCCGGTCCCAGCGGTCGGCTATCACTCCTGCGGGCACGACGGCGGCCATCTGCGCCACCGCCAACGCCGACGAGGCGAGGCCGAGTTCGATGGCGGACCCGGACCGGGCCAGGATCAGCAGCGGCAGGGCGATGGTGAGGATCTCCATCGCGAGCTGGGAGAAGAGCTGTCCTGTCCACAGGATCGTGTAGTTCCGGTTGCGCGAGAGGGGGACCGGCACGACTTCCGCCGTGCCGGTCGTCTCGATGGACGTCATAGTCATCCCGAAGTGCCGTTCTGAGCCGAGGGGTTGGAGGCCGGGGCACGAGGGGCCACGGTGTTGTGGATCATGCCATCCGCCGGAACCCGGCGGGCCAGCCGCCCCGAGAACTGGATGCTGTCGATCCGCCCGGTGTCCGGGTCGGTCAGAAACCGCCCGGCGAAGGTCTCCGGGCCGCCCTCGATGTCGTGCAGGGTGAATTCCAGGCCCTCGCGACAGTTCAGCACGTACGCCGGACGCCCCTCGGAGGCCAGCAGCAGCCGCCCTTCGGGGCCCTGCTGCACGGTGACGTCCGCCGCACCGTTCTCGTACCGGCCCAGACAGTCGTCGGGAGCGGCGGCCTCGGGCGCGGACCGCACTCCGCCGCCCAGGCCCGCGACGGCCGGCAGCCCGCGTCCGGCCAGCCGCTCGCACAGCGCGTTCCACACCTCCTGACCGGTGTTGGCGTTCGTGGTGAGCGCGAGCGCCGTGCCGCCGACCGGGTCGAAGCGCAGGTGGCAGGAGACCCCGTCGAGGGTGCCGTCGTGCCCGTAGAGGTCGCCGCCGTGTGCGGGGTCCGCGTACCGGGCGAGACCGAGTCCCCAGCCGTCCGCCATCCCGAAGGGGCCCACCCGCACCCCGTCGAGCTGGTCGCGGACCATCGTCGCGGCCCCCGACGCGCTGAGCGGGCCGCCGTTCCCGCCGAGGAAGAGCGAGGCGAACACCGTCAGGTCGGCGGCGCTGACGGACAGCGCGCCGTCCGGGTCCTCCACCGGATGCATCAGCTGTTCGCGTACGCCCACGATCCGCTCGCGGCCCTGGCGTACGGTGTGCCCCTCGACGCCGGGACGGTCCGCCGCGGACCGGGGCCCGGTGGCGAACGCCGGTCCGATCCCCAGCGGTTCGAGGAGGACCGCACCGAGCGCCTCGCGCCACTCCATTCCGGTGACGGCCTCGGTCAGGGCTCCGGCCACGACGTAACCGGGGTTGGAGTAAGAGAAGGCCGTGCCCGGCCGGTGGACCAGGTCCCCGGCGGTGGCGTGCGCCTTCACCCAGCGCAGCCGGTTCCCGGCCCGCTCCGCCTCCTCCTCCCCTACGTTCGAGGCCAACCCCGAGGTGTGCGTGAGCAATTGACGGAGCGTCACCACTTTGCCCGCGCCGAACTCGGGAAACTCATCGGCGAGCGGGTCGTCGAGCGCTAGGTCCCCGTCCTCGACGAGGACCATCGCCAGGGCGGCGGTGAACGGCTTGGTGAGGGATCCGACCGGGAAGACCGTGTCACGGGTGACCGTGCCGCCGCCCTCCAGGGACCGCACCCCGTACTCCACGGAGACCGTGCCCGAGGCGGTCCGCAGCGCCAACTGCGCACCGGGCACCCGGTGTTCGGCGCAGAGCTCCGCGAGTACGTCACGCAGTTCACCGGCGGTCACCGGGGCGGAGGCGGGAGCCGCCAGGAGCCCGTTCATCGGCGCGCCGCCAGTGCGACGATCGCCCGCAGCGTGGCCGTGAAGTCCTCCGCCAGCCGCTCCACCGTCTCCCGGTGGTGAATGTTGCGCGAGTAGTACCACGTGAACCCGAACCTTCCTTCGCTCACTGCCCCCACGACGTCGAGGAGGTGCCATGCCAGGTTGTCGGGGCCCTGGTCGGCCCCGAGGGCGGGCCGGAAGGCGTGGTAGAGGGCGTCGCCGCCGCCGCCCGTGCCGATCTGGCCGTGATAGTTGAAGACGACTTGCGCGTCCGTACGGTCCGCGAGGGCACGCCCCGCGCTGTCCGGTCCGCCCAGCGTGCGCAGCGCCCCGTAGCCGAGTCCCTTGCCGGGCACGGCGCGCAGCTGCTTGCGGACTCCGCGCAGCAACTTCGCGAGGTCGTCGGATGCCGCATCGGGCACCTGGAGGGCGACCGGGTAGAGCGTGGTGAACCACCCGACGGTGCGCGAGAGGTCCACGTCGTCGAAGAGGTCCTCGCGGCCGTGCCCCTCGATGTCGATGAGCAGGTCCGTGCGCTGCGCCCACCGGCTCAGCACCAAGGCCAGCGCACCCAGCAGGATGTCGCCGACGCCGACCCGGAACACTCCGGCCGCCTTGCGGAGCAGGACGTCGCTGTCCTCCTCGCCGAGGGAGACCTCGACGGCGGCGCGGGAGGCCACCGTGTTGGGTCCTTCGCCGTCGGTCGGCAGCATGCCGCCGCCCTCGGGCAGGGCGGACCAGTGGTCGACCTCGCCGTCGAGCGCTCCCTCGGCGACGTGGTCGACGAGTGCGTGCGCCCACCGCTGGAAGGAGGTCGTGCGGGCCCCGAGGTCGACGGTGCCGCCCGCCTTGACCTGCTCGTATCCGCGCGCCAGGTCGTCCAGCAGGATCCGCCAGGACACCGCGTCGATGACCAGGTGGTGGACGGTGAGGAACAGCCAGGGCCGCTCGTCCTCGCCGAACGTGAACAGCAGCGCGCGCATGTTCAGCCCGCCGACCGGGTCGAGCCCGGCGTCCGCCTCTCCGGCGAGGGCGTCCATGGCCGCGTGCCGCTCCCCCTCGGGGAGGTGCGCCAGGTCGTGATGTACGAGCGGAGCCGCGACGGAACCGGCGACCCCGACCTCGGCGACGTAGCTGCGCCAGCCGTCCGGACCCTGCTCGAACCGGGTCCGCAGTGCGTCGTGCTGCCGGGGCAGCTCGGCGAGGGCGGCAGTCAGGGCGAAGTCGTCCAACTCGCCCCATTCGACGGCCAGTTCGACGGTCGTGGTCTGGTTGTAGTGGTGCGGCGAGGGGTTGCCCCGGCTCAGGAAGTGGTGCTGGATCGGGGTCAGCGGCACCTCTCCGGTGACCGGGCCCTCCGCCGGGGCGCCCGATGCGGCCTCCTCCCGCACCACGGCGGCGAGCCGGGCGACGGTCGGATGGGTGAACAGGTCCTTCGCGCTCACCCCGAACCCCGCCTGCCGGATGCGGTACACCGCCTGGATGCTGAGGATCGAGTCGCCGCCGAGGTCGAAGAAGTCGTCCTGGACGCCGACGCGTTCGACGCCGAGCACCTCCGCCCAGACCCCGGCGAGCTTCTCCTCGACGGGGGTGCGCGGCGCGAGGTACGTGCCCTCGCCGGTGCGGACGGCCGCGTCCGGGGCGGGCAGCGCCCGGGAGTCCACCTTGCCGTTCGCGGTGAGCGGCAGCGCGTCCAGGACGACGAAGGCGCCGGGCACCATGTAGCCGGGCAGGGCTGCCCTGGCTGCCTCCCGCAGTTCGGCGGGGCTCGCCGTCGTCACGACGTACGCGACGAGCTGCGGTGAACCGGTCAGGTCGTCGCGCACGCCCACATGGGCCTGCGCGACCTGGGCGTGACCGGTCAGCACGGCCTCGATCTCGCCGAGTTCGATGCGGAAGCCGCGGATCTTGACCTGGTGGTCGGCGCGGCCCACGTACTCCATGCCGCCGTCCGCGCGCCTGCGCACCAGGTCGCCGGTGCGGTACATCCGGGTGCCGGGCGGCCCGTACGGGTCGGCCACGAAGCGCTCGGAGGTGAGGCCCGGGCGTCCCAGGTAGCCGCGCGCCAGCCCCTCCCCCGACACGTACAGGTCGCCGGTGACGCCCGCCGGGACGGGCTGGAGCCCGCTGTCCAGGACGAGGGTGCGCAGGTCGGGGATGGGGTCGCCGATCACGCTGCGGCCCGCGTACCGGTCGGCCGCCCGCTCGTCGAGGCCGATGTGCGTCACGTGCACGGTGGTCTCGGTGATCCCGTACATGTTGACGAGCACGGGGGCGTCGTCGGGGTGCCGGGTGTACCAGTCGGACAGCCGGTTCAGGTCGAGCGCCTCGCCGCCGAAGATCACCCGGCGCAGTGCGCCGAGGTCCGGTGCCGGGCGGGAGGTGTCCGCGTGGGCGAGGGCGTCGGCCTGCACCAACTGGTAGAAGGCGGAAGGGGTCTGGTTGAGGATCGTGACGCGTTCGGCGGCCAGGAGTTCCAGGAAGTCCTGCGGCGAGCGGGAGGTGGCGTGGTCGACGACGACCAGCCGTCCGCCGGTGAGCAGCGGCCCCCACAGTTCCCACACGGAGAAGTCGAAGGCGTACGAGTGGAAGAGCGTCCACACGTCGTCCTCGCCGAAGGAGAACCAGTGCTCGGTCTCCGTGAGCAGCCGCTCCACGTTGCGGTGCGGGATGACGACGCCCTTGGGGCGGCCGGTGGAGCCGGAGGTGTAGATGACGTACGCCGGGTGGGAGGGCAGCAGCGGAGCGCGGCGCTCCCCGTCGGTGACGGGTCCGGCTTCCACGGCCGCCAACCGGGCGTCCGTGGCCGGGTCGTCGAGGACGATCAGCGGCACCGACGCCGTGTCCGGCAGGGCGTCCCGTACGGCGCTCCTGGTCACCAGTACCGAAGGACCGGAGTCGCCGAGGATGTAGCCGATCCGGTCGGCCGGGTAGTCGGGGTCGATCGGCACGTACGCGCCACCGGCCTTGAGCACGGCCAGCAGGGCGACGACCAGGTCGGCGCAGCGCGGCAGCGCGACCGCCACCAGGGACTCGGGCCCGACGCCGTGGCCGATCAGGACGCGGGCGAGCCGGTCGGCGCGCCGGTCGAGTTCGGCGTACGTGAGGTGGGTCGCGCCGAAGGTCACGGCGCGGGCGTCGGGCGTACGGGCCGCCTGCGCCGCGAACAGCGCGGGCAGTGTGCCGCCGGGTGCGGCGCTGTCGGCGACCGGGCGGGCGGTCCCGCCGGACTCCAGGGCGGCGCGCCGCTCGGAGTCGTCCAGCAGCGGCAGGGAGCCGGTGCGGGTGGCGGGGGCCTCGACGATGCCGCGCAGCAGGGCCCGCAGGTGGCCTGCCATGCGGACGATGGTGGCGTCGTCGAAGAGGGCGGTGGCGTAGCCGACGGCCGCCGTCAGTCCGTTGTCCCGCTCGTTGAAGTGGAAGCCGAGGTCGTGGCTGACGTCGCCGCTGACCAGGGGGATCTCCTCGACGGCGAGGCCCGGCAGGGCGAAGCCGCCGGAGCGTTCGCGCTCCAGGTTGATCATGACCTCGACGACGGCGTTGCGGCTCGGGTCGCGGTGCGGCCGGACCGCCTCGACCAGTTGGTCGAAGGGCGTGCTCTCGTGGACGAAGGCGTCCAGGAGCGTGGTGCGGGTGTCGCCGAGGAACTCGTCGAAGGGCTGGGCCAGGTCGACGGTCGAGCGCAGCACCACGGTGTTGACGAAGAGTCCGACGAGGGCTTCCGTCTCGTGCCCGGAGCGGCCGGAGGCCGGCGTGCCGACGACGATGTCCTCCTGCCCCGAGTAGCGGGCGAGCAGGACCTGCACGGCCGCCGTGAGCAGCATGAACAGGGTGACGTCGTGGCTGCGCGCCACGGCCCGCAGGCCCTCGGCGAGCTCCGGCTCGACGGTGAAGAGGTGCGCGCCGCCCGAGGAGTCGCGGACCGCCGGGTAGGGCCGGTCGGTGGGCAGTTCGAGCGGGGCCAGGCCCTGGAGGCGGTTGCGCCAGTAGGCGAGGTGGCGGTCGTTGGCGGGGTCGTCGAGGCTCTCGCGCTGCCAGGCGGCGAAGTCCTGGTAGCGGACGGGCAGTTGGTCGAGTTCGGCTTGCCGCCCGGCCAGGTGGGCGGTGTAGCAGGCGGTCAGTTCGTCGGCGAGGACCTGCATGGACCAGCCGTCGGTGGCGATGTGGTGGATGACCAGGACCAGTGTGTGATCGGCGGGCCCGGACCGCAGCAGGGTGGCGCGCAGGACGGGTCCGTTGCCGAGGTCGAAGGGCCGGGCGGCCTCCTCGCTCATCCGGGCGTGCAGCGCCTCCTCGCCGCCGGGGCCGAGGTCGACGACGGCGAGCAGCCCGCTGCGGACCTGCTCGGCGGGCCGTACGACCTGCACGGCCTTGCCCTCGACGGTGGCGTACGTCGTACGCAGCGGCTCGTGACGTTCGACCAGGTCCGCCAGGGCGGCCTCCAGGGCGGGTGCGTCGAGGTCGCCGCGCAGCCGCATCGCGGTGACGAGGTTGTACTCGACGTTGTCGGGCGCGAACTCGTGCAGGAACCAGAGGCGCTGCTGTGCCGAGGACAGCGGAAGCGGTCCTTCCCTGTCCTTCAGGACCGGGCCTGTGGTGCCTTCGGCGTCGGCCTGTCCGGCGGCGGAACGGGGTTCCGCCGCGAGCGCCGCCGCCAGACCCGCCACGGTGGGCGTGTCGAAGAGCTGGCGGGGGGAGATCGCCCGGCCCCACTGCGTACGGATGCGGGAGATGACCCGGATGCTGAGGATGGAGTCGCCGCCCAGGGCGAAGAACCCGTCCTCGACGCCGACCCGTTCCACGCCCAGGACTTCCGCCCAGATCGCGGCGAGGACGCGTTCGGTCTCGTCGCGGGGTGCCGTGTAGCCGTCGTCGTCCGTGGTCTGGATCTCGGGCACCGGCAGGGCGCGGCGGTCGACGGTGCCGCTCGGCTGGAGGGGCAGCGCCGCCAGGAGGACGACGGCGGTGGGGATCGCGGCCTCGGGCAGCAGGGCGGTCAGGAACTCCCGTATCTGGACGGGGTCCGGTTCCGCACCGGGCACCGGCACCGCGTATCCGGCCAGGCGGGGCTGGCCGCCCGCGTCCCGCCAGGTGGTGGCGGCGGCCTCGGCGATCTGCGGGTGGCGGGCCAGCGCGGCCTCGACCTCGCCGAGTTCGACGCGGAAGCCGCGGATCTTCACCTGGTCGTCGACCCGGCCGAGGATCTCGACGTTCCCGTCGGCGCGTCGGCGCGCCCGGTCCCCGGTGCGGTACATGCGGGCGCCGGGGCGCTGGGCGAAGGGGTCGTGCAGGAAGCGCTCGGCGGTGAGGTCGGGGCGGCCGAGGTAGCCGCGCGAGACGCCGTTGCCGCCGATGTAGCACTCGCCCGCCACGCCGATCGGCACCGGGCGCAGTGCGGTGTCCAGGACGTACACGGCGGTGTCGGCGAGCGGGTGTCCCACGGGGGCGTACGGGCTCGTGCCGAGCGGGTCGCGGCCGATCTCGAAGTGCGTGGAGTCGACGGTGGTCTCGGTGGAGCCGTACGCGTTGACGATGACGGTCTCCGGCGGGAACGCCCGCCACACCTCCTCCGCGTGCTGCGCGGACCAGCCCTCGGAGCCGACCATGAGCAGCCGCAGCGCCTCGGGGCGCTGCCCGCGCCAGGTGAACTCGGTGGCCACGGCGAGCGCCAGCGAGGGGACGGTGACCAGCAGCGACGTCTCGTCGCGGAGCATCAGGTCGGCGAGCGCGGCGGGGTCCGTCACGGCGTCCTGCGGGCAGACGGTCATGGTGCCGCCGAAGAGCGCGGCCAGCATGAAGTCGGCGAAGAACAGGTCGACGGAGAGGCTGGAGACGGACAGGACGCGGGGCTTCAGCTCGGTCAGGTCGTGCCGCTGGTCCCAGGCGCGGGCCATGTGGTGGGCGTGCCGGTGCTCGACCATGACGCCCTTGGGGCGGCCGGTGGTGCCCGAGGTGTAGACGACGTACGCGAGGTCCTCGGGGGTCGCGTCGGTGTGCGGCGCGGTGCCGGGGCGGCTCGCGACGGCCTGCGCGTCGCCGTCGAGGCAGACGGTCGCCACGGCGAGGTCCGCGAGGGGCAGGGCCAACGGCTGCCGGGTGACGAGGACGGACGCGCCGGAGTCCTCCAGCATCAGCCGCAGTCGCGGTGCCGGGTACTGCGGGTCGAGCGGGACGAACGCGCCGCCCGCCTTGAGGACGGCCAGCAGGGCGACGACGACCTCGGTGCCGCGTTCGGCGAGCACGCCGACGATGCTGCCGGGGCCCACACCCTGGGCGACGAGGTGGTGGGCCAGCTGGTTGGCCTTGAACTCCAGCTGTGCGTAGGTGAGTTGGCTGGTCGCGTCGACCAGCACCGTGGCCTCGGGGGTGCGCTGGGCCTGCTCGCTGAACAGCTCGTGGACGAGGGCCGGGGGCTGCGCCGGGGTCTCGGTGTCGTTCCACTCGACGAGGAGGGTGTGCGCCTCGGCCTCGGTGAGGACGGGCAGGTCGGTGACGGGGGTGGCGGGGGCCGACTCCAGGACGGGGCCGAGGGCGGCGAGGAGGGTGTCGAGGTGCCCGGCGATGCGCCGGACGGTCTCCTCGTCGAAGAGTTCGGGGTCGTAGCCGACGGCGAGGCTCAGCTCCTCGGCGGCGTACGCGGTGAGGGTGAGCGGATAGTTGGTGTGCTCGTCGCCGAGGTAGGTGCCGACGCTGAGGCCGGAGCGGGCCGCCGCCTCGCTGTCGTACGGGTAGTTCTCGAAGACGACGATGGAGTCGAAGAGCCGGGTCGTGCCCCGGGGGCCGCCCCAGCGCTGGATGTCGGCGAGGGCGGTGTGGTCGAAGGCGCGCGACTCGACGGCCGCCGCCTGGAGGGCGGCGAGCCATTCACCGGTGCCCCGGCCCGGGATGACGGTGTGGCGTACGGGAACGGTGTTGATGAAGAGGCCGACCATGGCCTCCGCACCCGGCAGGTCGGCGGGGCGGCCGGACACGGTCGCGCCGAAGGTGACGTCCTGCTCGCCGCTGTAGCGCGAGAGGAGCAGCGCCCACGCGCCCTGGACGAGGGTGCTGACGGTGAGGCGGGCGCTCCTGGCGCTGTCGTACAGCTCCTGGGAGCGTGCGGGCGAGAGCCGCAGCGGGATCTCGCGGGAGGACCGGGCGTCGTGGGCGCGCACGGGGGCCCGGTCGAAGGGCAGCGGGGTGGGGGCGGTGAACCCGTCGAGCACCGTGCGCCAGTGGTCGGCGGCGGCCTCCTCGTCCTGCGCGCCGAGCCAGGCGATGTAGTCGCGGTAGGGGCGGCGCACGACGGACGGCTGAGCGTCACCGCCGCCGGTGAGCCGTGCGTACGAGGCGAAGACGTCGGCCAGTACGGAGGCGAAGCTCCAACCGTCGAGGAGCAGGTGGTGCGAGGACCAGAAGAGCTGGACGCTGTTCTCGGAGAGCCGTACGACGGTCACCCGCAGCAGCGGTGCGTCGGTCAGCGGGACGGTGTTCTCCTCCCTCTCCTCCCACAGCCGGGCGAGCGCCTTCTCCTGTGCGGCGTCGGAGAGATCGGTGAAGTCCAGCTGCTTCAGGGGTACTTGGGCAACGGCGTGGACCACCTGAAGGGGCTCGGGTACGTCCTCCCAGTGCACGGAGGTGCGCAGGGCGGGCGTCGCGTCCACTGTCCGCTGCCAGGCGGCGGCGAAGGCTGCGGGGTCGCGGACGCCGTCGACGCGGACGCCGAAGTGCCCGGTGTAGGGGTCGCGTCCTTCGGCGGCGAGGGCGGTGAGCGAGTGGAAGAGCATGCCGCTCTGCGCGGGCGACAGGGGGTAGATGTCCTCGATGACAGCACCGGCGGCGAGACGGTCGACGGTGTCCTGGTCGAGGCGGGCGAGCGGGAAGTCCGAGGGGGTGAAGCCGCCGGCCTGGGGCCGGGCGCAGTGCGCGACGATCGCTTCGAGCGCGGCCACGAAGCCGTGGGCGAGGCGCTCGACGGTCTCGGCGCGGTGCACGCCCGTGGCGTACTCCCAGTGGAACTCCAGCCGCCCGTCCCGGACTTCGCCGTTGATCTCCAGGAGGTGACCCCGCTCCTGGCCGGGTGCGCGCTCGGCGCCCCGCACCGGAAGGCTGCCCCGGAGGAGCCCGGAGTCCTGGCTCGGGGCGTCCTGGCGGCCCAGGTAGTTGAAGCTGATCTCGGGCTCGCGGCCCGTGGGCAGCAGCGAGGTGTCCGCCGCGTGCCGCAGCAGGCCGTGGCCGATGCCGCCCGACGGCACGGCGCGCAGCTGCTCCTTGACGCTCTTGAGCACGGTCCCCCAGTCGTCCCCGGCGGGAACGTCGAGGGCGACGGGGTGCACGGAGGTGAACCAGCCGACCGTGCGCGAGAGGTCGACGTCGTCGAAGAGCTCCTCGCGGCCGTGGCTCTCCATGGTGAGGGGCACCGTGGCCGACCCGGTCCAGTCGGAGACGACCCGGCCGAGCGCGCTGAGCAGCACGTCGTTGATGCGGGTGCGGTAGACCGGGGGCACGCTGCGGAGCAGGGCGTCGGTGGTCCGCTCGTCGAGTGCGACGGAGACGGTGCGGGCTGCCGCGACGGTGTTCGCGGCAGGCTGTGCGTCGAGGTCCACGGGCAGCGGGCTCGCCGCGTCGATCGCCCGGTGCACCTGCTGCCAGTGGCCGAGGTCGGCCGCCGGGCCGCCGTCGGCGGTGTACGCCTGGAGCCGCTCGGACCACTCGCGCACCGAGGCGGTACGCGGCCCGAGGACGACGGGCACGCCGTCGGCGGCCTGCCGGTACGCCTGCTCCAGGTCCGGCAGCAGGATGCGCCAGGACACCCCGTCAATGACCAGGTGGTGCGCGGCGAGGTACAGGCGCGGTGCCCGCGCCGGGCCGAGGTCGAAGAACTCGGCGCGCAGCAGGGGCCCTTGGGCCAGGTCGAAGCCGGTCTGCGCGGCGTGGACGGCCGTGTCGACGGCGGCGTCCTGCGCCTGGTGGCCGAGGGCGGTGAGGTCGTGGACGCGCAGGACGTCGTGGTCGGGTGCCGGGGCGTACGTGAGCCGCCAGCCCGTGGCGTCGTCCCGGTGCGCCCGCAGTCGGAGCACGTCGTGCTGGGCGACCAGGGCGGCGAGCGCGGTGCGCAGCGCGCCGAGGTCGGTGTGGGGGTCGAGTTCGAGGAGCGCGGACTGGTTGAAGCTGTCCAGGCTCGCGCCGAGGGTGTCGAAGAACCAGTGGTGGATCGGCAGCAACGGCACCTCGCCGGTTGCCGCAGGCCGCTCGGTGGTCTGCTCCGCCTGCTCCCGCTGGTCCGACTGGGCTGCTTCCAGGGCGAGTTCGGCGATGGTCTGCCGGAGGAAGGTCTGCTTGGCGGTGAGCCGCAGGCCCGCCTCGCGGGCCCGGGAGACGACCTGGAGGCTGAGGATGGAGTCGCCGCCGAGGTCGAAGAAGTTGTCCTCCACGCCGATCTGCTCGATGCCCAGGAGGTCCGACCAGATGCGGGCGAGGGTCTCCTCGGCCGCGTTGCGCGGTGCGGTGCGCGGTCCGGTGGCGGTGGCCTCCGGGTCGGGCTCGGGGAGGGCCTTGCGGTCGACCTTGCCGTTGGCGTTCAGCGGCAGGGCGTCGAGGCTGACGACGAGGGCCGGGACCATGTGCTCGGGCAGCCGCTTGCGGGCGTACTCGCGCAGTTCGGCGGCGTCCGGGGCGTCGTGGCCCGCCGCGGGCACGGTGTACGCGACCAGGCGGCGGGTGCCGCGCAGGTCCTGGCGGACGGCGACGGCGACCGCTCCGAGGCCCTGGTGGCGTCCCAGCACGGCCTCGATCTCGCCGAGTTCGATGCGGAAGCCGCGCAGCTTGACCTGGTCGTCGGTGCGGCCGAGGTACTCGATGAGGCCGTCGGCGCGCCAGACCGCGCGGTCCCCGGCCCGGTACATGCGGGTGCCGGGCGGGCCGTACGGGTCGGCCACGAAGCGTTCGGAGGTCAGGTCCTGGCGGCCGAGGTAGCCGCGGGCGAGGGCCACACCGGAGAGGTAGACCTCACCGGGGACGCCCTGGGCGACGGGGCGCAGCCGGGCGTCGAGGATGCGGACGCGGACACCGGCCAGCGGGCGGCCGATGGTGACGGTGTCGCCGATGGACTCCGGGGTGAGCGGGTCGCTCATGGTGGCGCAGACCGTGGACTCGGTCGGGCCGTAAGCGTTGATCATGCGCCGCCCGGCGGACCAGAGACGGGCCACCTCGGGCGGGCACGCCTCGCCCGCGACGACCAGCGTGAGGTCCTCGGGCACCGCGTCGGGGCTGAGCGCGGGCAGGGCGCTGGGCGGCAGGGTGACGTGGGTGACCCGGTGCTTGGCGAGCGTCTCGACGAGGGGCTCGCCGGGCAGCATGCGGTCCTTCGGCACGACGACGACGGCGGCGCCGCGCAGGAGCGCCATGCCCAGCTCGGAGAAGGCCGCGTCGAAGCCGAGCGAGGCGAACTGGAGGATGCGCGAGCCGGGTCCCGTACCGAAGCGGCGGCCCTGGGCCTCGACGAGGCCGTGCACTCCGGCGTGGGTGACGACGACGCCCTTGGGGCGGCCGGTGGAGCCGGAGGTGTAGATGACGTACGCCGGGTGGGCGGGCAGCAGTGCGGTGGTGCGCTCGGCGTCCGTGACGGGCGCCTGGGACAGGTCGGCCAGGGCGCGCAGCGTCTGCGGGGCGTCCAGGACGAGGCCGTCGGATCCCTGGCCGAGTCCGAGCCGTCCGGCCAGGGCGGCGGTGGCCACCGTCAGGGTGGGCCGGGCGTCCTCGACGATCAGCCGGAGTCTTTCGTCCGGCTGGTCGGGGTCGAGCGGCAGGTAGGCCGCGCCGGTCTTCAGGACGGCGAGGACGGCGACGACCGTCTCGGCGGAGCGGGGCACGGCCACCGCGACGACGTGCTCGGGGCCCGCGCCGTGCGAGATCAGCAGGCGGGCGAGGCGGTTGGAGCGCGCGTCGAGTTCCGCGTAGTCGTACGCGACGGAGTCGGTGACGAGGGCGGGCGCCGAGGGGTGGGCCGAGGCCGACGCGGCGAACAGGTCGGGGACGGTGCGCGGGGTCTGACCCGGGCCGTTCTCGGGCCACCGGGCGTGAACGAGGTCGAGTTCCTGGTCCCCGAGCACGGGCAGTTCGGCGATCGGCGTCGTGGCGCCGGAGGCGGCGACGGCGGCCAGCAGCCGGGACAGGTGCCCGGCCATGCGTGCTGCGCTCTCGGCCGTGAACAGGTCGGTGGTGTAGGTGAGCTGGCCTTCCAGCGCGCCGTCGCGCTCGAAGAAGTCGAAGGCGACGTCCATGCTGGACGTGGACTGCGGGACCTCTACCTCGCTGATCCCGAGTTCCGCCAACTGCCGTGCCGCGCCTGCCTCGTTGTGGAGGTTGACGGCGACCTCGGTGACCGGCGGGCGGCTCGGGTCGCGCTCGGGGCCGAGCGCCTCCACGACGCGCTGGAAGGGGACGTCCTGGTGGGCGAACGCGTCGAGCAGGGTGGCGCGTACGGCAGCGAGCTGCGTCGCGAACGGCGCGTCCTCGTCGACCTGGTTGCGCAGTACCAGGGTGTTCACGAAGAAGCCGACGAGGCGTTCGGCCTCGACGGGGCCACGGCCGGACACGGCCGTCGCGACCGCGATGTCCTGGCGGCCCGTCCACCGGGACAGGAGCACCTGGACGGCGGTGGCGAGCGTCATGAAGAGCGTGGCGCTGCCGGAGCGGCTCAGCTCCTTCAGGCGGCGGGTGACCTGCTCGGGCACCTCGAAGGTGTGCACGGCGCCTTCACCGGTGCGGACCGGCGGGCGGAGGTGGTCGGTGGTCAGGTCGAGCGGTTCGAAACCGGCCAGGCGCTCCCGCCAGAAGGCGAGCTGGCGGGGGATCTCGCGGTCGGTGGGGTCCTCCAGCCGCTTGTTCTGCCAGTCGGCGATGTCGGCGTACCCGACGGCGAGGGGCGGCAGTTCGCTGGAGGCGCCGCCGGACTCGGCCTCGTACAGGCTGGTGAGGTCGTCGACGACGATCCCGAGCGACCAGCCGTCGGTGACGATGTGGTGCATGCCCAGCAGGAGTACGTGCTCCTGCGCTGCGAGGCGCAGCAGGCGGGCCCGGAAGACGGGCCCGTTCCGCAGGTCGAAGGGGCGCCGGGTCTCGGCTTCCATCGCCCGCAGCAGGGCGTCCTCGCGCTCCGCCGCCGATCCGCCGGACAGGTCGTCGACCGGCATCGCCGTCGCCGTCGGGGCGTGGACGAGCTGGCCGCCCACGCCGTCGACGGAGGTGAAGGTGGTGCGCAGCGACTCGTGGCGCTCCACGAGCCGCCGCAGGGCGCGCGCCAGGGCGTGGGTGTCGAGTGTGCCGGTCAGGCGCAGGGCGCGCAGGGTGTTGTACTCGACGCTCCCGGGGTCGACCTCGTGCAGGTACCAGAGGCGCTGCTGGGCCGAGGACAGCGGCAGCGGCCCTTCGCGGTCCCGGTCGATCCTGGGGATCGCCCCGGCGCCGGCCGGTCCTGCGGCGGGGGCCGCCAGACCCGCGAGGCGGCGGCGCAGCTCCTCCTGGAGCCGCTCGGGCAGGGCGGCCATGCGGTCGGCGGCGGAGGCGGGTGCCCCGGCCTCGGGCATCGTCGACGGCGTGTGCATGTTCTCCCCTGTTGTCGTAGTCGTGGTCGACGGCGTTTCCACGTGTTCCCCCGTGGTCATGAGTGGGCTCCCGGTGCGTCGCCGGTGACACCGGCGGTCAGTGCGACGTCCTGTTCCAGGGCCGCGAGGATCTTGTTCTGGAGGTGCACCGCGAGCGCGGCGACCGTGGGTGTGTCGAAGAAGTCGCGCGGCGAGACGTCCACGCCGAAGGCGAGGCCGAGCCGCGACATGAGGCGCAGGCTGGCGATGGAGTCGCCGCCCAGGTCGAAGAAGCTGTCCTCGACGCCGATCCGGCCCGCGGGCAGGACCTGCGCCCAGATGTCGACGAGCGCCTGTTCGGTGGGGTCGCGCGGGGCGACGTACTCGGTGGCGACGGTGTCCGCGCGCCCGGGTGCGGGCAGTGCCTTGCGGTCGACCTTGCCGCTCGCCCCGGTCGGCAGCCGGTCCAGGACCAGGAAGGCCGAGGGGACCATGTACGCGGGCAGGTCGGCGGCGAGGGCCGCGCGCAGTGCGGCGGGGTCGGGCGCGGGGTGTCCCGGCGGCGGTACGACGTAGCCGACGAGCCGCTTGACGCCGGTGTCCTCGGTGCGTGCGGTGACGACGGCGTCGGCGACGGAGTCCAGCCTCAGCAGCGCGTTCTCCACCTCGCCGAGTTCGACCCGGTAGCCCCGGATCTTGACCTGGTGGTCGACGCGTCCGGCGAATTCGAGGAGCCCCTGCGCGGTCCAGCGGACCATGTCGCCCGAGCGGTACAGGCGCGATCCCGGCGGGCCGAACGGGTCGGCGACGAAGCGGTCCGAGGTCAGGTCGGGCCTGCCGAGGTAGCCCCGGCCTACGCCGACGCCGCCGATGTACAGCTCGCCCGTGACCCCGGCGGGGACCGGGGCGAGCCGGTCGTCCAGGACGTACCCGCGCGAACCTCCGACGGGCGGGCCCAGCGGTACGGAGCGCGGCACGTTGAGGTGCCCCACGTGGTGGAAGGCGGCGGCGACGCTGATTTCCGTCGGCCCGTACGCGTTGATCAGGATGCGGTCCTTCGACCACTGCTGGGCGGTCTCCGGCGGCAGTACGTCACCGGCCGAGCCGACGACCGCGAGGCCGGGGAAGGCGTCGGGGTCGAGGGCGAGCAGTACGGCGGGCGGCACCATCATCGTGGTGACCCGGTCGTCCCTGAGGTGTCCGGCGAGCACGGACGGGTTGCGCTGGGCGTCGGGCCCGGGGATGACGAGGGTGGCTCCGGCGGTGAGGGCCATGAAGACCTCCATGACGCCGCCGTCGAAGCTCATCGTGTAGAACTGCAACACCCTGCTGTCGGGGTCGATGCGGAAGGCGCGGCTGGACCGCTGGGCGATGTTCGTCAGGCCCCGGTGCTCGATCATGACGCCCTTGGGGCGGCCGGTGGAGCCCGACGTGTACATCACGTACGCGAGGTCGTCGAGGGAGCCGTGCCCGTCCCTCGGCGCGGTCGCCGGTTCGCGCCCGATCGCCTCCCGGTCACTGTCCAGGAGGACGAGGGCTGCCCCCCGCCCCCGGAACCGGTCCGCCAAGTGGGCCTGGGTGACCAGGACGTGGGGCCGGGTGTCCTGGAGCATCATCGCGAGCCGGTCCTCGGGGAAGGCCGGGTCGAGCGGCAGGTAGGTGCCGCCCGCCTTGAGGATGCCGAGGATGCCGACCAGCCCTTCGATGCCGCGTTCGGCGGCCAGGCCGACCACGGTCTCACGGCCCACGCCACGCGCCACCAGGTGGTGGGCGAGCTGGTTGGCCCGCCGGTCGAGGGCGCCGTACGTGAGCGAGTCCGCGCCGCGTACGACGGCGAGCGCGTCGGGCGTGCGCCGGGCGAAGCCCGCGATGAGCTCCTCGACGCGGCGGGGCGAGACGGGGTCGCCGCTGCCCTCGGCCCAGACCTTGACCAGCTTGCGGTACTCGGCCTCCCCGGTGAGCGGGAGGTCGCCGACGGGCTTGTCGGGGGTGGTGGTGAACGCTTCGAGGAGCATGTGGAGGTGGCCGCTCATGCGCTCGACCGTCGCCGCGTCGAACAGCCCGGTGTCGTAGTGCAGGACGAGCGAGAGCCGGTCCTCGGCGTAGACGATGGCGTTGAGCGGGTAGTTGGTGCTGTTGCTGGCGGTGACGTCGACGACGCGGGGTCCGGCCTCGGAGAGCCGGTCCACCGGGTAGTTCTCGAAGACGACGACGCTGTCGAAGAGTTCGGCCCGGCCCGGCGCGTCCGCGCCGCGCATCCGGCTCAACGGGACCTGCTCGTGCTGGCGGTCGTCGGCCTGCTGGGCCTGGAGGTCGCGCAGCCAGTCGGCGAAGGCCCGGTCGGGGTCCACGTCGACGCGTACGGGCAGGGTGTTGATGAAGAGGCCGACCATCGATTCGGCGCCTTCGAGTTCGGCCGGGCGTCCGGCCACCGTCGCGCCGAAGACCACGTCGCGCTCCCCGCTGTAGCGGGCGAGCAGCAGCGCCCACACCCCCTGGATGAGGGTGTTGACGGTGACGCGGGCCTGGCGGGCGGAGTCGTAGAGGCGTGCGGTCGCGCTCTGCGGCAGGCGCAGCAGCACCTCGGCGGAGGTCTCGTGGGTGGAGACCGGGAGCAGTCCGTCGGCCGCGACGGGGCGGTCGTACGGAAGGGGGGTGCGGGCCTCGCGCCCGGCCAGCCGGTGCTGCCAGTAGCTCTCGGCGGCGGTGGTGTCCTGCCCGTTCAGCCAGCGTACGAAGTCTCCGTAGGGACGGCGGGCCTCACACAACGCCGGTGTCCCGCCGGTGAGTTCGGCGTAGTGACCGAGTACGTCGGTCAGGACCCGCATGACGCTCCAGCCGTCCAGCAGGGCGTGGTGGAAGGTCCAGGTCATCCGGACCCGGTCCCCGCCCAGGCGGGCGACGGCGATGCGGGTCAGCGGCGGGGTAGCGAAGTCGATGCCGCGCTCCCGGTCGGCCGCGAGGTACTTCTCCTGCGCGGCCTGCTGTCCCCTCGCGTCGAGTGCGCTCCAGTCGAGGTGGGTGACGGGGACGGTGGCCGTGTGGTGCACGACCTGGACCGGCTCGGGCAGCCCGTCCCAGCGGACGGTGGTGCGCAGGACGGGGGTCTGGTCGGCGGCCGACTGCCAGGCCCGGGTGAGGAGTTCGGGGCGCTCGACGCCATCGAGCAGGAAGGAGATCTGCTCCAGGTAGACGGCGCGGCCGGTGTCCATGAGGTTGTGGAAGAGCATGCCGCTCTGCATGGCGGTCAGCGGGTAGACGTCCGCCACCGACCTGCCGTCGCCGACGAGGCGGTCCAGGCTCGGCTGGTCGAGGCCGCTGGCGGGGAAGTCCGACGGGACGCGCCCGCCGGAGCCCGGTTGGGCGCAGTGCTCGACGATCCCGCCGAGGTGGGCGGCGAAGCTGTCCGCCAGGGCCTCGACGGTGCTCGCTTCGTACCGGTTCGCCGCGTACGACCAGGTGAACTCCAGCTCACCGCCGCTGACGTGGCCGACGACGTCGAGGTCGTGCAGCCGGAGGTCCGAGGCGGTCTCGGCGAGGCCGATCGGGGAGACGGACCGGTACAGGCCCTGCTCCTGCGCCCGGACCAGGCCGTCGAACTGGCCGAGGTAGTTGAAGGCGATCTGCGGCCTGGCGTCCCCGGCGAGGGCGACGTCGGAGCGGCCGAGGTAGCGCAGGGCGCCGTAGCCGACGCCCTTGCCGGGCACCTGGCGCAGCTGGGTCTTGACGGACTTCAGGGTGCTGCCCCAGTCGGGCCGCTCCCCCGCCGCCACGCCGCCGACGGTGAGGGCGACGGGGAAGTAGGAGGTGAACCAGCCGACGGTACGGGTGAGGTCGAGGTCCGCGAAGAG
The DNA here is from genome assembly GCF_026342435.1 of Streptomyces sp. NBC_00237. Classification (NCBI taxonomy): domain Bacteria; kingdom Bacillati; phylum Actinomycetota; class Actinomycetes; order Kitasatosporales; family Streptomycetaceae; genus Streptomyces; species Streptomyces sp. NBC_00237. The sequence continues at coordinate 206,182 of NZ_JAPEMT010000005.1, read as the reverse complement.
CTCCTCGCGCCCGTGGCCCTCCACGGCGAGCAGGGTGCGCTCCTGGCCGGTCCAGCCGGTGATCGCGTGGGCGAGCGCGGCGAGCAGGACGTCGTTGATCTCGGTGAGGTAGGCGCCGGGCACGTCGCGCAGCAGTGCGCGGGTGGTGCCGGCGTCGAGCCGCACGGTGACCTGCCGGGTGTCGCCGACCGTTCCGGGCTCGTCGGTGCGCGCGGGAAGGGCCGGTGCACCGCCGTCGGACACGGCGCTCCAGTGCGCCGACTCCGCCTGGAATCCGCCCTCCTGTACGTGGCCGTGGAGCCGGTGGGACCAGTCGGCGAAGGTGCTGGACTGCGGCCCGAGGTCGATGTCCACGCCGGCCAGGGTCTGCCGGTAGGCCGTCTCCAGGTCTTCGAGGAGGACGCGCCAGGAGACGCCGTCCACAATCAAGTGGTGTGCGGAGAGGTGCAGTTGGCCCCCCGCCAGGAGCGCCCGGAAGAGCGGGCCCTCGTGCAGGTCCATCGCGGAGACCACCCAGGCGAGCGCCTCCGGGGCGGCCGTACTGTCCGCCCGTACGGAACGGAAGGTCTCGCCGCTCTCCCGCACTGCGACGTGCTGGGTCCAGCCGTCGGCGGTCGGGGTGAACCGGCTGCGCAGCGCCGGGTGGTGCTGGATCAGCGCGGTCAGCGCGGTGCGCAGGGCGTCCGCGTCGACGCCGCCGGACAGCTCGGCGGTGACGGTCTGGTGGAAGACCGACGAGGTGTCCCGCCGCTCGAAGAACCAGTGCTGGATCGGGGTGAGCGGGGCGGGAACGTCCGGGCGGACGCCGCTTTCCCGCCGTTCGGCGGTCCGTGCGACGTACGGCGCGAGGGCCGCGATGTTCTGGCTGCGGAACAGGTCCTTGGAGGTGAGGGCGAGTCCGGCGCGGCGGGCGCGGGCGACCAGGGTGAGGCTGAGGATCGAGTCGCCGCCGAGGTCGAAGAAGTTGTCGTCGACGCCGACGCGCTCGCGGCCCAGGACGTCGGCCCAGAGCGCGGCGAGCGTGCGCTCGGTGTCGGTGGCGGGCGCCCGGTAGGGGGTCGTGGCGGATTCCGTCGTCTCGGGCAGGGGCAGGTTGCGCCGGTCGATCTTGCCGTTCGGGGTGAGCGGCATCCGGTCGAGCACCAGGAACGCGGACGGCACCATGGCGGCGGGCAGCTGCCCGGACAGGTGCGCGGTCAGTTCCGCGGCCGACGGGGCGGTGCCCTTCTCGGCGACGACGTACGCGACCAACTGCCGTGTTCCGGCGCGCAGTTCGGGGGCGGCGACCACGACTTCGGCGATGTCGTCGCGGGCGGCGAGGACGCTCTCGATCTCGCCGAGCTCGATGCGGATGCCTCGGATCTTGACCTGGTTGTCGATGCGGCCGAGGAAGTCCAGGGTGCCGTCGGTGCGCAGCCGTACGAGGTCGCCGGTGCGGTACATCCGTGCGCCAGGCTCCCCGAAGGGGCAGGCCACGAAGCGCTCCGCCGTCAGGTCGGGGCGGCCGTGGTAGCCCAGGGCGAGCCCGAGTCCGGCCAGGTGCAGTTCGCCGGGCACGCCGACGGGGACCGGGTTGCCGCGCCCGTCCAGGACGTACGCCGCGAGGTTGTCGACGGGGCCGCCGATCGACGGGAGTCCGGCGTCGGCGCTGCCGCGCTCGGGGGCGACGACGGCGGTCGTGGCGAGCACGGTCGCCTCGGACGGGCCGTAGCCGTTGACCATGGTGAACGGCTGGCCCTGCTGCGGCCTGCGGCGCAGCACGTCGCCCGCGACCACCATGAGGCGCAGCCGGGTCGCGGTCAGGGCCGGTTCGTCCAGGACGGATTCGACGCGCGGGGTGGGCAGGAAGGTGACGGTGGTGCCCTTGGCGGTGAACCAGTCGACCAGTGCGGTCGGGTCGTCGAGGGTGTCCTGCGAGGGCTGGTCGAGGCGTCCGCCGACGCAGAGGAAGGGCCAGAGTTCGGCGATGGCGACGTCGAAGCCGATGCCCACGACGGAGGCGGACCGGTCGTCGGCGCTGATGCCGTAGCTGCGGATCTGCCAGGCGCAGTAGTCCACGAGGGCGCGGTGCTGGATGACGACGCCCTTGGGGACGCCGGTGGAGCCCGAGGTGTAGACGAAGTACGCCGGGTCGTCGAGGTCGACGTCCGGGTGCGGGGCGTCGGCGTCGTACGTCGCGATGTCGGCCCACGCCTCCGCCAGGTCGATCACCTGGACACAGTCCGGCATCTCCTCGGTGGCGCGCCCGGTCGTGGTGAGCAGGACGGGGGTGCCGGTCTCGGCGACGATGTGCCGCAGCCGGGCGGCCGGGATGTCCGGGGCGGTGGGCACGTACGCCCCGCCCGCCTTGAGCGCGCCGAGCATCGCGACGAGGAGTTCCGGCTCGCGCCCCAGGCACAGGACGACCGGGACGTCGCGGCCCACGCCTCGTGCGGCCAGGTAGTGGGCCAACTTGCTGGAGTACTCGTCGAGTTGGGCGTACGTGAGACGGTCGCGGTCGCTGGCGACGGCGACGGCGTCCGGGGTGCGGCGCGCCTGGTCGGCGAACTGCTGGTGGACGGCGCGGGTGGTGGGCAGCGGGGTGGTGGTGTCGTTCCACTCCTGGAGGGTGCGGGTCCGCTCCTCGGCGTCGAGCAGGGCCAGGTCGCCGACCGCGCGGCCGGGGCCCGCCGCCATCTCCATGACGAGGGTGCGCAGGTGGCCGCCGAGGCGGGCCACCGTCGACTCGTCGAAGAGGGCGGTGTCGTACTCGACCATGACGTCGAGCGCACCCGCACGCTCGGTGAATTCCAGGGTGAGGTCGAAGATGGACGCGGTGCGCGGCAGCGGGGCCCGCTCGGTGCGCAGCCCGCCGAACTCGTCGGCGGCGGCGGGGGCGTTCTGGAGCAGGACCATGGCCTGCACCAGCGGGGTGCGGCTGGCGTCGCGCTGCGGGGCGAGCTTCTCGACCAGCCGGTCGAAGGGCACGTCACGGTGGGCGAACGCGCCCAGGACGCTTTCGCGGACCCGGCCGAGGAGGTCGGTGACGGGCAGTGCCGCGTCGACCTCGGTGCGCAGGACGAGGGTGTTGATGAAGGAACCGGCGAGCGGCTCCAGGTCCGGGTGGTCGCGGCCGGAGACGGCGGTGCCGACGGCGATGTCCTGCTGGCCGCTGTAGCGGGACAGCAGGAGCTGGGACGCGGCGACCAGAGCCATGAAGAGGGTGACGCCGTTCGCCGCCGCCAGCTCGCGCAGGCCGTCGGTGGAGCGGCGGTCGAGGGAGAAGCGCAGGGCGGAGCCCGCGCCGCTGCGGACGGCCGGGCGGGGCCGGTCGGTGGGCAGGTCGAGCGGCAGCAGGCCGTCCAACGCGGTCTGCCAGTAGTCGAGTTGAGGGGCGAGACGGGTGGTGTCGTACGTCTCGCGCTGCCAGCGGGCGTAGTCGGCGTACCGGACGGGGAGCGGGGCCAGTGCGGCGTCGGTCCTGCGCACGGCGGCGCTGTAGAGGGCGCCGAGTTCGTCGAGGAGGACGCCGGTGGTCCAGCCGTCGGTGGCGATGTGGTGCACGCCGAGGACCAGGAGGTGGTCGGCCTCGCCCTGTCGCAGCAGGAGGGCCCGCAGGAGCGGGCCGTGCGCCAGGTCGAACGGCTTGCCCGCCTCCTCGCGCAGCACGCGCTCGCGGGCGGCGGCGAGGTCCTGGCCCGGCAGGTCGACGAAGGTCAGCTCGACCCCCGCGTCCGGGGCCGGGAGGACCAGGGCGACGGGGCCCTGCGGGGTGGCGCGGTAGACGGTGCGCAGGGGTTCGTGGCGCTCGGTCAGGGCGTGCAGGGCGTCGCGCAGGGCGGTGACGTCCAGGCCGCCCTGGAGGCGGAGCGCGGTGTGGACGTTGTACTCGGTCTCGGTCGGGTCGGCCTCGTGGTGGATCCAGAACCGCTGCTCGGTGAAGGAGAGCGGGGTGGGGCCTGCGTCGGGTGCCGTGGCGGCGATGCCGCCCGTGGCGGCTCCGGCCGGCCGGTCCGCGAATTCGGTACGGGCCGCGAGCTGCGCGACGGTGGGGCTCTCGAAGAGGGCACGGGGGCCGAGTTCGGCTCCGGTGGCGGCGCTGACGCGGGTCAGGACGCGGACGGCGGAGAGGGAGTCGCCGCCGAGGGCGAAGAAGTCGTCGCTGACGCCGATCTCGCCGAGGCCCAGCACTTCGTCCCAGATGCGGACGAGGCGCTCCTCCAACTCGTTGCGCGGGAGGACGAGTTCGGCGTCGACGCTGTCGGCCCGGGTGGGGGCGGGCAGGGCCCTGCGGTCGAGCTTGCCGTTGGTGGTCAGGGGGAACTCGTCGAGCACCGGGAAGGCGGCGGGAACCATGTACGAGGGCAGTCGGCCGGCGAGCAGGGCGCGCAGCCGGGACGGCGACGGGACCTCGCCCCTGCCCTCGCCCTCGCCCGACGGCAGCAGGTAGGCGACGAGACGGCGTTCGTCCCCGAGGTCGTCGCGGACGACGACGGCCGCCTGCTCGATGGACGGCTCGCGGGTCAACGCGGCCTCGATCTCGCCGAGTTCGATGCGGAAGCCGCGGATCTTGACCTGGTCGTCGACGCGCCGCAGGTACTCCAGGCCGCCCTTGCCGTCGGCGGCCAGGCGCACCAGGTCGCCGGAGCGGTACATCCGCGCCCCGCTGCCGCCGAAGGGGGAGGCCACGAAGCGCTCCGCCGTCAGAGCGGGGCGGTTGGCGTAGTTGCGGGCGAGGCCGGGCCCGCTGACGTACAGCTCGCCCTGCTCGCCGGGCGCGACGGGGCGCAGGCCCTCGTCGAGGACGTGCAGGCCGAGGTCGGGGATCGGCTCGCCGATCTCGCTGCCCTGTGCCTGCGCGGCGGACTCCCGGGTGAGGGCGAGGTAGGAGGCATGCACGGTGGTCTCGGTGATGCCGTACATGTTGACGAGGACGGGGGCGTCGTCGGTGTGGCGCTCGTACCAGTCGGCGAGCCTGCCGAGGTCGAGGGCCTCGCCCGCGAAGACGATGCGGCGCAGGTTCAGCTGCTGTCCGAGCTCCGGGTTCTCGCGGTCGGCGGCCATCAACTGGTAAAAGGCGGAGGGGGTTTGATTGAGGACAGTGACCTGCTCGTCGACCAGCAGCCGCAGGAAGTCCTGCGGGGAGCGGGTGGTCGCCTGCGGGACGACGACGAGCTTGCCGCCGTACAGCAGCGAGCCCCACAGCTCCCACACGGAAACGTCGAAGGCGAACGAGTGGAACAGCGGCCAGACGTCCGCCGTGCCGAAGTCGTACCAGTGGGCGGTGGAGGTCAGCAGCCGGACGGCGTTGCTGTGCGGCACGACGACGCCCTTGGGGCGGCCGGTGGAGCCGGAGGTGTAGATGACGTAGGCGGGGTTGCGCTCGGAGCGGAGCGGGCCGCGCGGTGCGGACGGGCAGCCGTGCTCCTCCGCGAACACGGCCTCGTCGAGGGCCGCTTCGTCGGTCAGGGCCCGGTCGATCAGTGCGTCGGTGGCCGGGTCGTCGAGGACGAGCACCGGGGTACCGGCCGCCTGGGAGGGCAGCCGGTCCAGCCGGTCGGCGACGTCGGCCTCGGTGAGGACGAGCACCGGACGGGAGTCCTCCAGTACGTGGCCGATGCGCTCCGCCGGGTACTCCGGGTCGATCGGTACGTACCCGGCCCCCGACTTGAGGACGGCGAGCACGGCCACGACCAGCTGCTCGGTGCGCGGCAGCACCAGTGCCACGAGCTGTTCGGGGCCCGCGCCGCGCGCCACCAGCAGCCGCGACAGCCGGGTGGCCGCCGCGTCGAGCTGTGCGTAGGTCAGCGTGCGCTCCCGGAAGGCCACCGCGATCGCGTCCGGCGTCCTGGCGGCCTGCTCCGCGAACAGCCCGTCCAGCATCCTGTCTTCCCCTTCGTACATGGACATTTCTCCTCGACCCGTTCCCACCGTTGGATTGACGCGATTGTGGCTCTGACTCTGAAACGAATGACGCTGAACCGAATGGCTCTGAACCGAATGGCTCTGAAGCGATGTGGTTCTGAAGCGATGTGGTTCTGCGCTGGCTATTTCCGGGAGGGTGCCTACAGATAGGCGTTGTAGTGACGGAATTCAGGCCACATCGACTGCCAGGAAGTGCGCGGCCCCCGGCAGATGTTGATTTCCTTGCCGACTTCCGGGTTGATCACCTTGATGCCGGTGTCGAGTTTTCCGACGACCTGGCAGCTCTGGAAATTCCGGGCGAGCAGCTTCTTGTCGATGCCGACGGAGACCACGACCGTGGCGCTTTCCGGCGGCGGGCCCCACGCGTGCAGTTGGTTGTGCCCGCTGTAGACGGGCGGCAGGTCCATGTCGCTGCCGTACTTGTCGAGGGCGCCGACCTCTCCGAAGTTCTCCGCGAGGATGACGGCCCGCCCCCGGTCGGCCGCCGGGAGGTCGCCGTACGCGTCGGCTATCTGCCGGGTGACGTGCGGCCAGCCCACGCTTTCGGAGGACATCGAGAAGTACGGGAAGTCGGCGAGGTTGCGCTCCGGCACGACCGGCAGGGCGAGCACGATCTGGAGCGCGCCGCCGAGGGCGAGCAGTCCCGCCACCAGCGTCGTACGGATCTTGCGTCCGTCCGTCCAGCGTTCCGCGACGACACAGCCCACCGCGAACAGGCCCATCAGGAAGCCGCCGGTGTAGTCCGAGCGTCCGCCCTCGATCATCAGGGCGGCGGCGGTGGCGACGAAGTATCCGGCGCCCAGCGCGCGGGCCAGCCGCCAGCGCGGCTCGCGGAAGATCTTGAAGAGGCCGGTGACCCAGAAGAGGAGCTGGACGGGACCGAACAGGAAGACCAGGTTGATGAAGAAGATCTGCCGGTTGATCGTGCCGTCGGCCTCCGCGAGGCCCTCGGCCATCTGGAGCTGCGGGAAGTCGTTGACGATCTGGTAGATGAGGTTCGGCGAGCCGATCACCAGCGCCAGGGCCATGCCAAGGTAGAGGCGGCGGTCCCGGAAGGCGGAGCGGGGGCCGACCAGCAGGACGCCCACGAGGATGCTGACCGGCAGCAGCAGGATGATGAACTTCGCGAAGAGGGCCACGCCGACGGCGGCGCCCGCAGCAAGCCACCAGCGTCCGTCGCCGCGCAGCAGCGCCCGCAGCATGAACAGCAGCACCGCGCACCAGGCCACGGTGTCGACCGAGCTGGTCAGCATCCAGTGGCCGAAGGCCAGCACCATCGTGGAGGTGCCGAGGCCGAAGGCGGTGAGCGTCTGGGCCTTGCGCCTGCCGCCGAGTTCGGCGGCGATCAGCGAGCCGAGGAGCACGATCGCGGCGGCGCACAGGGCAGCCGGTACGCGGATCGCCCACAGGCTGTCGCCGAAGACCAGGGTCGCGCCCTTGACGAGCAGCGGCAGCAGGGCCGGCTGGTCGACGTAGCCCCAGTCGAGGCCGTGTTCGCCGAGGAGCCGGAAGTAGAGCTCGTCGGGGTGGTAGCCGTAGCTGCCCGAGAAGGCGAGCAGCAGCACGGCGACCGCGATGGCCACCGTCCATACCGGTCGTCTGTACAGGGGTACGGCCGGTGGGACGTCGACGGCCGACGTCCTCACTGGTACGGCGGTCGTCGTCAACACGTCCATGCCTCCCATTGCCAGGGTTCAGAAGTCGTTCGGGATGCCTTGAGTCTTCGCCGCGACGCCCGCGAACTCCATGAACTTGACTTGTCAGCGAAACAGGACGGTCAGGGCCCCGGTGGCGCACGGCACGCGTTGACCCGTCTGAGAAGCCGGTGCTAGCTTCCCGACTCATTCGTTCCGGAATTCACCCTGTGATGCGTCCCGTGACTCGTCCCGCGATTCGCCCTGCGAGTTCGCCCTGCGATGCGTCCCGCGATGCGTCCCGGAAGGGGAATTCCGGCTGCTGCACACTCCCGAGGAGAAATTGTGGCCACCAGTACACCGGTTCCGGAATCCCTGGAGATCCAGCCACCGGTTCAACTGCCCCTTGCCAAGGACTCGCCCCGTTCCGACGCCGCGGAGAAAGGGGCTCCGGCCGCCACGGACACCGGCGTCGCCATCATCATTCCGACGTTCAACGAGTCGGCGAACATCGACGAGTTGCTGCGGCGGATCTCCGCGGCCGTACCGCCGGAACTCGACGCCTCGGTCCTCTTCGTCGACGATTCCTCGGACGACACCCCGGAGGTGATCGAGCGGGCGGCGGCGCGCCTCGCGCTGCCCGTGGCCGTGCACCACAGGGCCGACCCGGTGGGCGGGCTCGGCGGTGCGGTGATGGAGGGCATCGCCAGGACCGCCTCGCGCTGGATCGTGGTGATGGACGCCGACCTCCAGCATCCGCCCGCGCTCCTGCCCGAGTTGGTGGCGCGGGGCGAGAGCACCGGGGCCGAACTCGTCGTCGCGAGCAGATACGCGGACGGCGGCAGCCGCAGCGGGCTGGCGGGCGGATACCGCATGCTCGTCTCCAGTACGTCGACGGCCGTGGCCAAGTCCCTCTTCCCCCGGCTGCTGCGCGGCGTCAGCGACCCGATGAGCGGCTACTTCGCCATCCGCCGCGAGGCGGTCGACCGGGCCGCCGGGACCGGATCCGATTCCGGTGGAGCCGACTCCGATTCCGGTGGAGCCGACTCCGAGCCCGGTGGGCTCCGCCCGCTCGGCTACAAGATCCTCCTCGAACTCGCCGTGCGCTGCCGCCCGCGCGCCGTCGCCGAGGTGCCCTTCGACTTCGGCGAACGGTTCGCCGGGGAGTCCAAGTCGACGGTGCGCGAGGGCCTGCGCTTCCTGCACCACCTCGCCCGGCTGCGCCTGAGCGGCGCCCCGGGCCGTGCGCTGGCGTTCGGGGCGATCGGCGCCTCGGGCTTCCTGCCGAACCTCGCCGTGCTGTGGCTGCTCACGCACCACACGTCGCTGCACTACACGGTGGCCGAGGTGGTGGCCAACCAATTCGGCGTGGTGTGGAACTTCGTGCTCGCCGAAGCCCTGATCTACCGGCCGGGCCGGGCGCCCAGGCGGTACGGCAGGTCGGCCAGGCTGTGGGGCTTCGTGGCCCTCGCCAACGCCGACCTGCTGGCCCGCATCCCGCTCATGATGGTCCTGGTCGCGCAGGCGGGCCTCACCCCGGTGGCCGCCACCGCCCTGGCCCTCCCCACGGTCTTCGTGCTGCGCTTCCTGTGCGTCGACCGCTTCCTCTACCGCTGAGGCACCGCTGAAGGATCACTTCCGCCGCGACCCCGCCACCGCTGAACGTCCGCCTCCGCCGACGTGATTTCTCCATATGCCGACCTGTGCGCAGTGCACATCACCCTCGGGAACACGGCACTGTTCCCACCACCGCCCCGCCAGGCACTGTCGGATCAACATCCATCAGTGACGCAACGGGGGCGGCACCATGCAACGAATTCACTTCACGGGGGCGGACCTGGCCCGCACTCGCCTGCAGAGCACACTCGGTCCGCTCTTCGAGGGCGTCTTCGCCCTGGGCTTCCTGACCCAGTGCCAGTACGAGTCGTCCCTGCGGTGGCGGGTCGACGTACGCAACATCCTCCAGCGGCGCGGAAGCACCGTCGACCTGTCCGCCCTGCGCTCCGTCGGCGCGCCCGACGGCCTCACCCACCTGCTGGAGAGCCCGCCCGACAAGCCGTCCCGGCCCGCCCCCACCCTCGGTCGGGAGGCGGGCACCCGGATGGCGTTCGACGTCTGGCGGGCGGGGGTCGCCCCGTACTGGGAGGGCATTCTCGAACGGCTGGAGGCCGTCTGCGACGCGCACGGCCAGCTCGCCGCCACGGGCGGGGTGGAGCGCCTCCTGTCCACGCTGCACCCTCGGATCGTCTGGAACGCGCCGGTGCTGGAGATCCACCACGCGCCGGAGCGCGACGTGTATCTCGGCGGGCGCGGTCTCGTCCTGAAGCCCTCCGTCTTCCTGCCGGGCCTGCCGGGACGGGTCGTCGAGTCGGCGCGGGACGACAACCAGCCCGTCCTGGTCTTCGCGGCGGCGCCCAGCATCACCGAAGGCTGGGACGAGGCGGTCGCGACCGACGCGCAGGGCGAACAGAACGCCCTCAGTTCCCTGCTGGGGCAGACCCGGGCCGCCGCGCTGCGGGCACTCCGGGACACCTCCACCACCACCCGGCTCGCGGAGCGTCTCGGCATCTCGCAGGGCAGTGCGAGCCAGCACGCGGCCGTACTGCGGGAAGCCGGACTGATCACCACCCGGCGGGTGCGCACCAGTGCCCTGCATACGGTGACTCCGCTGGGCCTGGCACTGCTGAGCGGTCAACTCCGTTCCCCCGCGACGAGGTTCGGCGGCGCCCAGGCCCTCACGGCGAGCATCCCCGCCCCGCGCGGGCACGACTCCCGGGCCCGTGCCGCGTCCGGACGGAAGGCCGGGCCCGGCACGAACGCGGCATGACGGCCCGGGCGCGGTCACCGTATGACAACTTCACATGCACGCAGTGACACAGGCACTGTCCTGGGCCTCTCTGATTCACGAACATCTCTTACGTACCGACTGCCACTTCCTCACACACCGCACACAAGGAGACTTGAGCACCATGAACGAGATCACCTCTTCCCCGTCCTTCGCCGGTGACCTCGCCCAGACCGGCTTCTCCGGGACCGGCGGAACCGGGCTGGTCATCGAGGACATCGACACGGCGGTGCCGCAGAGCGCCGCGCTGTTCACCGTGTGCGTCGTCTCGGCCCACCCGGTGGCGGTCACCACGGTCGGGCAGCTCGGGGCATGACGACACTGCGGGGGCAGGAGGCCGGTCCGGTGCACGGCGACGACGCACAGGTCGGCTTCAAGAGTCACATGCGTCCGGAGACCGTGCCCGGACAAGCGGTGTACCTGGTCTCCCAGCGGGGCCTGACCGCCCTGCACGGGAATCACGCCCAGGTACTGGTTCCCCTGCTCGACGGCAGTCGCACCCCGGCCGAGGTCGTGCGGGACGCGGCGCCCGCACTGTCCGCCGACGAGGCGCGCGCTTCACTGCGCGCCCTGGACGCGGCCGGTCTGCTCCGGCAGCGTGCGACCGGTGGACGTACGACCGGTGGACGTACGACCGGCGACCGCGCGGGTGCAAACCTCACCTCCACGGACGTCGAGTTGCAGCACGACCCGGCCGCCGAAGCCTTCTGGGACCTCCTGGGGGCCGACGGCGGACAGGCTCCGGCCACCCTCGCGCGGCGTCGCGTGCGGATCGTCTCCCTCCTCGACGCAGACCTCCTCGGCCCCGACGCGGCACCCGTCCGCGCCGCGTTCGAGGGGGCGGGCCTGTCCCTGACGACGCACGCCGACGAGCGGGCCGACCTCTCGGTCGTGCTGTGCGACGACTACCTCTCCCCCCGGCTGGCCGAGGTCGACGCGGCGCACCGCCGCGAGGGCACCCCCTGGATGCCGGTGCGCCTGGAGTGGTCGAACCCGTGGACCGGCCCGCTCTTCCAGCCGGACGAGGGTCCCTGCTGGCACTGTCTGGCCACCCGGCTGCGCGGTCACCGCCACTCGGAGGGCCTGCTCCAGCACCTCCTCGACCGGCCGGACCCGGTGGCCCTGCCCCCGGCGACCCTTCCCGTCGTACGCGGACTCGCCCTGCACCTCGCGGCGCTGGAGGCGGCCAAGTGGCTGGCGGGCGTACGGGATCCCTCGCAGTCCTCGCTGCACGCGCTGGACACCTCGCGGCTGGGCCTGACCGCCCATCCGGTGGCGCGCAGGCCCCAGTGCCCGGCGTGCGGAGACCCGGACGCGGTGCGGCGGCAGGTCGAGGCGCCGTTCGTCCCCGTGTCGCGGCCCAAGGTCCCCGGCACGGGCAACGGCCACCGCTCGCACACCCCCGAGCAGATGCTCGCGCTCCACGGACACCTCGTCGACCCGGTCACCGGCATCGTGAAGGACATCCGGCGCGCCCCGGGCAGCCCCGCCTTCCTCAACACCTTCCTCTCCGGCCGCAACCTGGCCATGCCCAGCCACAGCCTGGAGGGTCTGCGGGCCGGACTGCGCAGCCTGAGCGGCGGCAAGGGCCTGACCGAGACCGAGGCCCGGGTGAGCGCCCTGTGCGAAGCCGTGGAGCGCTACAGCGGAACCCGCCAGGGCGACGAGCCCGTGGTCCACGCCGCCTTCCACGAGCTGGGTCCGGCAGCGATCCACCCGCACGACAGCCAGCTCTACAGCGAACGGCAGTTCCTGGAGCGGGACAGCTGGAACGCGAGCGGCTCACGTCTGAACTACGTCCCCGCCCCCTTCGACGAGAAGGCGCGCACCGAGTGGACGCCCGTGTGGTCACTCACCGGCAACGAACAGCGGTTCCTGCCCACTTCCCTGCTGTACTTCGGCGCCGGAGAGGCGTCCGACGGCCTCTTCGCGGACTCCAACGGCAACGCGGCGGGCAGCAGCCGCGAGGACGCCGTCGTGCAGGGTTTCCTGGAGCTCGTGGAACGCGACGCCGTGGCCCTGTGGTGGTACAACCGCACCCGTCAGCCGTCCATCGACCTGGCCGCCTTCGACGAGCCCTACATCGCGCAACTCGTCGACGGTTACGGAGAGTTGAACCGTGAGGTGTGGGCGCTCGACCTGACGTCCGACTTCGGCATCCCCGTGGTGGTCGCCGTGTCGCGGCGGACCGACAAACCGGCCGAGGACGTGATCTTCGGCTTCGGCGCCCACTTCGACCCCCGGCTGGCACTGCGCCGGGCGCTGACGGAGATGGGCCAACTCCTGCCCGTGGTCACGGATGTGACGCCGGAGGGCACCGGGTACCGCATCACCGATCCCGAGCCGCTCCAGTGGTGGCGCACCGCGACCGTCGCCAACCAGCCCTACCTGACGGCGGATCCGGGTGCGGCGGCGCGCCGCCCGGACGACTGGCCCCCGGCGGTCCGCGCCGACCTGCTGGACGACGTCGTAGCGATCACCGAACTCGTGCGCTCCCGTGGCCTGGAACTGCTCGTACTGGACCAGACACGACCGGACTTGGGGATTCCGGTTGTCAAGGTGATCGTGCCCGGGATGCGTCACTTCTGGGCACGGTTCGCGCCGGGCCGTCTGTTCGACATACCGGTCACTCTCGGGCGCCTCGATGCCCCGCTGCAGCGGGAATTTCTCAACCCCGTGCCGCTGTTCGTGTAAGTGTTCGCTCGTCGCACACTCGTCACAGCAGGGGTTTATCATCACCACTGAGTGTGCACATAAGTGATCATGGTTTCGGACGGGGAAGAGGACTGCGAGGACGATGCATGGTCCTGAGGAGCTCACACCGAGGCACGGGGCACAGCACGCGACGGGGGTCGCAGCAGACAGTGAAGGCCCGAGGAACACGACGGACAGTGACGGGCCGGGGAGGGCCGACCATGCCACCCTGGCTCCACGCCTGGCATCCCTGATACTCCTCGCCGCGCTGCTGAGCTATCTCGGCATCACGGCGCTCAACATCTTCGGAGCGGGCCTCGGTCCGCTCCCCACGGTGACCAGCATCCTGTTCCTGGTCACCATCTTCTGCCTCCAGTTGTGGCATTCGCGGGCCGGGGCGGCCCGCGAACCCACCCTGCGCAAGTGGCTGACTCTCACCCTTCAGGCGCTGCTCACCTACCTCCCCATCCTCGTCTTCCACTCGCAGTGGGGCGCGATGGCGGGGTTCCTGGCGGGCTCGTCGATCCTGCTGCTGCCCACCCGGCTGGGCTGGAGCCTGTACGGGCTGATCGGGCTGAGCATGGTGCTGCCGCCCGTGATCGAGGGCCGTCCCCTGCTGGACAGCGTCTACCTCTGTCAGTCGACCCTGCTGGCGGGCGTCGTCGTCTACGGGCTGTCCCGGCTGACCGCTCTCGTACGCCAGCTGCACGACACGAAGGACGAGTTGGCGCGCCTCGCGGTGACCCGTGAACGGCTGCGCATCTCCCGGAACCTGCACGACCTCCTCGGGTACAGCCTCTCCGCGATCACTCTCAAGAGCGAGTTGATCCACCGCATCGTGCTCGCCTACCCCGAACGCGCCAAGGGCGAGGTCGCGGAGGTGCTCGCCCTCTCCCGGCAGTCCCTCGCGGACGTACGCCAGGTCTCCCGCGGTCTGCGTGACATGTCCCTGAAGGAGGAACTGACCTCCGTCACGGGCCTGTTGAAGGCCACCGACGTCCAGGTCACCACCACCGTCCGACTGGAGGAGATGAGCCAGCGGGTCAGCACCGAGATGGCCGCGGTCCTCCGCGAGGCGATCACCAATCTCCTGCGCCACTCCCAGGCCACGCACTGCACCATCGAGGCCGTGCAGTCGGGCGGCCGGGTGCGGCTGTCGGTGACCAACGACGGGGTCGACGCTTCCTACCGCGACGCCTCCCCGCACCGGGGCGCGGGCCTGGAGAACCTCAAGGCCCGTCTGCACAGCATCTCCGGCTCGCTCACGGTCGCCCGGGGCGGCGGCGAGACCTTCGAGCTGGTCGCCGAGGCCCCCGCGGTCTCGCTGGCCGCCGTGCCGTCGGACGGCCCCTCCGCCGAGCGCTGGAAGGCCCGCAGGAACTCCGCAGCCTGACCCCACTTTCTCCTCCCCCCTCGAACTACCCTCCCCCCTCGAACTCCGCATCACAGTCAGGACATCAACAGTGGGCATACGCATTCTGCTGGCCGAGGACATGCACATGGTGCGGGGCGCCCTGGTGGCCCTGCTGAACCTGGAGGACGACCTCGCCGTCGTGTGCGAGGTCGCACGCGGCGACGAGATCCTCAACGCGGCGCTGGAGCACCAGCCGGACGTGGCGGTCATCGACATCGACCTGCCCGGCATCGACGGACTGACCGCGGCCGCCCGGCTGCACGAGCGGCTGCCCGGCTGCCGGACGCTGATCCTGACCAGCCTCGGCCGCCCCAACACCCTGCGCCGCGCCCTCCAGGCCCAGGTCTCGGGCTTCCTGCTCAAGGACGCCGCACCCAATGACCTGGCGGGCGCGATCCGCCGGATCGCGGCGGGCCACCGCGTGATCGACCCCGAACTCGCCCTGGACACCTGGAACAGCCAGGAGTCCCCCCTGACCGAACGCGAGACGGAGGTCCTCCAGCTCGCCTCCGAAGGCCACGGCCCGGAGGAGATTGCCGCCACCCTGCGCCTCTCGCGCGGCACCGTACGCAACTACCTCACCTCGATCGTCTCCAAGCTCAACGCCCGCAACCGCGTGGACGCCATCCGCACGGCCCGGGAGGCGGGCTGGCTGATCTAGGGCCCCGCCCCGACGGATCCCCACCGGACCGGTGATCCCCACCGGACCGGGGCGAACCCCACCGGACCGGCGAGCCCCGCTAGATCCGCCTCCGCCGCTTCTCCGTCGGGACGGCCATGCCCGCCGCCACCAGATAGCCGATGACGCTGCGGGCGATCCCCTCGGGCAGGGGCAGGGTCCGCGCCGCGTCCCCCGTGGTGCACGGACGGATCAGCATGCCGACCACCCACACGGCCTCCGGCCGGTGCACGACCACCTGGTAGTCGGAGTCCTCGCACTCCATCACCAGCCCCTCGGTCTCCATGCTCAGACGCACCCCCCAGGTCAGCCGGACCAGTTGCTTCTCCTCGACCGCCACGGGGGCGAACAACACGTTCCTGATACGGGTACGGACCGAGAGCAGCGGTCCCAGCAGGTCGTCGACCCCGAGACTGCACACCACGAGGTGGGACACCTGGCGCAGCACGGGCTCCAGCGCCAGATACGCCGCACTCTCACCGTCGGCCCGCCCCCCGTCCACGGCCCGCCTGTCGTCCACGACCCGCTCGTCGTCCCCGACCCGCCCGTCGTCCACGGGCACGTCCGGACGGCCGACGTTCACCAGCCGGATCGGCCCGTGCTCCATGCGGCGCAACGCCTCCCGCACGAAGGCGTCCACCACCAGGTGCTCGTCACCACTGCGCGCCCGCAGGGTCACCGTGTCCACGCCGGCACCCGGCTCCACGGCCACGTCTTCGCCCAGTGACCACAGGTGCACCACCCGGCGCTCGCTCACATTGTTCAAGAGGTCTTCCCCACCGAGATGGATGTATCCGCCCAGTATTGGGTTCGGCCCACCGTCACCGGCAGTTCCCATCTCATGCTCTTCATGTGAATGGGTCATGCCCCGCCCGGGATGCCAGGATGGCTCGAACACCGGCGCGACATCGCACCCCCTCCCGAAGGAGCCCCCATGTCCGACGAACGGGACACCGTCCGCAAGATCCTCACCGAGTCCGGCGACACCTGGGCGGTCGTCGGCCTCTCCTCGAACCAGGACCGCGCCGCGTACGGAGTCGCCCGCGTGCTCCAGCAGTTCGGCAAGCGCGTCGTCCCCGTGCACCCGAAGGCGGAAACGGTACACGGCGAGCAGGGTTACGCGTCGCTGGCCGACGTCCCCTTCCCCGTGGTGACAGTTCCGTGAGGTGACGTTCCATCCCCTAACAGCAACCGGGGATCCACGCGCCCTTCTACACGCAGCGGCGGTAGCGCACCCGCCAACGGGACGGGAGTCCCTGGCGCATCGGCCAGAGCTTCCATAATCTTCTCCCACACCCCTGTCTCCAACCACCGATGGAACCGGGACTGAGAGCCCCGGGACAACCACGGATCTCCCGTGCGAGCTTTGTGCAAGATGGCTTCCAAAACCGCCCGGTCCGGCAGTCGGTCCGCGCGCCGGCGCTGTCTCGCAGCAAGGATCACAGGCTCCGCAGCAGCCCACCCTTCGTCCGTGAGGACTGGAACTCGCCGCTGGTTTTCTCGAAACCAACTCGTCAGGGAACAATCGGCCTTGCGAACCTTCGGCACAGGCCCGGTGACCGTCACACGGACGTCGAGAAGATCGAGAACCTCGCGTTGTTCTTCCGGATTCATGTCGTGAAGCCGTTCACGGGCCAGGTCCGCCAGAGCACGGAGGTCTTCCGCACGTTGTTCCGCCGCCAGTGCCTCGGATCTCCAGGCCACGACCATGCCCCTCATCTTCACAAGCTCGTCGCGCTCGGCCTGGAGGGTCTGCGTCGCCTTGGCAATAGCTGAGGCCGGATTTTCCTGTTTCGCCGCCACCACCATGACGGCCGCGATCGCCTCGTCCTGTGCCAGGATCTTCTTGTCTAGATCTTTAATTCGCTGCTCAAAGTCAACGTTCCCTCCGCTTCCGAGCCCTGCCCAATCCTCAGCCATGCTATTCAGCCTTTGAGGATCTCCAAGAAGTGCACATACTTCACCCCAAATCCGCCTCTCCAATGATTCGGCATGGATACGGGAACAGGAACAAACTGGGGCTTGGGCGTATTTTTCCGTCTTCCCACTACATCGGTATACGCGCTCAGAAGCCTCTTTCAAGCGCATGCCGGTGTAATGAGATCCACAAAGGCTCACGATTCGCCCGGAGAGCGGGTGCGGCTGACGCTCTTCCTTCGGTGAATCACCACGCCGGTGCTGCGCGAGAGCTACCCGAAGTCGTTCCACCTGTCCGACTGTTAAAATGGGATCCAGCCTGATTGATACGGACTCACCGTACAACGGGGCACCATCCACACCAAGCTTAGCTCGATTCGGATTTCGAAAGATCACAACAGGGTCTGACATTGCCCCCATCAAGCGACTCCACAAGTTTCGGTTGGACCACGGCTTACCGGATCGGGTGTAGAGGCCCATAGCGTTGAGCTGAATCGCAGCCTGCCGAACGTTCAACCTGTCCGAAACGATCAACTCTCGCGCCAGATGCAAAATGTCGTATTCATGCGGTTGCTCACACGCACAATCGCCTTCGCAACGATCCAGCGCAATCCTCGAAAGACCGCGCTTCCCTTGGTCTTCGATTCGATACCCGTAGCGTGGCCTCCCGCCAGTAAGCCCGCCCTCCTCCGCCTTTTCTTGAATTCCTCCCTGCGTACGCTGACGGATGCGCCCGTATTCCTTGAAGGCATAGTTGGCCTCCTCCCGCATCGCCTCCTTACCCACCTCGGTTGTGTTATCGATGTCCTTCTTCGCGTCAGCCACGTAGATGCCAAGGTCTTCCAGTTCCCAGACCCAGCGCCAGAAGGCACGGTCAGTGCGACCAATCGCCCGACCCTCGGATACCACTACGACGTCAAAGGGACGTGGCATCTTTCGAGAATCTTCCATCAACCGCTTGAGGCCCGGGCGATCCAGAGCCTCCAAAGATCCAGAAACGCCTTCGTCCAGATAGGTCTCGATATGAGACCACCCCTTCCTCTGGATATACGCCTTTGTTCGCTTGCCTGAAGAGGCGATCCCGTAGCCCTTCGCCTGCTCTTCCGTTGACACTCGTAGGTAGTCAACGGCTCGCAGACATGGGCGAAGGAACTTCTCGACCACTTGAGAGGAAATTGCAATATCCGCCTTCATGGCAACTATCCCATCCATCCCATTTCTCAGGGGATACACGTCAGTACCCCAACGAATCAAAACACACACGGACAATAGCTCCGAATCCCCACCTGCGGAAGAAAATCCGGAGCCATCACCCGTTCCAGTGATTTCATTTGATTCGGCCAAAGAGGAGGATGAGAAGACGCTCGTAAACCGCGAGAGAGGGTTCTCTCGCTACATCCCACAGGGCTTCCACCCTCCCGGCGAACTGGTCAAAACCGGCGCTGCGCGGAAGCGGAAACCCTTCCTCTCTTCCGCACTCTTTTTCGCACCCCCCCTCTGTCAAATACAGACTGCCCCGCGACCGCGCACGCTTTGTCACCGCCCACTCCTCGCAGCTGAAAATCGGCAGCGGGATGACGGGCTGCCCAACAAGGTCCCTTCAGAGAGAAGGAGATTCAGGGCGTGTGCGGCTTGTTGGGGGACGACGCTGTTGCCGAGGAGGTGGAGTTGGGCGGCGCGGGAGAGGCCGGGGGTGTGGGTGATCCAGCCGGTGGGGAGGCCCATCATCCATTCGACGAGGTGGGCGGAGAGGCGGCGGGTGCCGGGCACGGTGGGGGTGGGGGCAGGGTGCCCGGTTACGGCTTCCCATCGGCGGATGGCGGGGAGGTAGGTTCCCCACCATTCGGCAGGCGAGCGATGGCTGTGCGGAGGTTCATGCCGCCCTGGCGTTTCGGGGTGGTACCGGCACCGCCGTGGGCGTCCGCCGAGGTCGGGGTGGGGAGGAGTTTGACGTCCTTCTCGGCTTCCGTGGGCGGTTGTGCGGCAGGGAGGCGGGCCGCTGTGGAGGTCAGGGTCGGGCTGCCGTTGCGGTAGCGCTGGTTGGGTGAGCCTTTCGCTCCGTCGCTGGCTCTCGGGGTGGGGAGCAGGTGCTCGATCTCGTCGGCCAGGGTGGGGCCGTGGCCGCCGGCCTTGCGTTTGGTGGGGTGCTGGGAGCCGCCGTTGGTGCCGAGGTTCGCGGTCGGGGTTTTGAGGAGCGGGCCAGGCGAGGAGGAAGACGCGGTCGCGTCGGTGGGGTGCGCCGACGTCAGCGGCGCGTACGCATGTCCAGCTCGCGTCGTACCCGAGGTCGGCCAGGTCTGCGAGTAGCACGCCGAGTGCCCGCATTCCGGGTGGGTTTGCCGGGTCTCCCATGCACCGCGGGCAGGGTTCCAGATGGCGAAGGGCTGTGGGTCGGGGGTGGGTTCCGGCGCGGGTGGAGAGCAGGCCGCGGACATTCTCGATCACCACCAGGTGGGGGTTGAGGGCGGCGATGGCGTAGGGGACATGGGTCCAGAGGCCGGAGCGGGTGCCGGGGGTGAGGCCGGTGCGGGGGCCGGCGACGGAGAGATCCTGGCAGGGGATTCCTGCGGTGAGGATGTGCACGGGGCTGACGGTGTGCCAGTCGAGGGTGGTCACGTCGCCGTGGTTGGGGGTGTGGGGCCAGTGGCGGGCGAGGACCTGGACAGCGCGGGGGTTGGTCTCGGCGTGCCAGGCGAGGTGTCCGCCGAGGGCGGCCTGGACGCCGAGATCCAGGCCGCCGACACCGGAGAACAGGCTCCCGATGGCCGGCCCGTCAGTGGTGGTCATGGCGGTTTCCCTGCGTGCAGGTCCGGGGACGGTGGCCGGTCCTGCGGGCGGTGTGCCGGGACGTGCAGGTGGTGCGCCGCGGGTTCTCGGACGGCTTCGGCTGCGTCGGTGCGCCGGGTTTGGTGAGGACGAGGACGTCTTCGTGCTGGACGACGTGGAGGGGGATGCCGCGGTTGCGGGCGTCGCGGGTGTTGGTCATCTGGAAGAAGGAGGGGCGGGCGATGAGCTGGCCGTGGCGGATTCCGGCGAGGAGAGCGACGTTGCGCTCGGCGGGGGTCAGACCGGCGTTCTGTCCTGCGGCGAGGGCGGCGGTGGGGAGGTCAATGAGTTCGCCGCGTTCACGCCAGGGGCGGGTGGTGATGACTGCATGGCCGCCTGGGCGCAGGAGGTGGCGGCATTCGGTGAGGATCTCGGTGAACGCTTCGATGAGGCGGTCGAGGCCCACGTGGGCGAGGTTGTGAGGGTCGCGGCTGTAGCGGTAGTCCTTCTTCGTGACGCCGCGTTCGCCGGATTCTCGGGTGGAGCGGACCTGGCCGTGGACGGCGTTGCCGTACGGCGGCGAGGTGAGGACCAGGGCGATCCGGCCGTGGTGCTCGGCGGGGATGAGGGTGCGCAGGTGGCGGGCGTCGCCGCAGAAGACCTGGCCGGTACCGGTTCCGCCCTGGTGCGGGGCGGAGGCGGCGTTGAGGCCGGCGAGGTGGGCCCAGCGGGGTTCGTACTCGGTGCCGATGGCGTGGCGGCCGAGGTGGATGGCTTCGACGAGGGTGGTGCCAATGCCGCACATCGGGTCCAGGACCAGGTCCCCGGGCTCGGTGTACGTGCGGATGGCGTGCGCGGCCAGGGCGGGGAGCATCTTGGCCGGGTGGGCGGCGGAGCCGGGGACGTAGCGACCTCGGCGTTGGGCGGGGGCGGAGGTCGGTGCGGTGTTCCACACCGAGAGGCGCTGGTGCTTGTGCTGCATGGCGGTCAGCTCCCCTGGCCGGAGGTGCGGAGGACGAGCAGGTCGGAGTGGATGAGGCCGTCGGGTGCGCCGGGGGGCGGGGTGGGGTGGATGTGGTCGTCGGTGGCGTGGCCGTGGATGGCGATCAGGTGCTGGAGGTAGGTGAATCCGGCGGTGCGGGCGGTTGCGATGAGCAGGCCGAGTGGGTCGGTGAGGTGGCCGTTGTCCCGGCGCTGGCGGGTGGCGAGGAGGAGTACGCCGTCGGCGGGGAGGAGGCGGTGGGCGCGGTAGAAGAAGCCCGGCCAGCCGTCGTCGATCGCCCCCGGGGTGGTGGTGTTGCTGGCGCCCGTGTCCCAGGGGGTGGGGAGGGTGTCGGGGTGGAGTTCGGCCAGGAGCAGGTGCGGGCGTTCGTGCGCCGGGTCGTCGTTGTCGGTGGTGCAGCGGGTGCGGGCGTCCATGCCGCAGGCGGTGTCCTGGATGTGCAGCCGCAGCAGCGTGGCGGACTTGTCGCCGGGGCGGCGGAAGTCGGTGCGGATCTTCTCGATGGCCCAGTCCGGGAGCACGTTGGGGGCGGCCGGGGCGCTGGTGAAGGTCTCGGGGGTGGGCAGCCAGATCGTGGTGGGCAGCGGGGCCGCGGGGTTGCTCGTACGAGCCGACGTGGGGCGGGAGTTGTGTGGCATGGCGGGTGCGCCGCTGTGGGCCGGGCTTGCGAAGGTGCTGACGTTCTCTAAGGAGAAAGAGCTGGGCGATCGTGCCACGCGGGCATGAAACACCTGGTCACGGCGTTGTCTGCCAGTCGCGAGCCATGGTCGTCGTAGGCATGGGGCGGCTGGCGGCGCAGGAAGCAGTTCGAAAACTCTTCAGGAAGTTTCGCGTCCGGTCCAGCGGAGTGTAGGTGCTGGTGGTGGGCCTGTTTGCCAGGGCTGTCGAAGCGGCTGGCAAGGGCAGGGCCGGGTGATGGCGGTGGCGCGGCTGGCTGGTGGCGTGGGAGTGGCGGGGGTGGTTGGGGTGATGGGCGGCGTCCGCTTCGTCACTCGCAGGCAAGGAGCCCGCCATGCGCCGTACCACGCTCACGTCGCTCACCGCTGTCTCTCCTTTCGACCAGCTTGATGCCGCCCTGCTGCAACTCGCCTCTGATCCTCGTCCGTTGTCGCTGCCGTCGGAGTTGATGTCGGAGAGCGAGCCGGGGGCCTTCTGGCCGGTGGACCTGGTGCGGGCTCGGATGGCGCACCCGTCTACGCCGGTGGCCGTGCGGGATCGGGTGTGGGCGGAGCTCGTGCGGCGGCGGCTGGTGTTCGGGGAGCCGTGGGGCACGGTCGGGGTCGCGATGGCGTTGCCGTCGCTGCGGCGGGCGTTGGCCCGGCTGCCTCGGCTGGCGGAGGTGGAGCACGGCGAGTTGGAGCAGGAGGTCTTGGCCGCGGTGACGGAGGAGCTGGTGGCTCTGGATCCGTCCGAGCGGCCGGTTCAGGTGGGGTTGCGGCTGGTGCGGGCCGGGGATCGGGCGGCGCACCGGGTGGTGTACGCGGCGCTGCGGGAGCGGCGGTTGCGTCCGCAGCCGCTGGACGAGCAGTGCGTGGTGCCGCAGCCGTTCGCGGGTGGGTCCAAGGAGCAGGTGTACGCGGTGCTGGAGCGGGCCGTCGCGGTGGGGGTGCTGTCCGCGGTGGAGTCGGAGTTGATCGCCGGGACGCGGCTGGAAGGGCAGAGCGCGAAGACGGTCGCGCTGGCGGCCGGGATCAGCGTGCGGGCGATGTTCCGGCGGCGGGCGGCGGCAGAACAGCGTCTCGCCAGCGCCCTGTTCAGCGATGCGTGGTGAGCGTGGGTGGCACGATCCGGCGCGGATTTCTCCTTAGTGGAGTGAGAGCACTCCAGGCTGCTGCTGCCTGAGAGGTGTTCTCGTCTCCCTTTCGTCCCTCCAGTCCCTGGGGTCGGGATACGGCGCTTCGTGCTGACACCCCGAACACCCATCCCACGCGCCTCGCGTGCCTCTCCTGATGGAGGTGGTGACGCGCCGCTGCGGGCCAGCTCCGGCCCCGGGGACTCCGTCCCAGCCACTCCCCCACCTTCGCGCTGCCGGTCACCGGTGCGCCGTCGCCTGCCCTTGTCCCTTCCTGACCGCTGTGTTGGAGGTGCCCGTGCCGCCCTGCCCTTCGCGCCGACTTCCCCGGGTGCGACGTCTGTTGACCGTGCTCCCGGTGGCCGGGGCGTACCTGCTCGCAGCTCCGTCGACGGCGTGGGCGGTGGCTACGATCCCGCAGGTCATCACGAATCTGACGAACACGATCGTGGGGCTGCTCGCCGGGCTGGCGACGTTGTTCCTGACCTTCGGCGGTCTGCGCTATCTGATGGCCGGCGGGGACCCGGGCGAGGTCGAGTCGGCGAAGCGGGCCCTGAAGGCGGCGGCCATCGGGTACGGGCTGGCGATTCTGGCCCCGGTGCTGGTGACCGCCCTCAAGGGCATCGTGGGGGCGGCATGACCCGCACACCCAGTACCCCCTCCCCGGCAACCCTGCGGCAGGTAGCCGTGCTGGTACTGCTCACCGCCGTCACGCTGCTGGCGGTCGTCGCGGGCTCCCCGGCGGCGGACGCCGCCGCACCGCAGGTGGTGGCTCCGGCCGCCCCGCCGCCCCCGGCCCCCGCGCCCGGCCCTGGTCCTGCCCCGTCCGTACCAGGCCCGACACCCGCCCCGCGCCCGGAACCCGCTCCCGGGCCCACCCCCACGCCGGGCCCGCCCACCGCTCCGCCGTCGCCGTCGTGGCCCGCGCCGTCGGTACCGCGTCCCGGGCCGACCCGTCCGGCGTGCGAGGTGAACGGCACGGACTGCGACACGGGGGACGGCGGGTTCGACTTCAGCCCGTTCGGCTCGTTGATCGACATCCCCGGGATGCTCGTGAACGCGGTCACCTCCTTCCTCGGCTTCCTGCTGGAACAGATCATGGAGCCGGTGCGGTGGCTGCTGGCCGAGACCCTGCTGGGCACACCCGACCTCACCCAGCACGCCGACATCAAGCGGCTGTGGGCCGGGTCCATGGGGATCACCGCCGGTATCTACGTCCTGTTCGTCACTGCGGGCGGCGTCACCGTCATGGGGCACGAGACCCTCCAGACCCGGTACGCGCTCAAGCAGATCGCCCCGCGTCTCGTGGTCGGGATCTGCGCCTCGTCGATGTCGCTGACCGTCATGGGTTACGCCATCGCCCTCGCTAATGCCCTCTCCCACGCGGTCATGGGCACCGATCTCAGTGACGCGGGCAAGGGACTGGTGGAACGGGTCATCCCGTTCGCCCTGTTCGGAGTGGGCGGGCTGAAGCTGTACGGCCTGCTCATCTGCGCCGTGATGGTCGTGCTGATCCTCGCGGTCATGGTCGGCTACCTCGTCCGCGTCGCGGTCCTCGCGGTGTTGGCGATCAGCGGGCCGCTCGCCCTGGCCTGCCACGCCCACCCGGTCTCCGACCCGCTGGCGAAGCTGTGGTGGAAGGGCCTGGCCGGCTGCCTGACCATCCAGATCGCCCAGTCCATGACGTTCATCGTCGCGCTGAAGCTGTTCTTCGCCCCCGGAGCCACCCTCCTCGGCTTCCCCAAGCCGAACCAGCTCGGCACCATGCTCGCCGGACTGGCCTTGTTCTGGGTGCTGTTCAAGATTCCCGGCTGGTGCATGCAGGTCGTCTTCCGCTCCACCCCCGTCCAAACCGGTCTGCCGGGGCCCTTGCGGATGCTCCAGTCCGTGGCGATGTGGCGCCTCCTCAACCGGGCCCTGCCTGGCTCCTCAGCGCTCCTCGGCCGTGGCCCCGGCAGGAGACGGAGAGGCGGCGGGGGCGGGGGCTTGCTGGGCGGGCTGCGCGGCGGTGGCCGCCCCGGCGGAGGTGGCGGCGGCGGGCGCCCTGGTGGCGGCCGGTTGCCGCGCCCGACCCCGGGCGGCGTCGCCGGCTACGCCCTGCGCCGAGGACGCGCCCTGATCGCCCAACGCCGCAACCGCACCGGACCGCCCAGCACCACCACCCCCAACGCCCCGGCCACCGGCACCCCAACAGGGCCCCCGAGAACGCCCTGGCAGCGCCCGGCCCCGTCCTGGGCCCGCACCACCCCCAACCCCACCCCCACCTCACCCAGCCCCGGCTCACCCACGCCTACCCCCGCCTCCCCTCGCACCGGCCGCGGCCCCACCACCGGGACGCGCCGCCGTACCCCGCCAGGAACCGTCACCGTGCCCCACCCCGCCACCGCCCGCCGACGCCAACAACTCTCCCTCCCCGTCCCGGCCACCCGCGTCCCCGCCCGACCATCCCGCCCCACCCAGACCCACCTGCCCATCCCTGCCACCCGACAGCCCCGCCCCACGCCCCCTCCCGCCCAGCCCACTCCCCCGGTCCCCCCGTCAGTCCGCGGACGTCAAACGGCCCTCCCCATCCGAACCCGCCGGGTCCGTCGGCGCCCATCACGCCCCGTACAGCTGCGCCTGCCCCTCGAACCGCCCCGCTCGCCGTAACCCTTGGAGGTTGAGCTTCCCCATGACCGCCCCCGACGAGGACGAGTTCGTCCACCCCGCCCGCATCCCCGCCGACGTCGCGAAGAGCGACCGGATCCTGGGCCCGCTGACCGCCCGCCAGACCGCGATCCTGACCGTCACTGGGCTTGTCCTGTACGGCGGTTACTGGGCCACCCGCACCCTCATGCACCCCTTCGCCTACGCCGCCCTCATCACCCCCATCGCCCTGGTGATCACAGTGATCGCGGTGGGCCAGCGAGACGGCATCGGCCTGGACCACCTCCTGGCAGCCGCCGTCCGCTTCCACCGCTCCCCCAAGCGCCACGTCCACGCTCCCGAAGGCATCCCCGCCCTCCCGCACCCGGTCCCGCCCGCATGGCGCACCCAGACCGGCCGTACCCCAGCAGCCCTCCGCTTGCCCTGCCGCGACGTGTCGCAGACCGGAACCCTGGACCTCGGCCGAGACGGCCACACCGCCCTCGCCGTGTGCTCAACGCTGAACTTCGCGCTGCGGACCGGCGGTGAGCAGCAGGCACTGACCGAGGCGTTCGCCCGCTGGCTGAACTCCCTCACCGGCCCCACCCAGCTCCTGGTCCGCGCCCACCGCCTGGACGTGGCCCCGCTCGTCGAGGACCTCACCGCCACCGCCCCGACTCTCCCCCACCCGGCCCTGGAACAAGCGGCCCTGACCCACGCCGCCTTCCTCGACACCCTGGCCGCCGACCGCGACCTGCTCACCCGCCAAGTCCTGCTCGCCACCCACGAACCCACCACCTCCGGCGCGCCTCGCGCCTCCCACCGTCTTGCCGAAGCCGCCCGCGCGCTGGAAGCCGCCGAGATCACCGTCACCGCGCTCGACCACCAGGGCGCCGGTGAGGTGCTGCGGCTGGCCGCCGACCCCGAGGCCACCTCACTGGAAGGGGCCTTTTGATGTTCCGTACGCTGCGCCGCCGCACCGCCCCTCAACCGGCCACGGATGCGGGTGAAGTGCTGGCCGCGATGGGCCCGGAGGCCGTCGAGGTGCACGCCCGCACGCTCGCCGTCGGCGGCTACCTCGCCGCGACCCTGGTGGTCACCGGGTATCCGGCCGAGGTCGTCCCCGGCTGGCTCGACCCGCTCCTGACCTACCCCGGGCGCCTGGACGTCGCCCTGCACATCGAACCGGTCGCCAGCGCCCTGGCCGCCCACCAGCTGAAGAAGCAGCGGGCCCGCCTGGAGTCCTCCCGCCGCACCGGCATGGACAAAGGCCGCCTGGACGACCCGGACACCGAGGCCGCCGCGGCGGACGCCGCCGAGCTGGCGTACCGGATCGCCCGCGGCGAGGGAAAGCTCTTCCGCGTCGGCCTCTACCTGACCCTGTACGCGCCCAGCGAGGAAGAGCTGGGCGACGAGGTGGCATCGGTGCGCGCGCTCGCCGAGTCCCTCCTGGTGTCCACTGCTCCGGCCACCTACCGGGCGCTGCCCGGCTGGCTCGCCACCCTGCCCCTCGGTCTCGACACCCTGAAGGTGCGTCGCACCTTCGACACCGAAGCCCTCGCCACCTGCTTCCCCTTCGCCTCCCCCGACCTGCCCGCCGAGATCGCCATGTCCTCGGGCGGGGTGCTCTACGGGCTCAACACCTCCAGCGATTCCCTGGTGTTGTGGGACCGCTTCGCCCAGGACAACTACAACTCGATCACCCTCGCCCGCTCCGGGGCCGGCAAGTCGTACCTGACGAAACTGGAACTGTTGCGGCTGCTGTTCACCGGCACCGAGGCGATGGTCATCGACCCGGAGGACGAGTACGTCCGCCTCGCCGAGGCGGTCGGCGGCAGCGTCATCCGCCTCGGCGACCCGACGGTGCGGCTCAACCCCTTCGACCTGCCCGCCCACGCCGATGCGTCCGCGAACGTACTGACGCGGCGGGTGCTGTTCCTGCACACCTTCCTGTCCGTCCTGCTCGGCACGGACCTCGACGCGGCGCAGCGGGCGGTGCTCGACAGGGCGGTCCTGGCGACCTACCAGCAGGCCGGCATCACCGACGACGCCCGCACCTGGTCACGCCCCGCTCCGCTGCTGGCCGACCTCGCCGCCCAGCTCACCTCCATGGGCGAGGAAGCCGCCCAGAGTCTGGCCGTACGCCTTGATCCGTACGTGAACGGCTCGCACCGCCAGCTCTTCGCCGGGCCGACCACCACCCGCCCCACCGGGCACCTCGTGGTGTTCGCCCTGCGGGAGATCCCGGACGAGCTGAAGCCCGCGAGCATGCTCCTGGCCCTGGACGCGATCTGGCGGCAGGTCGCCCACAGCGGCGTACGGCGCAGGCGGCTCGTGGTCGTCGACGAGGCGTGGACGCTGATGCGCTACGGGCCCGGGGCGCAGTTCCTGTTTCGGATGGCCAAGGCCGCCCGCAAGCACTGGGCCGGGCTCGCCGTCGTCACCCAGGACGGCGACGACGTCCTGGGCTCGGACCTCGGGCGGGCGATCGTCTCCAACGCCGCCACCCAACTCCTCCTGCGCCAGGCCCCGCAGGCCATCGACACCATCGCCTCCGCTTTCCACCTCTCGCGCGGCGAACGCCACCACCTGCTCTCCGCACCCCGGGGCTGCGCACTCCTGCTGTCCGGGCGTACGAAGATCTCCTTCACCCCCGTCGCCTCCGAGGCCGAGCACGCACTGATCACGACCGACCCGGTCGAACTGAAGGAAACCGCCGATGCGGCGGACGGCGCGGGGCGTGATCCGTACGGGCTGCCCGACCTGACGGAGCTCGAACCGTGAGCGCGGGCGGGCCGCTCGGCCACTTCCTCACCGACCCCGGGGCCTTCTGGACCGCCCTGGTCGACGGCGGCATCGGGCTTGTCGCCGGTACGTGGCCGTGGCTGGCCCCTGTGATCGCGTCCGGTGCTGGTGGAGCGGCACTCGTGCATGGCAAGGTACGCGCCCACCGGCAGCAGGCCTTCGCCGACGGCGCCCAGTTGGTCACGATCCTGGCCCCGCCCACCGTTTCGCCCAAGGGCGGCGAAGTCCTCTGGGCCCAGCTCTCGGGCCTGCTCCGCCCCTGGCACCAGCGCCTCCTGCACGGCCAGCCGCATCTCGGGTTCGAGTACGCCTGGAACACCCACGGCCTGACCGTACGCATGTGGCTCCCCGGCACCCTGCCCACCGCCCTCGTACGGCGCGCGGTCGAGGCCGCTTGGCCCGGCGCCCACACCACCCTCACCACTGCGACCAAGCCCTTCCCCGCCACGTACACCTGCACGGCCGGGGTGCTACGTCTGGCCCGCCCCGAAGTCCTGCCCCTGCGCACCGATCACAAGGAAGACCCCCTACGGCCGCTGCTCCAGGCGGCCACCGGGATGGCCGACGGCGAACACGCCCTCGTCCAGATCGTGGCCCGACCTGCTACCGGGGCCCGGCTGCGCCGTGCCCGCCACAGCGCACGCCGCCACAAGGCCGGCCACACCGGGCCGCGCCTGTCCGCCCTCTTCCGGCTGTTCGCCCACGCCCCGCAGCGCACCGCCCCCGCGCCCGCCGACCCGTCCCACGGGGCGGAGGTACGTCAGGGCGTCGGCAAGCTCACCGGCCCGCAGTGGGACGTCCAGATCCGTTACGCCGTCGCCTGCCCGTCCAAGCCCCCCGGCGGCGAAGCCCGGCTGCGCGGAAGGGCCCACGCGCTGGCCTCCGCGTTCGCCCTGTACGCAGCCCGCAATTGGCTGGCCCGCCACCGTCTCCGTACCCCTCAACCACTCCTTTCCGGACGGCACTTCACCGGCCGCGGCGACCTGCTGTCCGTGCCCGAACTCGCCGCTCTGGCCCACCTTCCCGCCGACGCGGACGCCCCCGGTCTGGCCCGCGCCGGGGCCCGCTCGGTGGCCCCACCCCCGGGTGTCCCGCAGCCCGGCCCCGGCGTCAAACCGCTCGGTCACGCCGACACGGGCACCCGCCGCCCCGTCGGCCTCGCCGTCGCCGACGCCCGCCAGCACCTCCACCTCATGGGCGCCACCGGCTCCGGCAAGTCCACCCTGATCGCCCACCTCGTCCTCGACGACGTCGCCCACGGACGCGGCGCGATCGTCGTCGACCCCAAGGGCGACCTGATCACCGACCTCCTGCACCGCCTCCCCGCCTCCTGCGCGGACCGCCTGGTGGTCATCGACCCCGACGACGTACACACCCCGCCCTGCCTCAACGTCCTGGACGGCGACGACATCGACGTCGTCGTCGACAACATCACCGGCATCTTCCGCCGCATCTTCACCGCGTTCTGGGGCCCGCGCACCGACGACATCATGCGCGCCGCCTGCCTCACCCTCCTACGCCACGCCCAGGCCACCAACCGCCTGGTCACACTCGCCGACATCCCCCGCCTGCTCGGCGAGAGCGCGTACCGCATCCGCATGATCCCCACCATCAAGGACCCCGTCCTGCGCGGCTTCTGGACCTGGTACGAATCCCTCTCCGAGCCCTCCCGGGCCGCTGTTGTCGGGCCGATCATGAACAAGCTCCGCGCGTTCCTGCTGCGCTCATTCGCCCGCCAGGCCATCGCGTCCGGGGAATCCACCTTCCACCTGCCCGACGTCCTCGACGGCGGCATCCTGCTCGCCCGCCTCCCCAAGGGGGCGCTCGGCGAGGAGACCACCCGCCTGCTCGGCTCGTTCATCGTCGCCAAGACCTGGCAGGCCGCCTCCGCCCGCGCCCGCACTCCCGAAAAGGACCGCATCGACGCCTCCCTCTACGTCGACGAAGCCCACAACTTCCTCACCCTCCCCTACCCCCTGGAGGACATGCTCGCCGAGGCCCGCGGCTACCGCCTCGCCATGAAACTGGCCCACCAGCACCTCGCCCAGCTCCCCCGCGACCTGCGCGAAGGCATCTCCGCGAACGCCCGCAACAAGGTCTTCTTCAACACCTCCCCCGAAGACGCGAACGCCCTGGAACGCCACACCCTGCCCACCCTCGGTGCCCACGACCTCTCCCACCTCGGCCCCTACCAGGCCGCCGCCCACCTGCTCGCAGACGGTGCGGAGACCAGCGCCTTCACCCTCACCACCCAACCCCTGCCACCCGCCATCCCCGGCCGCTCAACCGAACTGCGGGCCGCTGCCGCCCGCCGAGTCGGCGGCACCACCAGCCGCTCCGCCTACCTCCCCCTGTGACCGACTCAAGGGAATCCAGATCATGCCCACGACAGATCCACACCCCAACCCGGGTTACGTTCCCCGGGCCGCCTCCCGCCGACGCCGCCCCGCTCAGCCGTCGCGGGCCCGCACCGACCTCGCCCAGCTCGCCACCCGCCTCACCCCACGCGACCTCTGGCTCATCCGCATGCTCCACGAGCACAAGGTCCTCACCTCACACCACATCACCGCACTCGCCTTCACCGGCCACCGCACCGCCAACCGCCGCCTGCGCGAGCTCTACTTCATGGGCGTCCTCGACTCCTTCCGCCCACTGCGCACCCGCGGCTCCGCCCCCGAGCACTACACCCTCGGCCGTGCCGGAGCCGAACTCCTCGCCGCCCAAGCCGGAGTCGACCTCCCCGCCACCGGCTGGCGCAAGGACAACTGCGCCAGCGTCGCCTTCTCCCCCACCCTCGACCACACCCTCGGCGTCAACACCCTCCTCACCCACCTCGCCACCCACACCACCACCCGTCTCCCCGTCTGGCTCTCCGAGCGCTCCGCCACCCGCCTCTGGGGCGACTGGGTACACCCCGACGCCTACGCCCACACCACCGCCCCCGACGCAACCCGCCTCCTCCCCTGCTTCCTGGAGTACGACACCGGCTCCTACAACCTCGCCCGCCTGGAGGCCAAACTCCCCGGCTACGCAGCCCTCGCCGCCACCACCGCCACCCGCACCCCGCTCCTCATCCACACGGCCGGCACCCGCCGCGAAACCGCCCTGCGCCACCGCCTCGCCGACACCGCCGACCGCCTCGACCTCCCCATCGCCACCAGCAACACCCAACTCGGCACCCCCACCCACCCCATCTGGCTCCCCCTGAACCCGTCTCCTGCCGGGCGGCTCACCCCAACCCAACTTGCCGCTCACTGGCCCGACATCACCCCCGCCCTCACCGACACCAGCCTCCTGCCCGCCCCCGCCACCGTCTCCGGCCGCAACGCACCACTTCCCTGGCACCCCACGCCGCCCCGCCCGCCGGTCCCCGGCTCAGCATGAGCGCACCCGCCAGAGCAGCGGGCGGCATCGGCTGCGCCGTCGTCGCCCTGCCGCTGCTCGCCCTACTCGTCATCACCGCCGCCGTCGGCTCCTTGTTCCCCGGCGGAGGCGGCGCCTCGGCCGCGCCAAGCGCGCACGCCACAGCGGACATCCCGGCACCGATGCTCGCCCTGTACCAGCGGGCCGCACCGGAGTGCCCCGGCCTGTCGTGGACCGTGCTCGCCGCGATCGGGAAGGTCGAGACGAACCACGGACGGCACCCGACGATGATCTCCAGCGCGGGCGCGGTGGGGCCGATGCAGTTCCTGCCGAGCACGTTCCCCCTGTACGCCTACCCGGTGCCGCCGGGCGGGAAGAAACCGCCCACCCCCTGGGACCCCGTCGACGCGGTCTTCGCCGCCGCACGCCTGCTCTGCGCCAACGGCGCACAGGACGGGAAGAACCTGCGCCGGGCGATCTGGCACTACAACCACAGCAACGCCTACGTGAACCAGGTCCTGAAGATCGCCGACGAGTACGCCTCCCAAGTAGCCCCGCCCACCGGGGCGGCGGGCACGGCGGTGGCGTTCGCCCGCGCCCAGCTCGGCACCCCCTACGTCTGGGGCGGCGACGGCCCGGCCGAGGGCGGCTTCGACTGCTCCGGCCTGACCAAAGCCGCCTACGCCGCCGCAGGCATCACCCTGCCCCGCGTCGCCAACGACCAGTACCAGGCCACCCCCAAAATCCCCGCCGGACAGCCGCTACTCCCCGGCGACCTCGTCTTCTACGGCACCCCCGGCCGCATCCACCACGTCGGCCTCTACATCGGCAACAACCAGATGATCAACGCCCCCAACCGCCACTCCCTCGTCCGCGTCGAGGACTACCGGTGGAAGGACTACTACGCCGCCACCCGCCCCACCGCCCGAGGCGCTACACAGTGAGCGCGCCCACCCCAGCCGAGGCCCAGGCCCTGCTCACCGCACTCACCCGGGCGCTGGCCGGGGTGGCCGCCCTCGCCCTGGTATTCACTGCGGTCAACGTCACCCTGTTCGCCACCAGCCGGGGCGTGCCGTGGCCGATCGCCCTGCTCCTGGATCCGATGGTCGCCCTGGCACTGGCCGCGGTGCTGTACGCGGACGCCCGCCTCGCCGCCTGGAACCTCCGCCCACCCGCCTGGTCCTCCGCCCTGCGCTGGTTCACCGGCACCGCCGCGACCCTGATGAACACCTGGGAATCGATCTGGCCGACCGCACCGATCGGTTCGCCGACCGGGCCGTTCGGCTGGCCGACCGCTCCAGATCCGGCCGGGATCGTCCTGCACGGCGTACCGACCCTGCTGCTGGTCCTGCTGACCGAAACCACCGCCGCCTACCGCCGCACGGTCGCTCCACTGCTGGCACAAACCGACTCCACCGATCTGCGGACCTCCTCCGCGCCGCACGAGACCGAACCGGACAGGCCCGACCGATCCGGCGAACTCCCCTCCGCCGTCCACCCGTTGCCGGGCCCGCCCCTGTTGGGCATGCCCCCGCATCCGGCCCGTTCCGGTACGCCGTCCGAACCATGCGCGCCGGAGCCCGGGCGGGGCGCCAGCGGGCCCCCCACGGGCCCCGACCCGCACGACGACAACCGTCCGGCCGACCGGGACCGACCGATCGGCGACGGGCCGACCGACACCGATCTGTGGGAGCGGGCCCGCGCACTCGACACAGCGGCACGCGCCACCACCGGGCGGCCGGTCAGCGCATGGCGGCTGCGCACCGATCTGCACATCGGCCCGACCCGCGCCGAACAGATCCGCGCCCAGCTCCTTACCGACCGGCCGACCGACCCATCGCCCGCCACAGACCCGCCACCGCTCTCTTGACCGGCCGCAACACGTCTGACCGGCCCGTATCCCAACCACCCCGCCGCGGGCTTGACTTGATCGGCAAGCGGAGCGTCCATGGTGGTCGCTGGAACGGGCACACACCGCGCCGTACACGCCGCCCGTACCGGCAACCGTGACCCCACGCTCTCTGCACACGGTCACACCCCCGGCCGGGGACCCCTTCATCCGCACCACCGGGAAGAACGAGGCCCCACCATGACCAAAACCCCGCACCCCACCCCCCGCACCCTGCACGCCGTCCCCGAACCGCCCACCGCCGCCGAGCCGTTGACTGGCCTCACCGGTGCGCCTGCCGCCCTGTTCACCGAACTCGCCGCCCTCACCGAACCGGCCACCACCGCCGAACTCGCCCTCGCCGCCGGCCTCGGCCGCTCCACCGCCGGAAAGGCCCTCGTCACCCTCGAACAGCACGGACTCGCCACCCGCATCCCCGGCGGACACGACGGCCCCCGCCGCACCCCCGACCGCTGGCACACCACTCCTACCCCGAACACGGGAACAACCCCCGAGGCTGCAGCGGCCGACACCGCCGTACCGGGCACGGCACACCCGACCCCCGCCCCTGCCACCGACACCATCCACACTCCGAACACCAGCGAAGCCCGTATCCCCAACCTGCCCTCCCCGGACACCAGCAACAGCGACGAGCCCCAGCCCACCGCACCCACTGGCACCCCCGACTCCGGTATTCAGCAGACTGCTCCCACCCCCATGCCCGCCGGCAGCGACTCCCCGCGCCTGGCTCCGGCCGAACCGGCGACCGCCTCCGCCCTGGCCGTGGGCTCCGGCCCGACCGACGCCCGCGAAACCCCGAACACCGCTGAGTCCACGTCCCCCACCGCAGCACAGGGAAGCACCCGTCCCGCCCCCGCCGACCCCACCCCGGCCCTCGTGGCCGCGCCTGAGGCGGCGTCCACGGACGGCAAGCGCCTCGCACCGGGCGGTCTGCGCCAGATGGTCATCGACCACCTCACCGCCCACCCCGCCGAAGCCTTCACCGCCACCAAGATCAGCCGCGCCATCGACCGCTCCTCCGGAGCCATCGCCAACGCCCTGGTCTCCCTGGTCAAGCAGGGGCTCGCCGAGCAGGTCACCGACCGCCCCCGCACCTACCGCACTACTACCGCCCCCGGCACCGCCGGATAACCCCCTACTTGCCACGCACCGGGCTGGCGTCCCCCGTACACACGGGGGGTGCCAGCCCGGCTGTGCCTGCACACTGGAAGCCCCGAATGCCCGACGCCCATGACGGCGTTCTCCCGGCCCCGGCCGTAGACCACCCTCCCCTCCCCGGCCATCGGTGCCCCTGCGGAAGGCGGTTTCGTCACTCGTCGTCGCCCGGGGCGCGTTCGGGCAGGACGGTGCCGTCCTCAGTGAGGACGGGGTGCAGGCGCATCGGGTCCTGCATGTTGACATCAGACGGACGGGGCCCTTCGGGACCGTCCGGGCCCCAGCGCACCAACCGGCGGCAACGGCCGATCCGGTGGACGGCGCCCAGAACCGTGAGCTGATCGAGACGGCCCGCGCGCAGCCGGTCGGAGGCCTGTGCGTAAGCCGCCAGCTCGGAGCCCGGCTCGGCGGTGCCCGCGGCCACGCACGTCCGGGCATCGGTGTGCAGGTTGTCGGCATCGATGGGGATGAGACCACGCTGGCGCGGCTGCCAGTACGTCAGGGAGAAGTCGAGGCTCTTGCGGGCGTCCTGGGCACGGGCATGCAGGCACCCGGCGGGCGTCCATCCGGCATCGCTCTGCTGCACGATCCGGAACGCCGCGGGCAGCAGGAGGACGTCGGGATGGGTCTCCAGGGCCCGGAGCGCGTCGGACAGTACCTCGGCCGGGAAACGGGAACCGGTATACGCCAGACCACGCAGGGCCAGCTGTTCCGCCGCCTGCGAGGGAGTGACCGGCGCGTCCGGGTCCAGAACCAGACCACCGTCCACCTTCGCTGTCTCGGCCTCCCGGCTCCAGTCAGCGGCCACCGGCTCCGGATCGGTCGGGCGGGGCCGCTCGATCCCGTCCGCCCCCGTACCGGCGTACTCCTCGGCACGAATGATCCGGTACCGGGACCCGAGCACGGTCAGCTCATCGACACGCTCGACCTCCAGACGGGCGACCGCCGCCAGCAACTCCCGCCGCTCGTCACGGTCCTTGGCCTCGTCCTTCGCCCAGAACCACAACAACGAGTTCAGACCGTCGCGCGCCTGCTGCGGGCAGCCCTCCACCACCGCGCGCACCACCCGCCAGCGCGGGCCGTCCTCCGCACCCTGCACGGCCACCCCGAACAGCGGTCCGCGTACCGCCACGTCACCGGCCCGGACCATCGCATCCACCGCGTCGGCCTCGACGGCGGCTTCCACCGGCTCCCGTGGCACCCGCACCACCATCGGCCGCCGCCCCTGGCCCACGTTCTTTCCCTGCTCGTACTCCATGCGTTCATCCTGCCCACCCCGACACCGCACCGGCACCGAATCCCCAACTCCTCCATCGTCCAAGTCTGTTCAACGCCATGACAGGGAAGACACGTTGGGAACCATTCGCAGCAGGGGTGTGTCCCTCCCTCCTCCCCCCGGGGAGGGGCAGACCGAGGAGGAGGGCGGGCGTGACCGAATCGGTCAGTGTGGTCATCGCAGGGCTGGCCGCCGGCGTCGCAGTGTGGGCGACACTCTGGGCGCGCCGTTCCGCACTGTGGGCACGCCGTGCGGCAGCAGGGGCGTACACCCACGCGGCCTTCGAGCTCGCCCGCAGTCTGCACACGGACCTGACGAGCGGAAGCACCGCACAGGCCCGTGACGTGCTGGAGCACTTCCGCACCCACACCGGCTACCGTGCGCATGCGCGGTCCGAGGTGCACACGGTTCTGGAGGCGTACTTCGCCCTGCTGTGGTGTTTCGAGCGCATCCTCGTCGGCCGGCGCAGCCTGACCGGGCAGCAGAAGTGGAACGACACCGCCCCCGCCGTGGCATTCCTCGACGGCCTGGTCGCCTGGCACCTGGTGCGGTGGGCGGAGCGCTGGCTGGAGATCCGTGACGCCCTCAAGGACCCCCTGCGCATCCCGGACCTGCGCGACCACGACTCACTGACCAGCTTCTGCGACTTGGTCGACGACGTCGCGGGCCCCAACCCGCACACCGTTCGGCTTCGCGAACTCATCCGCACCGAACGGGCCCGCGGAATCGGCCTCGCCTGACGGCCGGGCCGGTCTCTTCGCCTCGACCCCCGTCAGTCGCGACCGGGCCTCCAGCAGCAGAAACCACCGGACGTCAGGGGCCTGTGGGCTCCAGGGATTCGCGGTCGGTGCTGACCAGGCTGTGATGGACCCAGCCGGTGAGGCCGGTCTTGTTCATCTTGACCTTCATCCAGGTGATGGTGCGGTCGTAGTCATAGCCGGTGCACTTCGCGCCCCGGTAGACGACGCCGAGGGCGGTGGCCTTGGCGTTCGGCTGGGCGCGGACGACGGCGGAGGAGCCGGTGATGTGGCACCACGGGTCCCCGCCCCGCACCGCGTGCACACCCTGCGGGGTCCCGGCAGGGGTGGGGGCGGCGGCAGCCGCTCCGGTGGCGCACAGCAGGGCGGCGGCGAGCGTGGCGGTGGCCAGGCGGGCGGTGATGGTGGTGGGCATGGCGGCACTCCCGGGAGCTGGTCAAGGGTGGGTGGTGCCCGGTCCAACGACACAGCCGGTCAAACGGGTTGAAGATCCACACCTTGGAGGGAGCGCTGCCCTGCCCGGGTGACGGCGCGGCACCGTCGCGGCCGTTGCGGCCCGGCAGGGGTGGAGTGGCTGTGTCCCGCCGGTCGTGACCGACGGGGCACAGGGCTGGTGGTGTGGGGGTCAGTTGGTGGTGACGGTGGTTGGGGTGTTGGTGAGGTGGTGGGTGCGCAGGAGGTGGAGTTCGGCGAGGTAGCCCTTGGGGAAGGCGTTGAGGAGGGTGGCGATGGCGTTCAGGTAGGCGTCGGCTTGGCCGTGGGCGAGGCGGAGTTGTTCGTTGTGGCGGCTGAGGTGGTGCAGGGCTTCGGTGTCGAGGTGGTGGTCGGGGTTGGTAAGGCGGCGCAGTCCGGCCTGCTGGTTGGTGATGGTGCGGGTGAGGGTGGTGAGGGCCTGGTGCAGGCGCAGGATGCCGGTGAGGACGGGGTCGGAGGCAGCGCTGGCGCGGAGTTGGTCGAGGGGTTGTTTCCAGGCTTCGGTGATCAGGCGTTCGGCGTCGGTGAGGTAGCTGGTGCCGGCCATGGGGTGTGTCCTTCCGGGTGTGTGGGGTGGGTGGTGGGCGTTAGGGGCGTCGGCCGCATCCGGCATGTCCGCAGCCGCCGCAGAACCCGCCCGCCGTGCACGCGCACCCGCAGCCGCCCGCCTGACGGCGGCCCGTGACCCGGACGGGGGTGGGGGTGGGTTCGGGCAGGGGGATGACGGTGGGGGCGGTGCGGGTGGCGGCGGTGTCGAGGAGGCGGAGGCGGGCTGCGTGGGGGCGTTGGTCGAGGCGGGTCAGGAGGGTAGGCAGGGCGGGGTCGGTGAGGCCGGAGGGGTTCCATCCGGCGGCGTGGGCGAGGTGGAAGGCGGCTTCGGCCCAGAGCCAGGCGGTCTCGGAGGGGCGGGTCCCGCCGCAGGTCCGGGCGGTGGTGTCGACCGCGTTGTGCAGCAGGTCGGTGAGGGTGGGCTGTTCGGGGCCGGTGTGCTGGGCGAGGGTGTGGCGGGCGGCGTTCAGGGTGGTGTGAGCGAGGGTGCGGTAGCGGTCGTCGAGGACGGGCACGTGAGGACTCCTGGTGAGGTGGGGGGGGCCGGCGGTTCGGCCGGGTGTGCGGGTGGCGGGCCCTTCCGGGCGGGGCGTGCGGGGCACGGCTCCGCCCGGGGTGGTGGTCAGGGGCGGGGTTCGGTGGCGGTGGCCTGGCGGTAGGTGTCGAGGACCGCGCCGAGCTGGCGGAGCTGTTGGGCGGTGCGGGCGGCGAGCAGGTCGGTGTGGGGGCCGGAGGTGTTCAGGACGCCGTGCACGCTGGCGGGTCCGCCGTCGAGCGCACGGGTGAGCCGGTCACGGGCCTGGCGGGCAGCGTTCTGGAGCTGCTCGTGGAGGCGGTCGGCTTCCCGGGTGGTGATCCACAGCAGGTCGGCGAGGAGGGTGACCGGGGTTTGTGGGACCTGGTGGCGGCGGGTGCGCAGGAGGGTGTAACCGTCGTCGCCGAGGGCTGCCCGTATGGCGCTCTCGCCGGGGCCCGCCGTGCGGGCTCGGGGTGCGGTGGGGGTGGTGGGCGGGGTGAGTTTGAGGGTGCCGCGTACGCGGCTGGGCGGGTTGTTCATGACGTCGTACTCCGATGGGTGCGGGGGTGGGCCGGGGCCGCCTGCGTGCGGCCCCGGCGGGGGGTGGGTTAGAGGGTTTCGCCGTAGCGGCAGGTGTCGGTGTGGCCGGAGTCGAGCCAGAACGTGTCGGGCAGCCGGTCGGCGTGCAGGAGGTCTTCCGGGCGGTAGGGCGTGTGGGCGAGGTGGGTGCCCAGGTCGCCGAGGTGGCGGACTTCGGCGAGGGGGACGGGGTTGTTGCATGCGGGGCAGGGGCCGAGGAGTTCGAACGGTTCGTCGTCGTAGAGCGGGTTGCGGGCGAGGAAGGTGTACGTCCCCTGGGTGTCGGGGCAGGTGGCGGTGGCCAGGACCGGCTCGCCGGGGGCGGTGCGCCGTCGCAGGCGGTCACTGGTGGTGGTGATGTGGGTAAGGCCCAGGCCGAGGGCGGCGGACAGGCGGATCGCGGTGCGGGCCTGGTCTGCGCCCCGGTAGGGGCCGTACGGGCTGACGGCGGCGGTGTGGGTGATGAACACGGCGGCGGCGTGCGCGCGTTCGGCGAGGCTCGTCATGACAGGTCAGCTCTCTTTCCGGTGGTGTGCGGGTGGGAGGGGTGCCGCCCCGGGGGGGGGGCGGCACCGTGTGGCGGGCCTGGGGTCAGGCGGTGTGACGGGGCGTGCG
Source organism: Streptomyces sp. NBC_00237 (assembly GCF_026342435.1). NCBI lineage: Bacteria > Bacillati > Actinomycetota > Actinomycetes > Kitasatosporales > Streptomycetaceae > Streptomyces > Streptomyces sp. NBC_00237. Next base: position 166,909 of record NZ_JAPEMT010000005.1, on the reverse strand, counting down.
CAGGGTGTTGAGGGGCTGGCCGTCTTTGGTGAGCCGCCAGAAGTGCCAGCCGTTGCGGATCGGGGGCACGTCGGGGTTCAGTGCCCGTACGACGGCGGCGCTGGCACCGCTGGGGGTTTTGTAGGGGCCGGGGGCGGGGCCGTCGGTGAGGGTCACGCTGCGGGTGTTCGGGTCGTACCTGCCGTGGATCCTCTGGCGGGCGTAGATCGCGTAGACGGACACCGTGTCCGGGGCGGGCGGCGGCGGGGTGGGCGCGGTGGTGCGGTAGGCGTCCAGGAGGCGCTGGATGGTGTGGGCGGGGGTGGTGTTCCAGGCCTGGGCCAGGAGGGCGAGCTGGGCGTGGGTGTGGGGGGACAGGTGCAGGGGCTGGCTGTCGGTCATGGCACGGAGCTCCAGAGGTGTTCGGGCGGGGTGGTGGGGTGGCCAGGGTCAGCGGGGGCGGGGCACGGTGCGGGCCCCGTGGTCGGGGGCGGGCAGGGTGGGGCGGGGTACGGGGGCGGGGTCGGTGAGGGCACGGCACAGGGCGGTGATCAGGTGGGCGGGGGTGGTGGGGGTGGCTTGGGCGTGCCAGAGGGTGGTGGCGTCGGTGGCGCGGCAGGCGGCGAAGACCCAGTTCCCGTCCGGTCCGCCCGGGGCGGGGGTGGGGGTGATGACGGCGGCCTGGTGGTCGGCGGGGTACCAGGTGTGTTCGGTGCCGATGTCGCACAGCCATCCGGCGGCGGCGAGCGGTGCGGTCGCCTCCGCCTGCGGGCCGCCGGGGGTCAGGTGGCGGGGTGTGCCGTGGGGGGTGGGGGTGGTGTCGGCGAGGGCTGCGGCGAAGGCGGCGGTCAGTTCCGGCGGGGTGGCGGGGCTGAACCGCGCCTCCCACAGCGGAGGGCCGCCCGGTGTGCGGAAGGCGGCGAACTCCCAGACCCCCGCCCGGTCCTGGCGGGGTGCGGCGGGGATGAGGCAGTCGGGGTGGTTGCCGGGGTGCGGGGTGAAGTGGCGGGCGGCGCAGGTGGCGCCCGGGTTCTGCAGGAGGTGCGGGTGCAGGGGGTGCGGGAACCATCCGGCGCAGGTCAGCACGTCGGCGACGGTGGTGACGGCGTGAGGGTCGGGGCCTGCGAGGTATACGGGGGCGATCAGGTACGGGGTGTGGTCGGGCACGGTGAACTCCCTGGGGTGCGTCATGGGTTAAGGAGGTTTCGGGGGCGGGGTTGTGCCACCTGACGGCCCCGGGGGCAGGGGTGGGGGTGTTGCCCCGGGGCCGGGCGGGGGGGGCGGGTCAGGTGCGGGTGGCGGCGAGGGCGGCGGTGGCGGCCCGGGTGATCGCGGGGATGGCCTGGGCGGGGTGGGTGAGGTTGAGGAGGGTGGCTCCGGGCAGGGGGCGGGTGTCCTCGTCGAAGCCGAGCCACAGCACCGCGCACCCGGCCCGGTGCAGGTGGGTGAGGCGGGCGGCGGCACGGGCGGCCTCGTCGGGGGCGTACCAGCCGTCGGAGGCGATCACCAGCAGGCGGCCCGTGCCCGGGCGGGACAACTCCAGTACGGCATCCAGGGCGTCCACGGTTTCGGCGAGGCGGTGTCCGCCCCCGGTGGCCTGGAACGTCGTCACCTGGGCCGGGGCGCCGCCGGGGAAGGTGAGGGCGGTCAGGGTGCGGTCGTAGGCGATCGTCGCGGAGCGGGAGTCAGGGTCGGTGAGCGCGGTGGCCTTCGCGAGGATCCAGGCCGCCGAGGCCATCGGGTCGGCGGCGTCCTGCATCGAGCCGGACACGTCGACCGCGATGCCCACCCGCAGCGGCGGGGTCGGGGTCGGGCGGTGGGTGGTGCGCACCCAGGGGGTGGCGGTCGGGGTGGCCCCGGCCGCCTTCTGGGCGTCCCGGGCCAGGGCCTGGCGCATGTTCAACCGGCCCGGCGGGGACGCCGACATCGTGACGGTGGCGGTGCGTTCCCGGTAGGCGGCGGCGCGCAATCCCCGGGCGAGCTGTCCGGCGGCGGCCTTCTCCTGCGGCGTGGGGGCGCGGGTCCCGATCACCGGTGACGTACCGCCCTGCTGGCGTCCGGTTCCGGGGGTGAACGGGGCAGCGCCGGGGGCGAACACCTTCTCGGCCGTGCGGGCCGCCTCCCGCTGCTGTGCCGCCTGTGCCGCCCGGGCCCGGGCGTGGGCCTCCCGTACCGCCTGCGCCCGGGCCCGGGCATGTGCCTCATCCGTCTCCTGTCCGGCGACCTCGGCGGTGATCTGGCCGATCACCTCGCCCAGGTCGGGCCCCGTCCCGCAGGCGGTGGGGGGCGGGGTGACCGGATCGGCCCCCAGCACCTGGCACCAGGCGGCGGCGTGGGCGAGCATGGCCTGCTCATCGGTGTCACTGGTGGTGTGCGCGGCGGCCCAGATGGTGGCGAGGGCGGTCAGGGTGTCCGCGCCGAGGACCGGCAGGAGGGCCTGCTCCAGGGGTTCGGTCTCCTCGGGGTCGAGGGTTCCGGCGTCCCTACGGGCCAGGATCAGCCCGGCCGCCACCCCGGCCTCCCACCGTCCGCCGCCCAACGGGCCGTGCAGGTCAGCCATGACCACCTGGTGGACGGTGGCGCGCAGGTAGGGGCGGTCCTGCGGACGGCGGCCCAGTTGGGCGCGCTCGGCCCGGGACTCCTCCAGGAGTTCGGCGGCCTGCCCCAGGGCGGTGCCCCGCACCGCAGGCGGGGGCATCCACTTCGTGTGCGCGGCGTGTGCGGCCTCGTGGATGAGGGCACCGTAGGCGACCGGGTAGCGGTCCTCGTCGCCGGGGCGTTCGGGGTGGATGGTGGCCGGGCGCACGGGGCCGAACAGGCCCTGGTGGAGTTCGAGTTCGGCGGTGGCGGGGAAGAACGCGGCCGGGGCCCCGGAGCGGGTGACTTCCTCGCAGGTGACCAGGACGTCGTTGCGGGCGGCGAGGTCGGGGAGGCGGTCGCCGAGGGCGGCGCTGATTCGGGCCCAGTGTTCGGCCGCCGGAGTCCGGGCGGGGAGGTGGGCGGGGCCGCCGTCGTCCTCCCACCGGGCCACCTCCAGCTCGGCGGCGGACAGTGAGGGCGGGGCGGGCGGGAGGTGGGCGGGGGCGAATCCGGGCATGACAGACCAGTCCCTTCACGGGGTGTACGGGATACGTCAGGGGTGGGGGTGGCCGGGGCCGGGGGCCGCCCGCGCACAGGGGGCGGGCGGGGCCCGGCCGGGCCGAAAGGGGGTGCGGGGTGGTTAGAGCTGGCGGCCCAGGGCCAGGGCGGTGACCGGGCGTCCGAGGATCTTGGAGACCAGGTCGGCTACGAAGTCCCGGTCTTCCAGGGGGGCCACGCCGACCAGGTTCGCGAAGGCGGTCTCCATGCCCAACACGTCGGAGATCTTCTGGAAGGCGAGCAACTCCCTTAGCTGCGGGGCCCAGCCGACCTCTCCGGCCTCCTGGGCGGAGGCCAGGCGGCGGGCGATGCGGACCGCCTTGGGCTGGATCTTCAAGGAGGCGGCCAGGTCGTAGTCGGAGCCCACCTGGATCTGCACACTGAACCGCGAGGACAACGCCTCGGTGAGGACCGCCCCGTGCACCCCGGGGTTGTGCCCCGCGATCACGTAGAACCCGTCCGCAGCGGTGATCGTCTCGCCCTTGTGCGCCTTGACCTGGATCTGTTTCCGCCCGTCCATCGCCGGATACAGGGCGGCCAGCACCTTCGGCGAGATGAGGGTCGCGTCGTCCAACAGGAGGGCGCGGCCCTCCTGCATGGCGGTGATCAACGGCCCGTAGACGAAGGTGTATCCGCCGCCGGGGTCCTGGGTGTACTCACCCACCAGGTCCCCGACCGTGGTGTCCCCGTCCCCCGCCACCGTGACCAGATCCGGAAACGCCGCCTCGATCAGGCTGGTCTTCCCGGTGCCCGGCGGCCCGTACAACAACACCGCCACCCCCGCCTCGCGGAGCTTCTGCAACGCCTCCACATCCGGCAACTGGGCGAGCGCACGCGGGTGGTAGGGCATCCCGTTGGGGCGCATTACCGGGTCGGGTCGCCCGCCCGGGGCGGGTTGCGGGGCGCTGGGGGCCGGGCGGGGGCGCGGCGGCCCGGCGGTCGGGGCGGGGGTGTGCTGGGCAGCCTGGGCGGTGGCGGGGGTGGCCCGGTACATGCGCGGCTTCGCACCGATCCGTTCCGCCTCGCCCCTGGTGACCAGGGTCTCGCAGGCGTTGCCCACCGCCCCGCCCGAGTGCCCCAGCGTGTGCGCCAGCTCGGTCACCGTGAACCCGACCTGCGGGCTGGCATCCAGCACCTGGGCAATCCGGGCCCGCAATTCCCCCGGCCGCGCCTTCCCACTGCTCGGGCCGGGCGGGGGCGCGGAGTTCACCGCAGGCGCGGCCGAGGGAGGAGCCGCAGGCGGGGGTGGCGGGGTGGCAGGTGGTGGGGCACCCGGGGGCGCGGCAGGAGGTGTCGTCATCACAGGGCCTTTCTGGGTGCGGGGCGGCGGAATCCTTTTCCGTAATTCCGGCCGCCTCGGGGCACACTCCACCCGTAAGCCTTTATAGGGGGAGTTCCCTTTCGGGTTTCACATTCCCCGGCTTCCCCGGGAACAATTCAAATATAGCTCGACCCAGGCGACGACCCAATAGGAATTCCGGCTTGATAATGCTGGAATTCTCGCGAATTCACGACCGCTTTTATCGTGAATTCCACAATGCACGACGCAATGCGTCGTACGCCCGCCCCGGAACGACCGAACCCCAGGCCCGCGCCACCTGCCGAAACGCCGGCAAAACCCGTATTCGAGTTCGCGTGCGAATCACCGGCACGGCGGCCCGGCACGGCGGCCCGGCACGGCGGCCCGGCACGGCGGCCCGGCACGGCGGCCCGGCACGGCGGCCCGGCACGGCGGCCCGGCACGGCGGCCCGGCACGGCGGCCCGGCACGGCGGCCCGGCACGGCGGCCCGGCACGGCGGCCCGGCACGGCGGCCCGGCACGGCGGCCCGGCACGGCGGCCCGGCACGGCGGCCCGGCACGGCGGCCCGGCACGGCGGCCCGGCACGGCGGCCCGGCACGGCGGCCCGGCACGGCGGCCCGGCACGGCGGCCCGGCACGGCGGCCCGGCACGGCGGCCCGGCACGGCGGCCCGGCACGGCGGCCCGGCACGGCGGCCCGGCACGGCGGCCCGGCACGGCGGCCCGGCACGGCGGCCCGGCACGGCGGCCCGGCACGGCGGCCCGGCACGGCGGCCCGGCACGGCGGCCCGGCACGGCGGCCCGGCACGGCGGCCCGGCGGCACCCTCGGCTCCGCCGGGGCACCGCCTCCCCCGGGAGGGCCTGGCGGGGGCCGGCAGCAAGGAAGCAGAGGGGGAAGGGAGAAGGAAGAGACAGAGAGGCACGGAATCAGCAGGCATACAGGTGAGCAGGCAGCGAGGGTCGCAGGGGAGTGAGCCGGGTCGGGGCGGGTTGCCGGCAGATCGGGACACATACCTGTACCGATATGCAGGCTGGCCCGGTCCACGTTGGCGGACCGGGCCGTGACCTGGGGTGATGCGGGTGCGGGGGTGCTCCGGTCCAAGCAGGACGCCGGACTCGACCCCCTTGGGAGGACGCCAGCGAGGACGAGGTGCTGGACTCGGTTTCGACGGATCTCCGTCAGCCGCAGTTGCCCTTGCCCGAGGGCTCGCCAGCGACCGTCTCACCTGCGGCAAAACCCTCAACAGCGGGGTGGCCTACCCCCGAACAGAGGAAGGCTTCCTGGGCCCCGCAGTGTGGAGCAGGGCGAGGGTGGCAGGGTCGGGGCAGGCGTCGATGTCAGCGAGGCGGGTGGTTAGGAGGCGAAGAGTGCGCTGAGCTGCGTCGTTGCGGTCCAGGGCAAGCTGGAGCTGGATGATGCGCTGGTAAAGGTGTTCGTTGGTGGGGTCGAGGTCGGCGGCCCGGTTGAGCAGGGCAAGGGCGGGTTCGGGGTCTGCGGAGTGCTGGGCGGTGTGGTCGGCGAGGAGGGCCAGGGCGTCGACGGCGCGGCGGTGCAGGGCTTCGCGCAGGTCGATGGCCCAGAGGTAGTCGGCTCCGTCGCACAGCGGGCCCGTGTATGTGTCGGTCGCGTGCTGGAGGGCTTCGGCGCGGCCGTAAGGGGAGTCGGCAGTGACGGCTTGCTGGAGGGCGTCGGTGAAGTGGGCGACGTCGGTGGAGATGTGCTGCGGGTCGAGACGGTGCCGCTGTCCGTGGGGGACGACGAAGGCCACTTCCTGCTGCCCGGTGGCGTCCCGCAGGATCCGGCGGACGTTGCGGCGAAGATTGGCTACGCGCCGATGCACTTCCGTGGCGCTGCCGGAGATCTGCATTCGGTCGGCGATTTCTTCGCCGCGCAGCCCTCCCGGGTGTGCTGCAAGGAGGGCGAGGAATTCCCGGGTTTCCTCTTTCCGCGTTTCGGCGAGCGCGCATTCTTTTCCGCGTACGGAGAGCGAGAACCCTGAGAAAAGGCGAATGTGCACCGCGCGCACGGACGAGGCGCTGCCCGGGCCCACCGAAGGTGTCGAGGCCTGCTCCGACGGCCGTGGCGGGTCGGACAGCGGCACCGCAGAACGCCTTCCCGGGGATTCCCCGTCGGCCGCCGGAGTCTCGTCGTCGGCCTCGGACGGCGCAGGTGTGCGGGGGCTGTGCTGGTCGCGTGCCCGGCTGAGGGCGGCCAGCAGGTCGACGGCTGGCTGCGGGGCGAGGAGGAACAGGGTCGCCTGGTGCAGCGCGCTCAGGTCACCACCCGCGGTACCGTCCGCGGCAGCGGTGACGGTGTGCCAGGCGGTCCCGGGGCTGGTGTTCTGGCAGGTGACGACGGCCAGTTCGCCGGGTTTGGCGCGGCCGGCCAGGGTTTCCAGGCGGCGCGCGTACGTATCCTCGGTGCCGTCGAGCAGCAGGATGTGGAAAGCCGGTCCGGCGTCCGCGTCCCGTACATCAAGGTGCTGCCGGTGACGGGCGTGTTCGAGCAGGACGTGCTCGGCAACGTCGAGCGCGGCACCGACCGTGGCGACCACCTGCCAGGCCGGCCCCAACTCCACCGCATCTGGCAGCAGCCGGGCCAGCACCGGGGCAGGCACGATCAGTCGTACGTGCGGAGGTCCGGGCCGCAGACGCTCGGCTGCCGCCGCGATGGCGATCACCAAAGCCCGCAACGCATCTCGTGCACCGTCGCCGTAAAGGTGCACTCCACCGGGCACCGCGAGGACGTCCACCGCGACTTCGCGCCCGCCGCTCTCGGCCAAGGTGACGGTGCCGGGTGGCTGCGGATCAGCGGGCGCGGTGTGTCGGGGCGGGCCGTCGGGGGTGTGGTGGCGGGCGGCCCGGGCGGCGAGGTAGGCCCGGTTGCTCGCCTTCACCGAGTCGGCCAGCAGCAGCCCTTCCTCGCCCACCGGAGCCGTCAAGGCGTCGAGGCGGGGCGTGCGGCGGCGGGCCGCGTGCTTGCGTGCGTACCCGAGAGCGGCGGCGATGCCCGCCGCCGTGGTCACGCCGATCAGGGAGGCGGTACCGAGCCCGATCGCCACCGGCCGGTGCGCCTCCTCCCCCGCACGGGCGGCAGGCGAGGCACTCTCGCTCGCACCGCCCGAAACAGAAGGTGACGGCGCGGCCGGAAGCAGCGGAGCAGGCACGGCATCCCCGCGGGGCGACGGCACGGTCGGGGCCGACGGCCGGCTGGATGGTGGCAGCGGCGGCCCTGCCAGGTTGGGCAGGTGGAGTTCCCAGCCGGGCAGGATCAGATCGGGATCGGACAGCAGCTGCCCGTCCTTCTGCCGGATGGTGCAGCTCAGCTGGTAGATCTCCCGCCACTTCAGGGGATCGCCCAGGTGCTGTGCGGCGAGGTCCCAGAGGGTGTCACCGGCCAGCACTCTGTACGAGGTGTACGCGGGCCGCGGCGCCCCGGCGGGGGTCGCGGCCAGGACCTGCTGGAGCGCGGTAGCGGCCACCGGCTGGGCCAGGGAGGTAACCGCGTGGGCCTCGGCGGACGCGGCAGGAAGGCGTCCCAGGCCGCACACGCCGATCAGTACGGTGCCGACGAGCAGCGCGGCGGCAGCCCGGTGCGCGGGCAGCGTCGCGGTACGACGGCGCAGCAAGGTGGCGTCGCGCAGCAGGGCGGGCAGCTTCGCGACCACCCAGCACAGTTCGCGTACCAGAGTGGCCAGGAAGTACCCCCAGCAGACCCACCCGACCAGCGCGAGCACCTGCAACACAAACGGGTCGCTGACCGGCTGGGAGAGCCGGGTAAGCAGGTCGCCCACCGAGGCGACCCGCTCGGGCCAGGGCACCCCGACCGTGACCGCCAGGACGTACGGGATACCCCCGACCGCCGCCGCCAGCGCCACCGCCGCGGCCACCAGGCGCACCCCACCCTGCACCCGCCGCAGGATCGTCACAGGCCTGCCTCCCCTGGCTCGGCCCATGGGGTGCTGGTGCCGCGCTCGATGTGTGCGGTGGCCGAGGCGGTAGTGGTCAGGGAACCGAGGCCGATCAAGGACAGCACCTGCGTGCGCTGGACATGCGTGACGGTCACCTCCGCCTGCGCATCCCGGACCACCACCCGCGCACGATCCCCGGCCACAGCGACCCGGGCATGGGCGGCGGCGGTCGCCGGCCCCGGCTCCAGGCGCATCTGGCGGGTGGCCCGCAGGTGTTCCAGGTCGACCTTCTGGCAGGCAGCACGGGCGGCTTCCTGCGCGGTGTCGGCGGCCCGCACTTTCCCGGCGAGGGCGAGGCCGCCGTCGATGACGAGCCCGGCGAAGAGGAACAGCCCGGCCACCGACACCACGACCACGGCGGTCACCTGCCCTGCGTCCTCACGCCGTCGCTCCCGCTCCCGCCACGAGCGCGGCAGAACGGTGCGCGTCATGTCGCCACTTCCCCTCGGTAGAGGTCCACCACGGACGTCGCGGTCGCAGTGACGTCCATGCTCCGCATCCCGGGTACGTCAAGATCGGCCCGGCAGATCACCGTGACCCGCACCGTCCCACCCGGCTCCAGACCACCCAGTTGGGAGGCGACACGAGGAGTGGTACAGGACGCTCCGGCGCCCGCCAGGCTGGCGCGGGCAGCCCGCAGGGCATTGCCTTGCGCCTGCTCGGCAGTGCGGGCCAGGGAGGCGGCGCGGGCTGCTTGGTGGGCGGCTTCGTCGGCGTCGAGCCGGGCCCCGGCGAGGCGGCCGAAGGCGACGGCCACCAGCGCCAGCAGGATCAACAGCGGCGTCACCAGCACCAGTTCCATGCTGGCCGACCCCCGATCCCGCACCGTCCCGTGTTCACGCTCAGCACGCTTCACGGCGCCACACTCCACCGCTCAACTGGCCCCGCCACATGCCCCGAGACCCGCAGGCGCAACCCGGGCACAACCGCCACCACCTCGCCCTCCACCACCGCCGTCACACTCTGCGCACTACGGCTGACCTTGACCGACGGAGCCCGCAGGACCCGCCCGCCGATCAGCCGCAGTGTCTTCGCCGCGTCGGCCTTTCCGGCGGCCGAGGAGGCATCCTGGGCGCGAGCGGCAGCCAGCGCCCGGGAGGCGGCCGTCTGGGCGATGTGCTGGGCGTGCAGCGCGAGAGCGAACTGCACGATCAGCAACAGCAGCACCATCAGCACCGGCACCGCGAGCACGGCTTCCGTACTCACGCTCCCCCGGTCCCCGCAGCGCCCCCTTCTCCATGTGCGGGCACGGGTGTCAGCCAAGGTCGATGCCGTTCGCCTTGCCCATCACCTTGGCGACGATGACGCCGATCACGGCGATACCCAGGAGGGCCAGCATCGCGGTAACGAGGACCGTCTCCGTGGAGTATCCGCCGTCATCGCCGGACTTCCCCTCACAGACGTTGCGGCCCCAGGCACGGGCGCGAGCGACAAGAGCGCGGTAGTAGTTCATGTCCAACTCCAGTTTCACGAAAGGGATGTTCAGAGCCCGGAAAGGGGTGTTCAGAGTCCGGCGAGGACGTTCTGCATCGCCGGGTAGCCGATGAAGACGAGGAAGCCGCCGAAGAGGACGACGACGGGCAGGGACATCCGCTCGGTCGCGGACTGGGCCACTCCGTCGGCCTCGGTGAGGGCGCGGGTGCGCATGGCGGAGGCTTTGGCCTCCAGCGAGACGCGGATCTTGGCGCCTTCGCTGCCGGCCAGGGAGATCGTCGCGGCCAGCTCGACGAGTTCGCGCACTCCGGTACGGGTGCCGAGCCCGCCAAGCTCGTGCCAGACGTTCGTACGGCCCACCTCGGCCGCAGTCAGCGCCCGGCGCAACTGGGCGGCGGCCCACCCTTGCGGATTGGCCCCGGCGTCAGCGAGAGCCTGATGCACTCCCGCGCCGCCGGCCAGGGCGATCACGGTGAGATTGAGGAAGACCGACAGAGTGTGCCGCAGCTCCTTGCGCCGCCGGGCAGCCGTGGCCCGTACGGACAGATCCGGAGCGAAGAACAACCCCGCCCCGAAGGCCAGCGACGCCACCCCGGACAGCTGCCAGTCCATCCCGGCCCCGGTCAGCCCCCACAGCAGCAGGGACAGAACACTGGGGGCGAGAAACCCGAGCAGACCGGCCACGGCCTTCTCCGCCAGGAACTGCTCGACCGACACCTCGGCGACGAGCAGGTCCCGCCGCAGCTTCGCCGTCGGCAGCCCGCACGCCCGCAGCACAGGAACACCCCTACGCCCCCAGCGGTACGCCCACTTCTCACCGCCAGGCGACGAAGGCTCCGGGCGCGGTATGGCCGAGGGCCGACCGAGGCGGGCGAGCGATTCGGCGAGAGAAGGGCGAGGCGGGTTGAGTCCGTACACCGCCAGGGCGAGGAATCCGCCCAGCCCCAGCCCGAGCAACAGCGCCGTCATCGGACCACCACCTCCGCACCCGCAGAAGTCTGAACGCCCTTGAGGATGCGGGGGTCCTCCTCCAGGGTGGCGATCTTCTTCAGCCACCAGAACGCCACCGCGAACAGTCCGCCCACCCCGGCCAGCACGATCTGCCCGGTCACGGAGGAGTACGGGTCGAGGTAGGCGCGGTTGAGGACGGCCAGGCCGCCCGCCATCGTCAGCGTGGTCCCGGTGATCACCCGTACCGAGGTCCGCACCCGGGACCGCCCCGCCTCCGTACGCAGCCGCATCGTCACCTGCTCACGCGTCGCCGCAGCCAACTGACCCAACAAAGGAGCGAGTTGACGGGCCTGCCGTTCAGCGGCCATGACCAGAGCCGCGGCCACCATGTCGCAGGTCGCGTCGTCAACCTCCTCGGCAAAGGCCCGCAGCGCCTCGCCGAGCGGCTGCCCGCCCTCGATCCGGGCGGCCAACCGCACGGCCTCTTCCTGCACCGCCTCCGGAGCGACGGGAGCGGTGGCCAAAATGGCCTGCTCCAGTCCGGCCGCCGCCGACAGGGTGTCGCGCAGCATCTCCGCCCACAGAGCGACAGCTTCCAGCTTCTCGGTACGGGCCGCCGCCCGCCGGTCCCCGACCAGCAGGTCCGGCAGCGTCAGAACACCGACCACGGTCAGCACTCCGGCAATCGGCCACCCGGTCGCCGCACCCGCCACAACGGCCGCACCAGCAGCGACAGCCCACTGCCGACCGCTCGCCCGCAGCGGCACCCGCCACCTCCGCGCCCCCTCCCCGCTGCCTGCTGGGGGCCGGGCACCGAGGACGACAAGGGCAAGGGAGAGCGCGAGTCCCGCCCCGAGCAGCAACCCGATCAACACGTGCGGGGTCACGAGGTCCTCCCCCAGCGCTCGCCGCGCAGCAGCGCGACGTCGAGCCCGGCGTCCACCAGGTCGTCGAAGGTCTCGGTGCGCACCGGCGCACCGGGAACGGCCCGCCCGTCGGGGCCGGGCCGGTAGACCTCGTTGGAGACGATCTGCGCCCCGTCCGCGTCCACGACCTCCCGCACGGAGTCGATGGCCCGCCGCCCCTCCGCGTCCCAGCCCAGGTGCACCACGAAGTGCACGGCCGAGGCGACCAGCAGGTTCGTGGCCTCCAGCGACAACCGCTCCGGGGACTGGGCGGCGTACGCGGCAAGCTTGGTGAACACCCCGCGCGAGGTCGAGGCGTGGATGGTGGAGAGCGAGCCGTCGTTGCCCTGGCTCATGGCGTTGCACATCGGCACCACCTCCGGCCCCCGGATCTCCCCGACGATCACCCGGTCCGGCGACATCCGCAGCCCCCAGCGCACCAACTCCGCCTGATCCACGGCCCCTTCACCCTCCAGATTCGCCTCCCGCGCCTGAAGAGCCATCACGTTCGGATGCGCGACGCTGTCCTCGTGCAGGCCAAGCTCGAAGGTGTCCTCGATGGTCACCAGCCGCTCCTGCGCGGGAATGACCGAGGCAAGACCACGGGCGAGGGTGGTCTTACCGACGTTCGTCCCACCACCGACGATGATGTTCTTCCGCGCCAACACCAGCGCGGTCAGGAACGCACCGAGGCGCTCGTCGCAGATCTCCAGCCGGTGCACGAGGTCGTCCATGGTGACCCGCTTGAACCGGTGGCGGCGGATCGTCAGCCCCACCCGATGCGAGAGCGCCATCACCGCGAACAACCGGGACCCGTCGGGCAGGCAGATGTTCAGGCTCGGCGACCCGCGATCGAAACGCCGCTCCTCCAGCCCCGAACGGGCCGCGATCTGCCGTACGAGATCGATCAGCTCCCCGTCAGAGGCCGCCACCGGAGCCCGCTGCTCCTCCGTGCCGTCGGCGTACCGGACGAAGACCTGGTCGGCCCCGTTGATCTGGATGTTCTCGATCCGGTCGTCCTCCAGCAGCTCCTGCAACGACCCCAGCCCGAACAGGCCCTCCATCACCTGCCGCTCCAGCTCCGCCCGCTCCTCACCGGTGAGGGTGAGCTGGCCGGCCCGCAGCCGTTGCTGGTTGTACGCCGACAACTCGTCGGCCAGCAGCTTCCGCGCCAGCGACCGCCGCTCACCGGCGTTCTGCACCGGCAGCCCGGACTCGCTGCGGGTGTGAGCGAACCCGGTCAACGTGGCGGCGATGCTCTCCCTGATGCCTTCGGCGGTGTGCCCCGTGCCCGGGGCCGTCTCGATCGTCACTGCGCCCCTCCCCCACTGCTCAGAGCGCGTGCCGCACCCGAGCGTGAACTCATCGCGACCGGCAGGAGCTGCGCCAGTTCACTGCCAAGCCCTCGCGCAGGTCGGCCACTGCCCGCCCCGTCGAGGTGGTGTGCCAAGGCCGAGGCCGCCTGCGTCAGCGACGAACGCACCCACCGACGCCGCCCGAGCTGCCCGTCCCCGCTGAGCACGGCGGCAGCCCGTACATCCCAGGGCACCTTGTGCACCTGCTCCGGCGACACCTCCAGCGCGGCTGCGATGTCCGCCTCACTGAACCGGCACGGCCCAACCACCACCAGCTCGTACGAAGCCCCCTCCAGCCACTCACCCCGTGCGGCCACGTGCGCCAGAGCCTCCACGCTGCCCCGACTCACCAGCACCAGCCGATCCGCACCCCGCGCCAACTCCCGCGACGGACGTGCCCCCAGCCGCCCCAGATCCAACAGCACAGTGCCCTCGTTACCGTCCCCGCCGCGCAGTACGGACGGACGCGCCACGACCTCACCGATGCTGGCCGACGCCTGGTCACCACCGGTCGGTGCGAGCACGAGCCGCAGCCCGCCGGCCACTTCCTGCACGCACCCGTCGAGCTCGTCGCCCTCCCCGTCCCGGTGCGCACCCGCCGCCAGGGCGAGCAACCCCTCCATGTCGGAGAGGCCGAACCGCGCAGCGAGATCACCACCCGCCACATCCGCCTCCACCACCACCGGCCGCACCCCGCTCTCGGCAGGCCAGGCCGCCGCCAGCGCCATGGCGAGCGTGGTCACCCCCGGCGCCCCCTTGAATGCCCCCAATGCCACGACCTTCCGCATCACGACACCTCCTTCACGCCACCACCGAGCACCGCGACCCTCGGCTCGGCCATCTGCGCCGCCCGCCGCACCGCCCCGGCATCCACCAGCAGGGTCACCGCACCCTTCCCCGAGCTCGTCTCGGGCCGGCTCACCGCGTGCACCACTCCCAGCACCGGATCGGGCACCTTCGCCGCCCCCTCCTCCGACGTGGCCGCACCCGCCCCCGGCGCGGCCCCAGGCACCACGGCCACCCGCTGCCCGGCCGCCAGCCCCGCAGGCAACATCCCCGGCTCAGCCCCGATCACCACCAGCGCCTGCCCCGTCCCCGGAAACTCGGCCGCATCGCCGACCTGCCCGGACGCCAGCAACTGCCCGGCCACCAGCGGCACGACAGCCCTCCGCCCCACCACCGCAGCCCGCTCCCCGGCCCGCACCACCTGCGTGGCGTCATCCACTCCCAGCCGTACGACACCCACATCTCCGGCCTCGATCACCGCCCCCGCCGCCACCGGCCGCACCACCGTCAAAATGGGCTGCCGCTCCCCCGCACTGCTCACCACCCACGCCACTCCACCCGCACACGCAATCGCCCCAGCCAGGCCGAGCGCGATCAACCCCGGCCGCCACCGCCGCCGCTCCCCCACCGGGCCACCGGCCGTGCCCGAAAGCCCGCTGCTCGCCGCTCGTGGCGGTCCCAGCAGTGCTCTCGCGCCGCCCGCGCTCCCATTCAGAGAAGCCGACTTCGCCCTGGAAGAAGGCATAGAGATACCCACGGTCCACCTCACTTGTTCAAGAGAAATCCGACGGACGCCACCCCACCGGGGCGTCCCGCACCCGCCCCACCAGGGCGGTCAAAGATCTAGGACGTGACGAGCGCCTGCGCCTCGGCCACTCGCAACGGCATCTGGGCCTGCGACTGCATCCCAGGCACCACGCCCTGCTCGCCCCCGCCCTGCCACTCCACGTCCCACTCCACGGTCACCGAGACGACGTACGCCTCACCTGACCGCCCGGCCGACGACCGCCGAAACGTGTGCCCGCAATCCGGAGACTTCGCATCCGCCGCGAACTTCGCCGAGTACGGTGTCCCCGCCCCCTTGCACACCACGGTGGAGCCGTCCCCCATCACCCACGTCGCCGAACGAGGTGTCGCCTTGGCCGTCACCGACACCCCAGGCACCGAGGCAGTCTCCGACACCGGCTTCCACATCACCGGATCGAGCCACATCCACGTCGGCACCCGCACCAACTGCGCAAACTTCTCATCGGGATTCGTACGAATCACTGGCTTCGGCAACACCAGCTCCTGAACCGCCTGTTGCGCCACCACCGCAGGGTCCGGCGGAGCCGGCGGCGCGTTCTCCGCGTCGCCACCCTCATCCCCGACGGCGGTCTCATCCGGCACCTGGCCCACAAGTGGCACACCCCTCGGCCCGTACATCTGCCCCGGCTGACGCCCCAGGTCCATCGTGCTTCCGGAGGAAGCCCCTTTGCCTCCTTGCGCGTAGCCACGTCGGACCGGGGGCCCCGTCAGCGCACTGGCGGCGGGCGAGCGCCTCTTGCTACTCGCGCTCAATCCGCACTTGGCCCGCTGACACTTCATGCTGGCCCGGTACTCCATGAAGGACCCGCCGGAACTGTCGGCCCAGCCGGGTACAGCGGCGCTCAGCACCAGCAGGGCTCCAACAACTGTCACTACTCCGACGTCCGACCCAGCGCACCGCCTCACTCCGTGCACGACCCAGCCTCCCCCCAGTAGAGCTTGGAGACCTTCCATACACCGGCACCCTGCGCAACAGTGGCCTCCGCACGGTAGTGCGCCCCCTCCAAGGCATCGGAACTTCCACCAGCCTTGACCTGTTTCCACTGGGTGCCGTCAACACAGTCCAACAGCTCGACCTCCGCAGACTGTGACTTCACAACCGACGGTGCGACGCGGACGCCGCCTCGACTCGTGGCTCCGTCCGCCTTGGCCTCTTCCATCATGTCCCGCAGCAGGCCCAGTGCGTCGCCCTGCGCATGATCATCAAGCTGAGGATGCTTCGCATCCGACGTACGAGACGCCTCCGCCGCATCGACCCACATCGCCCGGTATGCCGCGATGGCAGCCTGCTCGGTCCCGCTGGGTGGGTCCGACGCCTTGCCCGCCGCACCTTTCCCTTCCTTCGAAGAGCTGACGCCCTCCACCCGGGGCGCGTTCTCGCTGCACGCGCCCGCCCCGAGCCCCAACACCACGGCGACCAACATGGCCATCGCCACCCGGCGCGCTCCACTCCGTTTCATGAAACCCCCATCCCACCAGCCACTCGTCACCGACAGTGGCTAAACCATCACTGGTGAACCCGTCATGCCCCAGGCTCTCAGCGGCGCAAACAGAATCCGGAACACCCACCTCCTTTTCACTCTTAAGGTGTGAATATCGCCAAGAACAACCGAGAGCTGTCACTTCAAATCACCCGAACGGGCGTGGAGTTCGCGATTCAGCGAACCCACGCCCGGGTATTGGAGACCTCCTCCGCGCCGCCCTCACGCGCTCCCGCCGCGACGCCCACCTCCCCGCCGGGCGATCACACGAGGCACACCTCCCGGCGGCAATGGAAGCGCCACCCAAGCCGTCTTCGCGTTACGCATCCTCGTGAACCCCCAAGCCCCCTTGGTGAGTTCCTGCACGATGTGCAGCCCCCGCCCCCTCTCCGCCAACAAAGCGCAGAGGGCGTCCAGCCCACCACCACGGCACTCTTCCACCGGCTCGAACGGCACAGCGACCGGGAACGCGGGAACCTCCGGAATACGCGGATCGCCATCCTCGACCTCACAGATGACCTCGGCCGCCGTGCACCGCAGCCGCATCTCGTACGGCCCCACCGCATGCTCGGTCGCGTTCGCCACCAACTCGGACACGGCCAGCACCGCGTCGCTGATCGTCTCGCCGTCATAGCCGAGCTGATCCAACGCACGCCGCAGAACAGCCCGCGCCTGAGCCGGAGCACCGGGAGCACAACTCCCCCAGCGAAACAGCACGTCCGGGGCAGCGCCCGAAGACCGTCGCGCGCTCATCGTCGACCTCCCCGAACCGGCGCCGCATGCCGCCCCCGCACGACGAGCCGGTGACGCCCTCGCCCGGGACGTACACAATCGCGCGCCTCGTACAGGGCAAACGGGCCGGCGGCCGTCACGAACGGCAACAACAGCACAGCGGTGAACAGAATCGGTGCCACGGCAAGAACCTCCACGGTGATCGCGGTTGTGGAACGCGACCACCACACCGTGACGCTCTTGTAGAGCGGAACCCCGCTCTCACAAGCGCTTTCAGGTTCTTTCAGAGAGCCCGGAGAGAGGCGTGGCCAGTACGACCCAGCACCGGCCCTCCTCTCCGAATGCAAATCAGCGGTCAGGAAGAAGTACTTCCTGTCACGGAACAACCGACAACCGGCTTCTCTCCACAAGCAGATCGCTGTTGCGGCACGCTTCGATGCGACACGACCGAGCGCGGGACAGGAGGGGAGAGGACGATGGCCAAGCTGACGGAAGAACAACGAGCGCGACGCGCCGCCACCCGGGCTCGACGCAAGGCACTGGCTGCCGAGGAGAGTCACCGACAAGACCGCGAGCGGAGCGCGCGCTGGCGCCGCGAAGGAAAGCCTCTGAGCTGGGCAGAGTACATAGCTGGCGTGCCCTGTCGCGGCTGTGGTGAACCGATGCACGATGGTCGGGGAAATCGGCCGTCGCTGGCCAATCTCACCAAGGATCAGCGGTCCGACTACGAAGCCCTGGAGGAGCGCTTCCAGCAGAGGCATGCCGACTGCCAAGGTGGCCGTTGGGGCATCAGCGAGTCATGGGTCTCCCATTGCTTCCAGTGCTGTCCGACTCCTCCCATGAGCCCTCAGCAGTGGAAGACGTTTCTGAAACTCACGTCTTCTGGGCCCTCTCCGGAGGAACGCAAGAAGTACCAGGATGCCTGGGAGTTGACGCTCACCTGCGATCACGTGATTACCTTCGCCCAGCACCGAGACAACACTTACGCCCCCGCCCTCGCTATGTGCCCGGACTGCAATACCCATCGTGGAGTCATACACAGCGAGCGCATCGGGCCGGCCCACACCGATGACGGCGTACCGATGGAACGCGAGCAGGCGAAGCTGGCACGCTTGACCGACGAACTCGCCCAAGCGAAGAAGGTACTGCTGCGCCAGAAGAAGCAGCTGAACGAATCGAAGAGCCGTATCGAGGAGATCGAGAAGGACCTTCGATCCGCCCATGGAGCCAGCACCGAAACATAGGCAGCCGAAAACACCCAAAGCGGACGGCGTGGCTGCATCAGCATGGCCTCTACCGACATGCCGACATGAGCCCGGAGGCTTCGACCCCTCCGCCCCAGCTCCCTTTTACCCGGTCAGTGCGCTCGCCAGGCAGCCTCACGATCGCCGCTCTTCAGAACCTCCAGCCGCATCCACAACTGCGCGGCAGCCTCTTCATCTCCCTTGTCGACCCGGCGGATAAAGGATCCGAGAGTGTGCAGATCCCGCAGTTCGGTGAGAACGAGCAACCCGGGCCAGCCCGCGAGGTCGTAACCGTACGCTTCAGAAAAGGCCCGCAACTGCTCCTGCGTGCGCCCGAAGCGCACCCCCTGGAACGTGTTGGCCAAGTCCACCTCTCGCGGGCCGAATGCCGCCTCGTCCCAGTCGCCGAGCCGAGCGCCCGCCCCGTCCCACAGAACGTTGCCCGGGTACGCATCTCCATGGATCAGGCCCTCGCCGAGAGGGAAGTCCAGCTGGCTGTACGCCTTCACCAGCTCGTCCGACCGGCCAAGGAGCCAGTCGGCGTCTTCGGAGCTCAGCGCCACGCTGGCGCGGACGGACTCGCGGAGAGACACATGTGGCTGGTAGCTCGGGAGTTCCACCGGAGGCAGCTGCACCTCGTGCAGCTGCCTCAGCAGAACACCTAGGTGATACACGCCCGGCGGCGCCCCCTCCGGCTGCGGGTAGTGGTCCCACAGGCTGACCACATACTCACCGGCAAGGACCGGCTGCTTCACATCAAGTGGCTCCGTGACCGGCACGCCCTGGTCGGCCAGCCAGCGGGTGACGGCTACAGCTCGTGCAATGCTCGCCTCTCCGCCCGCGCGGCTGACACGAACCACCGTGTGGGCTTCGGGCAAGAGAAAGACTGCGGTGGCATGGCTCCGCAGGGGGACCAACGTTTCTGCTTCCATGCCGAGTTCGCGGCAGACCTTCACGGCGGCGGCTTCGGGGCTCAGTGGCAACTCGTTCATCGCAATGACGGTAGCGCTGTCGCCCCGTCCATGACCCGGTAGCACTGGATCAAGTCCGCGAGTTCGCTTGCGTCTCGGTTTCCCCGCAGCGCGGGGCGCCCCATCAGAGAGCTGAGGCGTGTCATCGCGGTGCCCAGCTGCCGGATGCGCATCTCCGGAGGAAGATCCAGGATGTGGCGCACGGCCGTGGTCGCACCGTCCGTGTCGCCCTGGATGATCCCCACGGTGATCAGGTCGATTTGAGCCAAGGCTTCGTCGCCGTAGGAGCGCTCCTCCCGGGGCCCGGAGCGGTAGGCCTCGATCGCTGCTGTGGCGTGTGTCCGCGCCTCGTCGTACTGCCCGATGAGCGTGTACGCACCTCCGAGGTAGTAATCCTGCTTGGCCATGGGGAAGGTGAGCAGCCCACCGAAATGTCCGAGGCCGTCGTTCTGCGGTGTCTCTTCCTGGGCCTGGTGCATGCGGCCGATGGCGGCGAGCGCCCGTGTGTGGTCGCCGACTCTGGCTGCGGTGCGTGCTTCGATCGCGGCGATCCGAATCCTCGACTCGCCCGCCGGCGCCAGGCTCGCGGCGTGCTCGATGAGCTTCAACGACATCCGGCTCTGTGGCGACCATTCGGTGATCAGGGCTACGGTGCCCGCGATCCACGCGCGCAGTCCGGTGTGGTCTGCCTGCTCGGCACAGCTACGGGCAGTACGGATCTGCGTCATCGCGGACTGTTGGTCGCCGAGGTTCTGAGAGGCATGGGCAAGAAGTAGGCAGACCGTTCCCGCCAGCATGAACAACTCGCGGCTCTGCTGAGGTCGTTGTCTTCCCCGAAGGAGGCTGAAGAGTTCGTCTCGCACCGCGATGAGCTGGTTGAAGAGGGGTAAGAGCGGGGCGTGAACGTAGTCGGTCGCGATCCTGGAGACGGTGAATCCCAGCTGCTCCAGAGTGTCGTCGTCGACGTTGCTCGGAGCGATGAGCTCGGCGAACAGGCCAGACGTTTCCGCCGCTCCCGCAGCCAGATCATGCAAGCCCACCGAGGTCGCCGCACCAGCGTCCCCGACCGACGTCCGTGAGTTCTGGGCCGACGCCGAAACCGGGCGAAGTCCTTCCGGCACCTTCAGGGCGTCGAGGAAGGCCTGAGCCTTGTCAAGGCGTGAGAGCCGACGGCTCCCGGATTCCAGTTGAGACAAGTAGCCCTGGCTCAAGCCAGTCAGTCGGGCAAAGTCCTCCTGGCGGAGCCCGGCCAGTTTCCGTACAAGACGGCTGACCAGACCGAAATCCATCGCCCTCAAGGCCACCTTGATCTCGGAGTCCGACCAGACCTGGGCAGGGATGGTGACAGCTTGAGCGGCTGGCCGCGGCGCCTCCTTCTCGCAGGCCCCGCACAGCAGTCCGTCCGGGTTGTAGCGGCTCAGCGGACATCCGCACTGGGTGCATCGGCGCTCGTTCCCCACGGCCCCTCCCGGGCTCGGCCAAGGTGACGATTCCAGCGACTCATGCTGGCATTACCGCCGCCATATTGCAGCCCAACCCCCTTTATTCACACCGGGATATGCGCTCTCGCGCCATGTTCCTCACTCTGGTGCCCCGGTTGATGAGAACGGAGCGGGGAGATCTCCATGTCAGCAACGCCGAAGAGCAGCGCCACCCCCAGTGCGCGCGTCCACGTGCACTCGATCAAACAGCGAAGCACCGAAACCGTCAGGGCCATCGAGGAGTGGGCACTTCCGGACGAACTCGCTTCATGCGGCAAGGCCCGTCAGCTCGTCACTACCGCCCTGCTCAACTGGCAGGTACCAGGTGACGACGCGGTACTCGTCGTCTCGGAGCTCGTCGGGAACGCGCTCGTGCACGGCGAAGGCCCGGTGGTTCTCCGCTTGGCCCACGACGGCCCCTTGGTGCGGATCGAGGTCCGCGACACCAGCTCGGTGCTCCCGTATCGGCATTCTGTTCGGGAGAACGAGGTCGCCGGCCGAGGTCTGTTGATCGTCGGGGAGCTCGCTGCGGACTGGGGAGTGGTAATCGGCCCCGGAAGGTGCAAGACGGTCTGGGCAGAGCTGCCGGTCTGAGGCCCTCCGGGTAGCGCATCTCCCACAGCCGCTCCCCTCCCCCATCACCGAACTGGATCACCAAGACTGGAAGGACCCCCAAGTTGCCTGCCGTCACGCAGCAGCAGATTCAGTACTACCGGCTACGGGCCGCCGAGTACGACGACGCGTACGTCGAGCGGATGGACCTGACTCGCCTCGTCACCGTCCTCGACACCCTGCCTATCCAGGGTGATGTTCTGGAACTGGCCTGTGGCACGGGTCAGTGGACGCAGTTCCTCGCGCCCCGCTCACGCACCCTCACCGCCGTGGACGCAGCCCCGGAGATGCTGTCGGCTGCCCGCGATCGTACGAGTGGCACCGGTACGCGATTCATCGAGGCCGACATCTTCGGTTGGGTTCCGGACCGGCAGTACGACACGATCTTCTTCGCCTTCTGGCTCAGCCACGTACCGCCGGAGCTGCTCCCACAGTTCTGGCAGATGCTTCGGCTCGCCCTCAAGCCAGGCGGCCACGCCGTCCTGCTCGACGATTCCAGGAGGAAGCTGGAGATCGAGGAAGTCGAGCCCGGAGCCGACGTGCCGATGGTGCGCCGTCAACTGACTGACGGAAGCTCTCACTCCGTTGTCAAGGTTCTGCACTCCCCCGCCGAACTCACTCAACAGCTCGGCTCCTTCGGCTGGGCCGCGCAGATCCAGCCGGTCGACCCGTACCACTTCTCGGGAGTCGCACAGCCCGTGGACGGCTCATGACCGGTCACGACCGCCTCTCTGCCGACGGCTACCCGGCCAGGCCGAGCGTGCGCGCCGGGAACGTCATACGGCTGCACATCGCTACCTCAGCCGACCTCTTCCGCGTCGACTTCTACCGGTACGGCGCCACCCCCCAGCTCGTGGGCAGCGTCATATGGGCCGGCCAGCCCGCTCCCTCCGGCCGATTCGACGAGGATTGGCAGTGGCCCGCATACGACTTCTCCGTACCGCGGGACTGGAAATCCGGCGTGTACATCGCGGTGCTCGGCGGGGCACCGCCCTCCGGCCCGCCCGTCCTCGACGCACGCCAGGGCCGCCTGCTGTTCGTGGTCACCCCGCGCGTGCCGTCCGGCAGGAACATCCTCTACAAGGTCCCCGTCCTCACCTATCACGCGTACAACTCCGCAGGCGGAGGGAACCTCTACAGCGCGCCGCAGGTCAGTCTTCGTCGTCCAGGGGGTGGGGTCGGAGGCCCGGTTAAGGGGCTTCCCGATGCGTACGATCCCGCCTCGCCGAGGCAGACGTTCGCCCACTGGGACGCACCCTTCATCGCCTGGATGGAAGCGAACGGTTTCGAGATCGACTTCTGCACCGACCTCGACATCGCGCGCGGCCGGCACCTCGGCGACGGATACCGCCTCCTGCTGTCTGCGGGACACGACGAGTACTGGAGCAGCAGCACCCGCCGTCACGTAACGGCCTTCCGCGACGGCGGCGGCAACATAGCCAACTTCGGCGCGAATACCTGCTGGTGGCGTGTTCACCTCGCAAACGACGCGACCCAAGTGGAGTGTTCGAAGTTCCCTCCGCACGCACCTACCGGAACAGACCCCGACAGTTCGTTCGGCTGCCCCGACCACTGGTGGGAGTCCGAACCCGAGAACACCCTGCTCGGCGTGAGCTACCGCAACGGCGGAGGCCATTGGGACGGCTCACGTACACCGCTCGGCTATACGGTCACTGACGCCGACCACTGGGCCTTCGCCCGTACGGGCCTGCGTACTGGAGAAACGTTTGGCCAAGATCAAGCCCTGATCGGCTACGAGTGCGACGGCGCCGCGTACGCCCTGGACCGCTACGGCCGCCCCCGTCCGACCGGCGAAGACGGTACGCCGCACAACTTCGAGATCCTCGGCATCGCCCCGTTGCCTTCCGACTGGAACGTCGCTGCCCGCGAGCCGGGCGTTTCCAGCCCCCAGGCCGCCACTCTCGGCCTCTACGAGTCCACGGGCACCGTCTTCACCGCCGCGACCACGGACTGGGCACGTCTCCTCGCCTCGGATCCACACGTCGCGGCCATCACACGCAACGTCGTCTCCCGGCTCTCCCAACCCTCCTGACCACCTCAGCCCCATCGAAGGGACAGCTATGTCCTCCTCCATACGTCCGCTCAGCGTCGCCATAGGCGTCAACGGCATCGGCATGGGCCATTCAGTCCGCCAGGGCGTGATCGCCCAGTACCTCCGCGAGCGCGGCCACCAAGTCCAGATCATCACCAACGGCCCTGTCCGCGTCGCTTACTTCCGCGAGCTCGGCTTCCCCACCCGGGACGCCTGGATGCCCACCCTCCTCGCCCGCGAGGACCGCATCCACCTCGGTGACGCCCTGCGTGCGAACATCTCGCAGGTCCCGAAGGGCGCCGTTCAGCACCTCCGCCTGCGGCGCGCATTCGAGCAGAGCGGCGTTCCGGACGTCTTCGTCACCGACTACGAGCCGAACGCGGCACGCCTCGCGTACCACTTCGGCAAGCCGCTCGTCTCCATCGACCAGCAGAGCAAGTACCGGCACCTCGACCTGCCGCCCGTCGGCACGTACGCCCGTACCGCAGACGAGCAACGGCTCCGCTACTTCGCACCCCGCACCGACCGCTCCTTTATCTGCTCCTTCGTCCCCTTACAGGCCGAGGACACGCACCTGGAATTCCTCCCCCCGGTCCTGCCTGAGCGCATCCGCACCGCCACCACGACCACCACACCGCTCGCCACGGCTTACTTCTCCCGCTACTTCTCGCACGGTCCCGAGAACTCAGTGCGCGTCCTCGCGGACGTCTATCGCCAGCACGTTCCGGACCGGACCCTGCGGATCTATGCCCAGGCCTCCGACTTCGGTTCGTTACGCCAGTACGCCGATGCCAACATCGAGATCCATCCGTTCGACCGTGAGGCCTTCCTCACGGACCTCGCCCGCTCCGAAGCCGTCTTCTCCAACGCCGGCTTCAACCTCATCAGCGAGGCCTTCGCCCTCGGGAAGCCGGTCCACCTGGTCCCGCTGCCGACGTACGACCAGCACTGGTGCGCCACGGCGGTCACTCAAGCGAAACTCGGCTCGTGCGCTCCGCAGGTGGAACGCGGCACGGTGCTCGACTTCCTCAGCCGTCAGCAGGAGTTCCGCGCGAACGTCGTACGGCATCGCGATCTGCATCTGCTGGCCGACCCGCGCGAGCGCATCGCCACGTACTTGGAGAGCCTCCAACAGGTGTCCTCCCGCATTCTCGCCCGGTCCGCCAGGTAGCTGTCCATGGACATACCTCAGCTCACCGGCCAGGCGGGCGTCCTCGTGATCACCGGCGTAACGCTGCTCTGCTACCGGACCGCGATTTCCCCGACGGTACGGGCGCTCTCCTCCCGGCCCACCTTCTTCCGGCTGGCTCTCGCTACGGTCCTGATTCTCCTGCTCCTGGCGCTCCCCGCCCCTCATGTGGATGCGCCCTTCCGCTGGTTCATCGCCTTCGTCACGACGCTCCTCACCTGGCAGGGCGCAACCACCGACTTCGACCTGACGGAGCCGGTCCCTGCCCAGCGGCGCGCCAAGCTCATGCTCCTGATGACCGCCGGGTCGTCCCTCTTCTGGCCTCCTGCCCTCCTCCTCTGGCTGGCCGTCTACTGCGGAAAGCTGCGCGGGTGGAAGCACCACGCGATGCTGCCCGTCCGCATCCTCAAGGCGTACCTCGCCTGGTTCGTGACAGCCGCGCTTCTGAACACCCCCTCCACCGGCCCGGCTCTCCTGCTGGTCCTCGGTTGCGTCTCGTTGTCGCACTACGTCAAACCCGCCTGGAGCAAGGCCAGGCTCGGCCCTCGCCCCTGGTCGTGGGCCTGGCACAACCAGACGCACTACCTCGCGGCCTCCGCGTACTGCTGGGGCTGGGCGCGCTTCCTTCGCCCCACGCTCGTCACCCGCGCCCTGAAGTACACGCGGGTCATCAACCGTCCGCTCAACCTGCTCACCATGGCCACGGAGGCGGCCGGCCTGTTCGCCTACTTCGACCAACGGCTGTTCATCGGCGTTCTGATGGCAACGGCACTGTTCAACGTTGCCGTCGTGTTCGCCTCCGGGATCTTCTTCTGGGAGAACATCTGCACCCACACGGCCATGGCGATCACAGTCCTCATGCTCCCCAAGACTCACTACGCCCAGGTGTTCAGCTGGCCGGTAGCGCTGGCCGCACTCGCCATCATCGTCCTGAGCGTCGCCGACCTCCTCTGGCAGCCAGCGCACCTGGCCTGGTGGGACACCCCCTTCACGGCCCGCATCCACTGGCAGGTCGAGACCATATCCGGTACCCGACAGGGCCTCTACAACGACTTCCTCTGCCCGTACGAGCGCGAATTTGGCCGCGTCATGGGCTACTTCCTCACCGACGAACCCGTACTCCACGGTCATCTCGGCATCGTCTGGGACCGCGAGCTCCGTGACCGCATCGTAGAAGCGGACGGGGACCGCGCCGCGCTGCACGCCCTGAAGCAGTCCTTCGGCACGAGCCACCAGGACAAGGCCGAGTCCCTGGCCCACGAAGCGTTCCTCAGCCGTACGTTCACGCAGCTGAACGACGGGATCCCCAAGGGCCCGCTGCCCCGCCGCCTGCACCGTTTCAAGGCCCCGGGCGGCCAGCTCTACCGCTGGGGCGACCTCCCTCCGTACCGCGGCGCCGAACCTGTCCGCCGGATCACCATCCGCTACCAGGAGCGCTACTACCGCCCCACCACCGGCGACTTCCTCCTCCTCACGGACCGACTCGTCCGCACCATCGAACTCCCCCACCCCACCACCAAGGAGAACTCCCCATGCGCAAGGTCTTCATCGACTGCGGCACCAACCTCGGAATCGTCCTGAACCGCTTCATCCACGAGCTCCCGGACCACGACTTCTACGCCTTCGAGCCCAACCCGGAACTCCTGTCCTCCATCCACGCCCAGGTGGCACAGGCGGCCCCCGCGCCCCGGGTCGAGATCTCGCAGAGCGCGGTATGGACGCAGGACGGAACGATCG
The DNA here is from genome assembly GCF_026342435.1 of Streptomyces sp. NBC_00237. NCBI lineage: Bacteria > Bacillati > Actinomycetota > Actinomycetes > Kitasatosporales > Streptomycetaceae > Streptomyces > Streptomyces sp. NBC_00237. Next base: position 140,783 of record NZ_JAPEMT010000005.1, on the reverse strand, counting down.
ACCTCTTCCTCGGGCACCACGAGAGCTCCACCGTCATGCCCGGCAAGCGCGTTCCGCCCATGTACGACCAGCAGATCGACTACGACGCCCCGGTCGCCGTGCCGGCCATCGACTTCAGCGCCTGGCTGCACCGCACCGTCGCCCCGGCCGATCAGGTCGTCGTGAAGATGGACATCGAAGGCGCCGAGTATCCCGTGCTTCGCAAGCTGCTCAGCGACGGAACGATCGGCCTGTTCTCCGTCCTGTACATCGAGTGGCACTACGACCGCTTCCCCGCGATGAGCCGCGCCGACCACGACCAGGTCCTCGCCGCCGTATCCGCCCATGTCGACGTCCGCGAATGGGACTGACGTACCGAGAGGCAGGCACCCGTCATGCGCACTCACCACATCTTCCTCATCAAGCACGGCGAGACCGAAGAGAATCGTTTCGGCATCCATCAGGGCCAAACCCTCGGCGGCACCCTCAACTCACAGGGCATAGCCGACATTCGCCAAGTCGCTGCCACGCTCGCCGACTTGAACATCACCATCGATCGGATGCTCGTCAGCCCCATGTCACGCTGTCAGCAGTCCGCCGCCCTCCTGGCCGACCGCCTCGCCCCACCCGAAGTACGCCAGGATCCTCGCCTGTCCGCCAAGAACAGCGGCCACCTCGGAGGAAAGCCGCGCCACGCAGCCGCCGCCGAAGCCGCCACTGCAGGCGTCCCGATCCACCAGCTCCGCACACCGGGCGGCGAGTCCTCAGAGGACGTACAAGCCCGCTACCTGCACCTCTGGAACGAAGTCAGCACCGCCCCGCCCCAGACCACGATCCTCGTCGGCCACGGAGGCGGCATCGCCTGCCTCCTGCTCCACCTCACCGGCCGCAGCTTCGCCGACTACCTCGACCTCGTACCCGGCTCCGCCGCCACAACCTGGATCGAAGTCACCGACGGAACACCGCGCTTCCGCTGCGTCAACGCCCCGCCCCCAAAGCTCTCCGGGCAGCACAACGCCCGCACCACCCCATGATCACCGGGGCAGTACGGGCGTGTGGTGCTTCGCAGACGTCAGCCCGCATCATCACCGCCGAAGCGCTCCCGGTACGACTCCAGGTCCTCCGGGGTGATCTTCGCGAAGAGCACCGGCGGCACCGTGAACGGCGTCCCGGCGGGCACCGCGTCCAGTGCCTTGGCCTGCTCCTCCGTCACCCACACCGCGTTGTCGTCAGCGAGCGAGAATGCCCCGCGCATCGCCTTGGCAGAAGCCGGGATGAAGGGCTCCGAGACCACCGCGTACAGGTGAATCAGGTTCATCGCGGTCCGCAGGGTGAGCGCCGCGCCTTCCTCGTCCGTCTTGATCTCCAGCCACGGGGCCTTCTCCTCCAGGTAGGAGTTGCCCGCGCTCCACAGCGCGCGCAGGGAAGCCGCTGCCTTGCGGTACTGGAGCGCATCCATGTGGCCCTCGTACTCGGCGAGCAGCCCGGCGATCTCCGCGCCCAGCTTCTGTTCGGCCTCGCCGGCCGCCTTGCCCGCCGGAACTTCGTCGCCGAAGCGCTTGCGCGAGAAGGACAGCACCCGGTTCACGAAGTTGCCGAGGGTGTCCGCCAGGTCCTTGTTCACCGAAGAGGAGAACAGCTCCCACGTGAACGAGGTGTCGTCGGATTCCGGGGCGTTGGCCATCAGGAAGTAACGCCAGTAGTCGGCGGGCAGCAGTTCCAGGGCCGCGTCCGTGAAGATGCCGCGCTGCTGCGAGGTGGAGAACTTCCCGCCGTAGTAGTTCAGCCAGTTGAAGGCCTTGACGAAGTCGACCATCTTCCACGGCTCACGCACGCCGAGCTGGGTGGCCGGGAACATCACCGTGTGGAACGGGACGTTGTCCTTGGCCATGAACTCCGTGTGCCGGACGTCGTCGGCCTCGTACCACCAGGACTTCCAGTCGCGCGCTGCCGGGTCGAGGTCCGCCCACTCCTTCGTCGCACCGATGTACTCGATCGGAGCGTCGAACCAGACGTAGAAGACCTTGCCCTCTGCCGCCAGCTCCGGCCACGTGTCGGCCGGGACCGGGACGCCCCACTCCAGGTCACGGGTGATCGCCCGGTCGTGCAGCCCCTCGGTCAGCCACTTCCGTGCGATCGACGAAGCCAGCTGCGGCCACTCACCACCCACCGCGTCGATCCAGGCCTCGACCTCGCCGGCGAGCTTCGACTGGAGCAGGAACAGGTGCTTGGTCTCGCGGACCTCCAGCTCGCTGCTCCCGCTGATCGCGGACCGGGCGTCGATCAGGTCCGTCGGGTCGAGGACTCGGGTGCAGTTTTCGCACTGGTCGCCGCGGGCCTTGTCGTAACCACAGTGCGGGCACGTACCGACGATGTAGCGGTCCGGCAGGAAACGGTCGTCGGCGATCGAGAAGACCTGGCGGATGGCCCGCTCCTCGATGAACCCGTTCTCCTTCAGCTTCCGCGCGAAGTGCTGGGTAATCTCAACGTTCTGCTGCGAGGAGCTGCGGCCGAAATAGTCGAAGGCGAGACCGAACCCGTCGTAGATCGCCTTCTGCGCATCGTGCTGCTTCGCGCAGAACTCGGCGACCGGCAGCCCAGCGGCCTTCGCGGCCAGCTCAGCCGGCGTGCCGTGCTCGTCGGTGGCGCAGATGTAGAGGACGTCGTGACCGCGCTGGCGGAGGTACCGGGAGTACACATCCGCCGGAAGCATCGACCCGACCATGTTGCCCAGGTGCTTGATCCCGTTGATGTACGGCAGCGCGCTGGTGATCAGGTGACGAGCCATCCTCGGATGCTCCATTTCGTACGTACGCCGCCCATGGCCAAGCCACGGCGGACCCAATTGCGGAGACCCGCACCAGGGCGACCACACCGGTCGCACCGCAACATCACACAACGTGACGCATCAGCTTGCGGGCCGTGCCCATCGTAACGAACCGGGCCCGCTCGCTTCCCCACGGTTTCCAGGGACCGCGCCAGCCCGAAAGGCGAACCGCTGGAGCCGAGCCCGAACCGGTGCTGTGCCAGAAAAGACGCTCGGCCGCACAGGACAGGCGGCCAAGCGAGTCCCGTACGGCCAAGCGATCCCCATTCTAGGCCCCGTCCACCCTCGCCCTCCACACCCACAGTCCGCGCCCCACCACAAGGAGATACGACACCGTGCACCAGCCACTCCGCGTCGTCGTCCTAGGCCAGGGTTACGTCGGCTTACCGCTCGCCGTCCGCGCCGCCGAAGTCGGCCACCAGGTCGTCGGCCTCGACACTGACGTCGCCCGCATCAAGCACCTGATGTCGGCCGAGTCCTACGTCGAAGACATCCCCGACACCCGACTCGCCCCGCTCCTCGCCACCGGCGCCTACCGCCCGACCATCGACCCGTCGGACTGCGCGAACTTCGACGTCGCCGTCGTCACCGTCCCCACACCCCTCCGGGACGGAGCCCCCGACCTCTCCCACGTCGAGGACACCGCCCGCCTGCTCGGCACGCACCTCACCCCCGGCGCGACGGTCATCCTCGAATCGACGACCTACCCCGGCACCACCGAGGAACTCTTTGCCCCGCTCCTCGCCGAGACCTCGGGTCTAACCCCCGGCCAGGACTTCCACCTCGGCTACAGCCCCGAACGTATCGACCCCGGAAATCGCACCTGGACCCTCGAATCCACCCCCAAAGTGATCGCCGGCATCACCCCCGCCTCCACGGCCGCCCTCCACCGCTTCTACGCCACACTCGTCGACACCGTCGTCCCGGTAGCCACCTGTAAGGAAGCCGAGCTGACGAAGCTCCTGGAGAACACCTTCCGGCACGTGAACATCGCCCTTGTCAACGAACTCGCCATGTTCGCGCACGACCTGGACATCGACATCTGGTCCGCGATCGACGCCGCCTCCACCAAGCCCTTCGGCTACATGCGCTTCACCCCGGGCCCCGGCGTCGGCGGCCACTGCCTGCCCGTCGACCCCTCGTACCTCTCCTGGCGCGTCCAACGCGCCCTCGGCCACAGCTTCCGCTTCGTCGAGCTCGCCAACGACGTGAACAACCACATGCCCGACTACGTCGTCCGCCGCCTCACCGAGGCCCTCAACCACCGCAACAAGCCGGTCAAGGACGCCCGCATCCTCCTCCTCGGCCTCGCCTACAAACCCAACACCGGCGACGCCAGAGAAACCCCCGCCTCCCGCATCGCCCACCTGCTCATCACCATGGGCGCCCACGTCAGCGCAGCCGATCCTCACGTCCTGGACGAAGCTCACCCCCAGGCCAGCCCCCTCCTCGCCATCCCCCGCACCACCCTCACGCCACCGGCGCTCGCGGCCACCGACGCCGTCATCCTCCTCGCCGACCACGACGCCTTCGACTACACGGCGATCACCGAGCACGCCCCGTTCGTCCTCGACTGCCGCAACCGCCTCACCGGCCCCCACATCGAATCCCTCTAACTCCCCACTCCCCAGGAGCCCCACCCATGATCGTCACCATCACCGGCGGAGCCGGCTTCATCGGCAGCAACCTCGCCCGCACCCTGACCCAGCACCCGAAGTTCACCGAGGTCCGCGTCCTCGACAACTTCTCCACCGGCTACCGCGAAAACCTCGCCGACCTCACCACCATCGCCCTCATCGAGGGCGACATCCTCAACCCGGCCGACCTCGACACGGCCTTCCAGGACGTGGACGCAATAGTCCACCTCGCAGCCCTCCCCTCTGTCCCCCGCTCGGTCAAGAACCCCCTGGCCACCCACCACGCGAACGCCACCGGCACCCTCCAGGTGCTCGAAGCCGCCCGCCGAACAGGCAACCCCCACGTGATCGCCGCCTCCTCGTCCTCGGTCTACGGAGCCACCCCCACCCTCCCCAAACACGAGGCCCTCCCCACCGCCCCCATGAGCCCGTACGCCGTCTCCAAGCTCGCCACCGAGGCCTACCTCACCGCCTACCACCACAGCTACGACCTCCCCGTCCTCCCCTTCCGCTTCTTCAACGTCTACGGACCCCGCCAGCGCGCAGATCATCCGTACGCGGCAGTCATCCCGAAGTGGCTAACGGCGGCCCGGTCCGGCCGCCCCTTACCCCTTCACGGGGACGGCACCCAGAGTCGTGACTTCACATACATCGACACAGTGTCCGACACGATCGCGGATGCTCTCCTCCGCAAGGTCGTCAGCTCCACCCCCGTCAACCTCGCTTTCGGCGCGCGGACGTCGCTGCTGGAGCTTGCCAGAACGATCGAAGAGCGGGTCGGCAACGCCCTCCCGATAGAGGCCTCAGGGCCGCGACCGGGCGACGTTTCGGCTTCCCAAGCGGATCCGACACGGCTCCGGACCCTCTTCCCGAGGGTCAACCCCACTTCGCTAGGCGCCGGGTTGTCAGCAACCTTCCAGTGGCTGTCGAGCGCGGGGTTGCGGTGACGAGCGCGACATCCCTCTGCTTCGCCTCGCCGCCGAAGGATGCCACCAGGCCGACCGACACGCACCCAGCCACCCTGGTTGCCGAAGCACTCTTGCGTTCCACCATGGCGTTCCTGCACGACCGCTCAAGAAGGTGGCACGTCCCGCGGCGGTTGCGTTCCGCTCGAAGATCACGAGGGAGACACCGGGACCTCGGCGCGAGGTCTGGCCGGAACGTTCAAGCGCCGCCACCTCCGTCCGAGTCCGTGGACCTCACAGGGGTCGTAATCAGGATCCTTGGCAAGGTTCTGCAAGTGCTCGTACTCGGTACCGCCACTGATCGCCAACACCCGAATCCACGCCTCTCGCACAGGCCCCTCTGCCAGTGCCGCGACCATTCCCTGCCTCCACTCCGCCCAGGTCGACCCACTGACCCACCCCGCCTTCCGCAACGCCAGCTCGTCCTCGCAGAGACCGAGGTACAGGCGTACGGCGCGCTCTTCAGCGGTCGTGTCCCTCTCCCCGGCGAAGCCGGTCATCGGCATCTGATCGAGGAGCTTCCAGTACCGAGCCGTATAGAAGTCTTCGACCTGCCGAACGCGGGAGCGAGCGGTACCGCACAGCCCCGCGATAAAGGTGCTGAGAGCGAGGACAGCACCGCCGAGCGTGATCCACGCTTGATACGTCATAGGGAAATGATCATTTACAAGTCCATCCCGGACAAATCTGAACACGTACCCAGAGGTGCCTGTGTCGGTCCCCGCGGTGCGGCTCCAGCCCCTGCCACTCGAAACACGTGGCAGGGGCGAGAAGAGCGAGCCGACGCGCCGCGTCACCTACACAGGCAAGAACGGGCTCGGGTTGCCGTGCCAGGAGATGCGCAACGCGTCTCGTGCCCGGGTACTGGCGACAAAGAGCTGATTGCGGCTCTTCTTGAGCTCCCGCTCGTAGCGCCTGGGGTCGCTGGTGGCGTACTTCTCGGTGATGGAGCTCCGCGGGAGGATGCCGTCGCTCGCGCCGACGATGGCGAGCTTCTGATACTCCAGGCCCTTGAAGCGATGCATCGTGCCGATGTGGACCTCGCCGCCGCCCTGCGGCCCCTCCTTGGTGAGGGTCGCCGTCGTGATGCCGTGCTTGATCTCCAAATCTGTAGCGACGCGTCCGGCCATGTCGCTGTCGGCGACACACACGGCCATAGTGCCGCTGGGGTCGCGTACGGTTCCGTTCTCGGCGGGGCTTGCGATCTCGGCGCGCCATTCCTTCAAGGCCTCGGCAAGCCGGGTGATCTCCTCGTTCCAGTCCGCGCAGGGGACAAGTTCAGGGGCAGGGCCGCGAAGCAGGGAGTGGTAGCCGTCCAGGGTGTCGGTTCCGTCGTCGAGATCGTCGTACGGGGCGTCGCCAACGACTTTGGCCGCCTGGTCGAGGATCTCCTGGGTGGTGCGGTAGCTGAGGGTCAGTTTCGAGGCACGGCCGCGGATGTTGATGCCGACGGTGGAGAGGGTGACTTGGCGGTCATAGATGCGTTGGTGGGTGTCACCGGCGATGAACAGGTCGTCGGGGCCAGGGGCGGCCATTGCCCGCAGCATCTTCCAGTGCGCGGGGCTCAGGTCCTGGGCCTCGTCGACGACGATGTGCTGGTACCGGTGGCGCAGGTAGCGCATGGCTGAGCTGTTGTCGTCGAGGTGGGTCAGGTCACCGCCGCCGATGTCCTGCTTGCGCTCGGCCCTGGCTTGGATCTTCCGGGCCCGCTCGTACTCGTAGCGGGCGGCACGTTCAGCGGCTTGAGCCCACGTTTCGCGACTCATGCTGTTGAGACGCAGGGTGAACTGGTCGAGGAGCTTCCAGATGACTGCCCGTTCGGGTCGGCTCAGGGCCCGCCCCATGCCTGCGCGTCGCGCCTTGAAGTAGTCCTGTCGGGTGGCAATGGACTGGCCGAGGACGACCTGCTGCCACTCGTCGAAGAGGAACTCCGCGTCCCAGCGCTGCTCATCGTGCTCGAAAAGGACTTCGCGCAGGACGTTCAGGGCGGGGTCGTCGCCGATGACGCTGCGCTGTGATCCAGGGGCGACGTTCTCGTTGAGGACGCTCTGGGCAAGCTGGTCGATGTGCTTGATGTCGACGCGAGCAAGGGGTTCGGGGCCCATGAGGGAGGTGAGCCGGGAGCGCAGGTCGGCGGTGAGGTTTTTGGTGTAGGTGGTCAGCAGGATCGGCTTGCCGTGGCCGGCCGGTAGGGCTGCCGCCAGGCGGGCGACGCGGTGCAGGGCGACGATGGTCTTGCCGGTGCCGGGACCGCCGCTGACGCGGGCGGGACCGTTGTAGTTCCGCTCGACGATCTTGCGCTGGGTGGGGTGGAGGTAGACCTTCCAGGCACGGAAGTCGCCTTCGGCGAGGACGTTGCGGATGTCGTCGTCGACAGTAGTGACCGCGGTACGGGCCAGGGCGGCCGCCATGTCGTCCTCGAAGCCGGGTTCGAGTTCGGCAGCTGCGGGACGGGTAATTTCCTGCTCGACCTCGTCGAGCGGCATGCCGGAGCCTAGGCCGGTGAGGATCTCCGCCGTCAGCCGGGGTGCACCGGCGATCAGCTGGTCGAGTTCGTCCTCGCTGGTCACATTCAGGGCGAGATCGATCAGAGCCTCCGCGACGCCCAACCGACGCAGGTCCTCGGCGGAGTGTCCGACCAGCAGTCGTGCGGCGGGCTCAACAACGACACGCTCGGTGGACTGCGGAACCACAGGCTCGATGGGCTGTGCAGCCACCGGCTCGGTCGACGCCACTGCAGCCTGTTCCTCGGGCGCAGGGGTGAGCCGGACGCCCGCGCGCTGCAGCACGCTCTGGCCGACGACTCCGAGGTCGACGAACTCGATCTCGCCAGTGATCCGGTTGATGGCGACGGTGAGTTCTTCGTAGACGTCCTTACGATGCCGGACGGCGACGATCAGCCACTGCCGCACCCCGTCGGCACCGGTCCCGGCACGGGCAAGGAGCGCCCGGTACGAGCGGTCGATCTTCGCGCGGAAGATGCGCCCGTCACCCTTGAGGGGTTTGAGGTCGAGGCTCGGATGGTCGGGGTCGTTGCGGAACTGGTGACAGAAGTCGTAGAACTTCGTCTTGACCGACGAGTCCATCTTGTAGAGCTCGTTCTCGGCCTTCTGGTACAGGCTCAGGCGCGCGGTCATCGGTCAGCACTCTGTTCGTCGAGGTCGGCGGGGGAATCCGGGCGGGGCGCCGCGTCAGGGACTGCGGCGAGGATCTCACTGATGTCGGCAAGCCACTCGTCGGCCGACCGCACGTTGAACCCGGCGTCGCGGTAGGCGCGCCAGGTCTTGTCGCTCTCTTCGTCCGTGTGGTCGTGCGCCTCGGCCATGACGGCGATCCGCAGCTCCTGGGCCGAGTCGTGCCAAGCGAAGTCCGCGAGCCATCCGCGCTCGCCGAGCTCGTAGCCGTACGCAGGGGCTTGCTTGCCGTGGTCGGCGAGGGTGTGAGCAAGGCGGGTGAGGGCAGCGTCGGGTTCGTCCTCATCGAGAATTTCGAGGATGTCCCGGTCCCACAACAGGTCGCGCAGCGCCGCTTCGACACGGGAGTCGCCCGGATGGCGGTCCGTCGAAGACGGCGGCCTTGCGACCCCGGCACCGAACTCGACGACCAGGGACTCCAGTTCCCCGATCCCGCCGAACGCCTTCAGCACTGACGTATCGAATCCGCCGGCCCTGGAGGTGGTCAGCTGGACGCCGTCACCGCCGTCGTCAGCAAGGAACTGCAGCAGGTTGGACCACTGCAACCAGGCCCGCCACCGTGCCTTGTGTTCAGGGGTGCCCAGGTGGTCGGGAAGAGTGTCGTCCAGGCAGACCAGCGCGGTCCACCGCTGAGTCACGGCATCGACGAGGAAGGCGACGGGCAGTCCGGTCTGGTCGCTGGCCTGGAACAGGCTGAGCGTGCCCTTGTCCTGCACCGGCGCCGGATCGACGCCGTCTGCGTCCCCCCAGCGGTTCAGGAGCAGGTCGAGCGCCTGGCGGGTCCGATCCGGAGTTCCGCTCGTGACGAGCGGCTGGTTGTCAGTGGCCAGGAGCCCGCCGACCACGGCCGAAGCACGCTTGCCCCAGGCTGCCCTGTCGGGGCTGCGCAGGTAGGCGAGGAGCATGCTCATCGGATCGGTGAAGGCGGTCGCGGCCAGGTCGTCACCGTCTTGCGGGTACAGCTGCCGGGCAAGGTCCTGGGCGCTGCGCGGGTACGGCGGCCAGACCTGTTCCGCTGCTTCTCTGCCAACCGCGGCCCCTTGTGCCGTACCTGTCTTCCGTTCGAAAGCGTCGAGGTCGTCCCAGGTCAGCTGGAAGACGACGCGGCCGTCCGCGCGCAGCCGGTTGCGCTTGTCGGCGTCACCGGCGAGCCGGTTGTGCCGCCGGGTGGCGTGGTAGCGGTGGCCGTCCAGGTAGACGGTGATCTTCTGCTTGGGGCTGTCGGTGTGCTCGAAGGTGAAGTCGGTACGGGTGTAGCCCTCATTGCGTTGCGCGGTCAGTCGCCAGCCGTGGACGGTATCGGCGTCCTTGAGGCGCAGGTAGCCGCTGTTGTCACCGCTCTCGTCCAGGTCGGTGTCCTCGCGCTGCGCAGACCAGCCGCGCAGCGCCTTGAGGAAGCGGGCTTCGAGGTCTGATTCGACCTGTCCGTCGAGGCCGATCCGGTCGGTGTTGCCGACCGGCGCGACGTCCCAGGCGTCGGTTTCGGTGCCCAGGAGTTCGTTCAGGATCTCCAGGGCGGCTTGTTGGGAGACGCTCTCGATGTGCCGCTCTTCCGTGTAGCGGTAGAGACACCGGTGGCAGGCCACACCCCGCTCTTCCCGGCAGGGGCACTCCAGCATGAGCCGCCGCGCGTCGTCGAGGACCTGCCGGAACGCGTCCGGGTCGGTGAGTCGGTCGAGGTATCCGGTGCCGTGCGGGAGGCGATCGAACAGGACGAGGAAGTGTCGCTTCTCGGCAGTGTCACGGTCCGGCATGGTGGCGAGCGTGGTGTCGAGGTGCTGCGGGTCGCCCCCGAAGGCGGCGTCCACACCAAGCCGCAGGGCGGCCTGGAAGGAATGGACCTTCTCCTCGACGAGGACGGTGGCGGCGGGCAACAGAATCCGCAGGGCCTCCGTCGTGAGCTCATGAGCGAGCAGTACGGGCTCCTGCGGAGCGTCTTCCTTCCCACGTCGCAGCGGGCACCAGGGCGTGTGGTGCTTCAACGCACGCTGCCGGTTGGCGGAGTTGTCAACGGCGTCGCGGTCGTCGTCGAAGACGGGTCGCCCGTCCGCGCTCGCTGCCCCACAGGCGGTACACACATGGAACGGGGCGATCCGCACGGCCTGCCCGGCGAGCTGGTCGTTCTCCTGCGCACCGACGCTGAGCGGACCGGCATTGATCTTCCGGATGACGGCACGGCGCGTGTAGTCAACGCCGAAGATCTGGCTCTTGTGCCGCCAGGACTTGCCCTTGGCGAAGTGTTCGGGAGCAATGTCGACCATATCGACGGTCGTGTAGAAGCGGCGGTCTCGATCGTCGCTCTCGTCGCCGATCCTGGCGTCCTCCCGCTTCTCCCGGGCAGTGACGACCGTGGGCTTGACGATCTGCCACAGGCTGCCGGAATCCGCGATGCCCGTGTCTGCGCAGCGCGGGCAGGGCGAGATGTCATCCTCGGCATTCTCGGTGCGGACGTAGCCGCAGGAGGGGCAGAACCGCCAGTGCCGCCAGTCCTGGTCCTTGCCCGTGACGATGTCGATTCCGGTGATCCGGTGCTTGTAGCCCTCGGCGTAGAACGTGTTGCCGGGGGCCAGTTCGGACAACGCGAAGCCGCGCGGCCGGTCGTAACTGAACGCCTTCGTCTTGTACGTGTCCCGTCCCTCGGCAGTCTTTCCCTCGGGCCAGTACACGGTGGCATCCAAGGTGGTCACGGCGTCGATGAGCGCGTAGTTGGGCAGCAGCCCCAGGTCGCACAGCACCTCCTGAGCAGGCCGCCGCTGGCGCGCGGCCCCCTCCTTCGACTTGGCGTGCAGCTCGGCCTCCAACTCGGCCTTGGTGCCCGCCTGTTCCTCGTCGCCGTCCTTGAGTTCGTCGATCGCGGACCGGATCGTACGGATACGGGTACGCAGCTTCTGGTTCTCGCGCTCCCAGGCTCGCTCGGCCTTCTCCACCTCGCTACGGATGCCACGTACCGCGTACTGCTTGAGCTCGGCCCGCGCAGTCTCACTCACACCGGTCGGGAAGAGCGCGAGGAACCCTGCGACCAGCTCCTCGCCGTGGGCGAGCGCGGCCTCGGCGAAGTCGGTGAGGTAGCCGGAGGGGCCGAAGAGCTCGTCGACCCGACGCGACAGGGCGGCGAGCGGCTTGCCGTCCTCACGCAACAGTCGGCCGCGGGCAGCGAGGTCGAGGAGGTGGGCGGTGTACTGGCGACGCAGGATCTCGATGGCCGAGAGGTACGAGCCCGGCGGCACGATCCGTCCGTCGATCATGTCGCGCGGCCGGTCCAGGAAGTACAGGTCTCGGCGTTTCCTGTCAGGGATGGTGAGCAGGAAAGCGTTGCCGGTACGACGGCCGGCCCGCCCCGCCTGCTGGGCGTAGTTGGCCGGGCGGCGCGGCAGCGCGCCAAGGACGACGGCGGACAGGTCGCCGATATCGATGCCCATCTCCAGGGTCGGCGTGCAGGACAGCACGTTGGGGTCGTTGAACCCGTCGCCCTTACGGAAGGCCGCCTCGGTCCGCTCCCGCTGGGCGCGGGTGAGCAGCCCCGTGTGTTCGGCAGTGATGACCTGGTAGGTGCCGGCCCGTCGGTACAGCCCCCGGTAGTAATCGTTGCGGTAGTCGCGGTCCCGGTCGTGCCGGTCGACGGTCTCCAGCCACCGGTCCCCCGCCACGAGACGGCCGGAGGCACAACGGTAGGCAGGGCACGGCTGGCCGTGGTACTGCGCGAGCAATGCGGGGTGGGTGGTCTGCTCCCAGAAGCACTTGGGACAGCGTACGTACGCCACGTTGACCTGCGCGTGAGACAGGAGCTGCAGTTGCACGGCGCCCGGCTGCAGTCCGTGGAAGCGGGCGGCGGTGTCGCGCGGGGTGCCCACCGCGATCAGCCCGGCGTCGGTCAGCCGGGGCAGCAGCCGCACCCAGAAGTCGTCGGCCTGCTCCCGAGTCATGCCGAAGCAGCGCTGCGCCCAGGTCTGGTACCAGGACAGCCGCCCGGCGGCGACGTCGAACTCACTGCCCGTCTTGGGCCGCGCCAGCAGGAAGCTGGGCGCGGACACTCCCTTGGGGAACGCCTTCATGCCGCGCGGACGCCCACGCCAGATGAAGAACCGGCTGGTGCCAGCCTCCTCCAGGTACTTCTCCAGCCACCGGTGACCGACTGCGCCCCGCGTCCGCAACCGCTCCAGGAAGGCCCGCAGGAAGGCCAGGTAGCGGGCGTCGTCGTGCTCGGTGAGAGCAAGCCCACGCTGCGCGGCCTCCTCGTGCACTCTCCGTACGAGCGCCACGGCGGCCTGCTTGTCGGGGATGTCCACCCAGGCGGCCGCTGTGCGGGTCAGCTCAAGGGTTCGGCCGTTACGGGACCTCAGCCCGAACTCCATAACGGCCTCGAAAGCGAACCGCTCCCCGATCAGGTCCCAGGTCTTGCGGTCACCCCCGCGTCCCTTCCCGGAGAGCAACCGTGCCACTCCCGCGTCGTCGTGCAGATCCGGCGGTACGACGGCCGCGAGCGTCTTGCGGTCGGTGGTCGCTTCGACGACATCGGCTACGAGGTCGTTGAGGGCGAGCGGTCGCCCCTCGTACAGGTGCTTGGCGAACAACGCCCGCCGCGAGAACGTGTACGACCTCGATGCGACGAAGCCGGCCCGGTGGGCGGCGTCCTGCACCGAGTCGTTGAACATCAACGTCTTCGTCTCGCGCTGCTTCTTGTCCATCTCCCCGCCGGTAAACAGCTGGGTGACGGAGGCGGCGGCGAGCGCAGCCGAACCCGTACCGACGAAGCGGATCGCGTTGTGCGTCCCGCAGGCCGGGCACCAGTCGTCCTTCGCAGCGCGTTCGGCGTTGTCGCCGAGCTGGACGAGGACGAACGCCGAGTCGGGCCCGGCGGGACGCGGGTTGCTCTCGTCGTCGTAGTCGTCCTGCGGATCGGGCAGCCGAAGTTTCTGATCCTGCCCGTCGAGAACCATGAGCACGCCCGCGCCGCCGGTGGTCAGCGACTTCTGGGCCGCCCGGTCCATGGCGGTGCGCCCGTTGCCCTCGCGAGCCTCGTTGTCGGTGGCCGCGACCAGGGTGCGCACCTTCGCCTTCGCGGCGGTGACGGTGGCCCGGCGGATCTTGTGCGCCTCGAAGCCCAGCTCCTCGAAGTCCGACTCGGGCGCGAGCACCGACCAGCCGGAGCGACCGCATTCCCGGCAGTACACGGCAGGCAGGAACACCCGGGTGTCCTGGGACGCGGTGGTGTCCGGCGTGGTCCGGGGCTCCCGCACCGCACCGGCCGTGTCCCAGGCAAACTCCGCTCTCGGCCACGGCAGAACGCCCCTCAGCATCCGCGTAACGGACCTCGCCCACTGGTGCACCTCAACCTGCACAAGCGGCCGGGGCTTATCCTTCGGCGCATCCGGATCGCGAGCCACGGACAGCAACGCCACGAACCGGGCGAGGGCGGAGGCGGCGACCTGCGGTCGCGTCGTGATCGCCTCGTCCCAGGTGCTGGCTCCACTGCGACGCATCACATCGAGAACTTCGTCGTACGTGTGCACCGAGCCGTCGAAGGCCTTCAGCACCGCGTACGTCAGCCGGTTGCGCTTCAACGCGGCGCCGAGGGCCACCGGGTCAGTGATACGGGCACCGGTGACGGCTTCGACGAGGTCCGCGAGAGCGTCGGGACCGGAGGTCGGATCAGGTAGAACGGTAAGTGCCTCGGGCGGCGGAACCTGGCCGGGCAGGAATTTGGCGTTCGGGATGAATTCATCGACCGTCAGCCGGTCTTCACCGATGATCGCGTCCTCAGTGAACGTGCTACCGAAGACCTGAGTCGCCACCTCCAGGAGCCGGGCCAGCCCGTCCTCGTCCGTGCCGGAGGCGAGCGTCGCGGAGGTCGCGACCGGCGTGATCGAGCCGAGCGGCTCACCCGGCCGGGTCGCCCCGACGGCCGCAGCGAGCCGGCGCAGCAGCATGGCGACGTCGGTGCCCTGGGCGCCGTCGTACGTGTGGAACTCGTCGACCACCACGTACCGGATGTCGCTGGTCTCCCACAACGGAGCGTCGGACGCCCGCTGGAGGAGCAGGTCCAGCATCTTGTAGTTCGTGATCAGAATGTCCGGCGGGGACAGCTGCATGTCCTGGCGGCGGGTGTAGACCCGTTCATAGTGGGTCGCTGCCTTGTCCCCGATGTACAGCCCACCATGCACTCCATGGAGTTCGCCGTGACCGGTGAGCAAGTCGTTGATACGGCCTGCTTGGTCGGTGGCGAGGGCGTTCATCGGGTAGAGGAAGACAGCCTTGACGCCGGTGTTCCCGGCCGCGCGCTCGCGGGCGCAGTGGTCGAGGATGGGGTAGAGGAACGACTCGGTCTTGCCGGAGCCAGTGCCGGTGGTGACGAGGGTGGGTTGCGGTGTGTGCCCGTCCTTGCTGGTCAACCGGGCGAACGCGCGGGCCTGGTGCGCGTACGGGGACCAGTCGTCGGTACGCCGCCAGTCCAGGTGCTGCTGCCAGCCGTCGTCGGCTCGGGTGAAGGGCGTACGGAGGCGGAGGTACGGGCCCCGGAACATGCCGGTGGTCTCGTTCCCGAGGAACGCCTCCAACGCCTTACGGGCGCCCTCGTCCGCGAGACCGTAGGTCGTCGACAGGTACTGAAGCAGGCTCTCCTTCAGCCCCTGCGCTTCGAGCGTCGGCCTCATCGGGACGGAACCTCCATGGTCTCCGGGTCCCACAGACCCTGGGCAACGGCCGCGTCGAGACGCTGCTTGAAGTAGGCGTGGGCAGCACGCATTTCGCGCTCACGGTTGGCTTTGTAGAAGGGGGCGGTGTAACCGGTGGGGGGTGTGGCTGCCTCGGGGAACTCAGAATTGGGCTCGGCCGGGAGGACACCGGTGTCCGAAGGCTCGCCGACCACCTCCTGGTAAGCCTCGAACTCGGCCCAGTGGTCCTTGGTCTGATCGAAGCCGTAGGTGTAGCGGTCCCCGGCGATCTTCCGCTCGGTGGCGTCGAACCAGGTCACCCGGTCGAAGTCCTGCATGATCGGGAACCGGGCCCGGTACATGGCAACGAGGGTGTCCGCATCGATGCCGAGCCACACCGCTACGAGCGCGTCGATTTCGACGAGCGCTGCACGGCGGGCGTACTCGGTGCGGAGGGGGCTGTCGCGTTGCCATGAAGGGGTAACGGCATGCAGCTCAGTCTTCATACCGGGCCAAGAGACGGCCCAGGGTTCGTAGCCGGGCCACCTGGGATCGTAAAGGTCACTCCAGAGATCGGCATAGGCCGTGGTGAGAGCGTTGAGGCGAAGGGCGCGGAGGAGAAGAGCAGGAGCAAGGGGATGATCAAGGGAAGGAACGGGCATGCGCCTGGCCGGGGATGGCTGAAGATGCTTGGTACCCGTGATTCGGAGCATGTAGTCCAGCGGAATAGACGACCAGAATCCTGTCGTCAGCACGGTCTGAAAGTCGCTGCCGAGCGTTGCACTACAGAGCGTCAGAAGGTGGTTAGGACCCGGAGGAATAACTGCACAGTAGAGACTTCGCTCCGTATCCATCGCAATCCATTCGCGCCAGGCCATTCGATAGAATCGAGAATATTCAACCGTTGCACCTGGGCGCTCGACACCACTCCCGAATGAGGCCCGCCCGCCACACCGTGAAGAAGGCCCGCAGAAGCAGGATTCAGAAACCCGTGTCGACGAATACACTTCCCATTTATCCTGCTCGGAAAGGTATGTCAAACGATCCACTGCAGGAATGAACTCGCTTTCGGGCATTTGACCATCGGGAATATGCAGATGATTCATGCCTCGCATTTCCCCAGAACCTTGACTGGGCTGCTTAAAGATTGGGTTCGAGACACCAACTTGTGGACCTTGCAGGATCACGTCCCCGAGACAATACGATTCGCATTCTCCAAGCTGCTCACGACCTTGATTGTATTCAATCAGCGGACCATCGCCATCAGGGCCATAGCGGTGTTCTTTCACGACGGTCTCACTCAGTCCCGGGCTGATTTGATGCCGATCGTCACCCATGCGGATAGGGTAGTTCGACAACGCATCGATTGCGGCATCTTCGAGATTGCTGACCGGCGTCAACATCCAGGTCTGCTCCAATGGCGTGGCCCAACTCCCAGAGAGCTTTTGCCATCGTGAAAGAGTCTGCAAGGTAACCCGGATCACTCTGGATCGATGAGGGCGCTCGTCCCAAGAGCCATCATTCTTGACACCCGGAGCAACCCCATTTCCATCATGACCGAAGGATAGACGCAGAGAATCCACAGTAAATAGCCAAGAAAGCGAGTCAAAGGAAATTTCCTGGACACCTCCGTAGACGTGGACACCAAAATGACTTGACCTACCTACCGGCGACGGAAAGAACCGGTTACCTGCATTAACGAAATCCCCATGCAGTCGCAACCTTCGATATGCAGCCTCCCGCAGCCTCGCCTCATCGTCTCCAGAAAAATGTGTGTCTGGGTGCACCATCCCGGCCGTGGCACACAGCCCGAAATGATCCCAAACCTCGCACATGAAGGCCCGGTAAAGATCAGGCTTGGTACCCGCGATAAGAGGATAGGTCGCGGACGCAGACAAGTAACTGGAGGTAGACAAGGTGCCGATTAGTTCCTTCAGCAAATATTCCCGCACCTCCGCCCGCTCGAGTTCACCGTTCCTCCGCCTATTCTTTTCCCCTGATTTCTGCTTCTCGGTGAGCATGAACCAGGGCTCATGCTCACCGAGAACCGGGTTCTCCTTCCACTGCGGCCGAACCCACGGTGGATTCCCAACCTGCAGATCGAACCCTCCGGCCGAACTCGTGAACACCCCCGCAAAGTCCAGTTCCCAGTGCAGGAAGCCCTGTTCCTTGGCGATATCCCGTACGAGGCGCATCCATGGGTATCGCGTCTCCACTGCCTTCCGGGCGTCGTCCATACCCATCTCCCCCTGGATGACCTCTTCCAGAAGCTTCAGCTCCTCCAGTGAATCGGCGGTCGTAGCAAAGGTCGCCTCCGGGACCGGCACCGTACCGACCATTGACTCCACGAAGGCGATCCAGTCGTCTAGTTCCTTCAGCGGGATGACGGCACGGCGCTGCTGCGTCCCGTTGCCCTTCTTCAGAGCCGACGTTGCCCTACGCTGCTTGATCTGCTTCGTCTCAACGAGATTCCCCTCGTCCGCGTCATCATCGAAGGCCATCTGGTCGCCGTTCAACGCGAACAGCAACCGGCTCTCAACGTACCGAGGCTCGGGCGCAGGCTCCGCCTCTCCCACCTGCGGCACCCCGGAGGACAAAAGCGCATCAACCGTCACTACTGGCGCCGTCTCGTACTCCACGTCCGTCCCGTCCAGCAGCCCCACCCGATCCAGCGGCCAGAACCACAACGCGCACCACGCGTCCATGACCTGCTTGAGCCGCCAATATGGCGACCCCTCCGCCTCGAACAGGTCCTTAAACACCTGCTCCTTCGTCAGCGGCAGGGACTCTCCGTCCGAGTTCTCCTTGTCGCGGCGCAGGAACGCGTACTCCTCCGCGTCCTCCTCCCGCTCTGCCCCCCACACCTCGATCGTTCGGGCGATCTCCCGCTCGCTCAGCTCCATCCGCTTCGCGACGAGCTGCCACAGGAACTCGACCCGCTCTGCCGCCGCCTGCAAGCGTGCAAGCTGGCTGCTCTTCCCGCCGGTCGTCTTCGGCTTGCTCTGCACCCCACTCTTCCACGCCTTCAGCTGCTTGAGCTGCGGGCCGGCGAGCTGCTCGACGAGCTTCTTCGCATCCCCGCTCACTCCCGCGACCGCACCCCACCCGGGCGTGGGCAACAGGAACTGGTGCACCGCCCCCTTGGGCAACGTCTGCTCCGCGCCTCCGCCCTCCACATCGCGGAACGGCAGCTTGACCGGCGTCGTACCGCCGACGTTCCGCTCCTTCTTGATGCGGTCCGCCTCGTACACCCAACGCCGCGCCCCAATAAGCGAGTTGCCACGCCGCAGGTGCAGCCCGAACCACGGTGCGCGCATGCCGGGGTGCATGGTGTTCAGCCACAGCGACACCTCGGCGAGTTCGACGCCCGTCGCGTTGAGGTCGATGCCGTACGCGTTGTGCAGCGCGATGTACGCCTTGACCTTCTGCTTGGCTTCGAGGGCCTTCGACGCGTCCAGGCTGACACCGAGCTCCACCTGCCGCCGCTTCAGGTACTCGTCGGCGACCTGGTTGATTGCCTCGTTGAGGAACGCGCCCGAGCCGAGCGCGGGCTCGCAGATCGTGTACTTCAGCAGTTCGCTGGCCCGCGTCTCGTCCGTGAGGCGGTGCTTGAGCGCCAGCTCGACGGTGACCTGCGTCAACGACTCCGGCGTGTAGTAGGAGGCAGACGTTTCTCGGTCACGCCCGGCAAGACGGTAGACGAACTTGCCCGCTTCGTACTTCTTCGGCCCGCGCAAGCCTTGTTGTTCGGCGTCCTGGGCGGAGTGGACGACCCAGGTGTTCTCCGGGTAGTCGCCCAGTCGGCCCGCGGGAATCAGCCACGAGCCCTTCTCCGGGTCGCCGTACTGCTTGCCGCCCTGCTTCTTCGCGCCCGGCTTGGCGACTTCCGCGAGTTCCTCGTCGGCGATGATGCCGGTGTACGACATCAGGCCCTCGTACACAGCCCCGAGCTGGTTGATGCCGAGGTTGCGGTACGAGATGAAGCCACCCTGCCGCCCCTTCACTCCCGCCTCCTTCATGGTGAGCAGCCGCAGCACCTCGTGCAGGGCCTCGTTGCGCAGCCGCAGGTCGAGCCAGCGAGGTTCCGTACCCCCGTCCTCGTCCCACCTGGGGTCAAGGATCTGGGTACCGATGAGGGTGATGCTCTTGGGGTCGAACAGCTCGCTGCTCAGCGCCTCGAAGCGCAGGCCACGCCCCTGACTGCGCTGGTCGGCGGGAAGGTGGTCGTCGCGCTCGGTGCCGTGCGGGCGGTGCCCGAAGTTAACCTTGTTGAACAGGACGTCGAGAGACGCGTACAGGTGAAAGCCCTTGCGGCTCTCCTCGTCGACCAGCTTCCGTTCCCTCGCCACCAGCTCGCGCAGCCGAGCTACCGAGTAGCCAGCCTCGTACGTCGAGTCGTCGGCCGGCAGGATGCCCAGCTCTGGGCGGGCCTCGGCGTACAGGAGGAACAGGACGCGGTACAGGTATCGCAGGGACTCTCGGGTGAGCTGGCGGGCGAACGACCCCTTCTCCAGGTCCTCGATGTCACGCGGTTCGAGGCCCTCCCTCCGCAGCCGGGCCAGGACCTCGTTGGCGATGATCTCGACGGAGCGTTGAAGCCCCTTGCGCAGCTCGGAGTTGACGCCGACCGCGTTGTCGCGGGATGCCTTGATGACGGCGTCGAGGCGGCGGCCCTTGCCGTCGGCGCGGGGCGCGAGCATGTCGTGCGAGAAGAGGGCGGCGAGGAGGGCCAGTTCGCCGGACTTGGCGAGGTCGTTCCGGGCGAAGGCCGCGTCCAGGCTGGCGGCCAGGTAGCGGCCTTCGCGCCAGGCGTTGCGGTCGGCGAGGACGAGGACGCCGCCGCACAGGAGGAGGACGAAGCGAGGGGCGTCGCCGCCGGGCTCGTACAGCTCGCTCTCGGCGAGCCACCCGGCCAGCTTCTCGCCCGCCTCGATCAGTCCTTCCGCCGTCTTGAGCGGGTGGATCAGGCGCCCGGGGCCGCCATCGGCCTCCAGGGCGTCGTCCAGGCTCGCGGTCCATCCGCAGTCGAGTGCGACAATGCCGTCACCGTGCCACGCTGTCTGGACTTCGTACTCTCTGCCCGCGCTGTACACGACGAGCGGACGCGATGTCTCGTCGGTCGCCTCGTATCCGAGGGCGGCGAGAACCCGCGCGTGCCAGGCGGAAACTCGCTCGGGCCACTCTCCCGACGGGTCGTCGTAGGTGCTCCCGATGAGGTCCTGCTCCTCGTTCGCACGCGCGGAGAGGAAGAAGGGGCGGGCGGTGGACAGGTAGTCGCCGCGGAGCTTGGGCAGGGCCTCGCGGGGCGTCGGCCTCGGGTCGTGCTCGTCGGTTTCGCGAGTGGTCCACAGGGTGAACAGCCCCTCGTCGCCCGCCGTCTTCTTCTTGAGGGTGTTCTCCAGCTCCTCACTGAAGTAGTGGGCGGAGAGGTACTCGCCGCGGTTGGCGAAGGAGTCGTAGGTGTAGCTCATCGTGCGGACTCCTCGGCGACGTGCGCGGTGGCGGGGTGGAGGGGTTCGAGTACGGCGAGCACCCGCAGCATGGGGTCGCCTGCGGTACGAAGACGGCGGACCAGGGCGCGGCGGCCGGCGGCCGTGTCGGTCACCTGCTCGCGGCGGCGCTGCTGGTTGCCGACAGCAATCAGTGCGGCCTGTTCCCAGACCTCGACCCGGTTCTCGTAGGGGGCGAGGTAGGTGTCAACCTGCCGGTCGTAGTCACTGCGGCGCACCCGCATGTGGGTCTCGGCGACCTCGACGGCGGCGGGGACGAGCGCCTGCAGCTTCTCGGGGTCGACGGGCCTGCCCCGGCCCGGCATGGTCGGGCCGACGCCGCAGGCGGCGAGGAACGCCGAGTCCATGCACCACACGCGGGGGTTCCCACCGGTCTCGCCGAGACCGGTGACGGCCATCCACTCGACGACGGTGGGCCTGCCCGCGGCGTTGGAGTAGACGCCCTGAAGGAGGTAGACCGGGCCGGTGAGGGCGGCGGGCAGCGCCTCGTCGATCTTCTTGGCCTTGACGGCATCGGCCTGGTAGGCGAGCACGAACGCCTCGTCGTACTTGAGCTTGGCGAGGACCTTGTCCGTCACCCAGTCGAGGACGGGGTGGATGTCGGAGACGTACGAAACGTTGGGCCACTGGGAGGTGGGCTGGTCGCCCTTGCCCTGCTTGGCGTTGCGGGCGGCTTCCAGCCGGTCGGCGGCGTACTGCTTGTCGAAGGTGAGGCGGAGTGTGCCGTCGTACCGGGGCGTGGTGAGGATCTTCTCCTGTTCCAGGTACGACTTCGGCAGTTCGCGGAAGCGGTACTGCAGGTCGTCGGGCGGGGTGAACTCGATGCGCCCGCCTGCGGTCTCGGGCTTGAAGTCGAGGGCCTCGCGTTCGGCCTGCGGGTAGATGAGGTCCAGCGCCGCGCCGAAGTACGCCTTGGTGTCGGCGAACACGTGCGGTACGTCGGCCTCGGCCACCGGCGCCTTGCCTGCGGCGGCGGGGGCTGCGGCCGGGTCGGCGATGCGGGCGTGGACGTTGGCGAGGAGCCCGGCGAGGACGTTGCCCGCCTCCTGTCGGGACTCCTTGATGGAGCGGTCCACGGTGGAGCCCTTGATGAGGTCGCGGGTGAGGCGGTCCTCTTCCTTCTTGTCGTTGTAGAGGCCGGTGACGGCCTCGGCGCTGCCTTCGCCGGTCTCGATCTGGTTGGCCTGTTCTTCGCGGCGAAGCAGGCGGGTGCCGACGAGCCGGTCGTCGAGGGTGAGCGTCTCGCCGCTGTCCTCGTCACGCCGCCAGGGCACGTCGGCGGTGAGGGTGATCGCCCGGAACTCGGGGCTGACGGCCTGACCGTAACGGTCGATGCGTCCGTTGCGCTGTTCGATGCGGATGAGGGACCAGGGCAGGTCGTAGTGCACGAGGTCGTGGCACTGGTGGTGCAGGTTGACGCCCTCAGAGGCGAGGTCGCCGGTAAAGAGGAGGCGTACGGGTTCGTCGCGGCGGCCGAAGCGGTCGACGATCTCCTGCTGCTGCTGGTCGTTGGTGGTGTCGCCGTGCATGACCTCGACGGCGCCGCCATACGCCTTCCACGGGCGCGTCACGTCCGGCTCGGCGAGCTTCTTTTCCTTGAAGCCGAGCTGTTCCGGCACGACCCGGGCGAGCCAGTTCAGGGTGTGCACCCGCTCGGAGAACACCACGACGCGACGCTCGGAGCGCGGGCCGACGCCGAGGCCCTTCAGGGTGCGGACGAGTGCTTCGAGCTTAGCGGAGTCGTCGTCGGTGAAGTCCGCGAGCAGGCCTTCGAGTTCGGTCAGTGCGGCACTCTCGGCGGCGAGTGCGGCACGGCGCTCCGGTTTGCCGTCCGCTGCCTTGTTGCGCTTCGGGTCCTCCAGATACGCGCGGCGGCTCTGCAGGGACTTGCCGAGCGCGACGTGGGAAGACAGGAACGCCTTCAGGAAGCCGTACGCCACTAGCGGGTCGGCACACACCGAGGAACGGGCAGGATCACCGGGGGTCCACCGGTTCGCGAGCTTTTCCAGGACGGCGACTTCCTTTGGTGTCGCCTCGGCCGGGATCGGCAGGGAGTCACCCCGGTCGGCCCACGGCTTGCCCTTGAGGCCGTCACGCACCTCGCGGTCGGTCTTGGTCCGGCGGATGTAGAGGTGGGCGAGGTCATCGACCTCGTAATTCTTCGGGTCAGCAATGGCTGCCGGGTCGAGCATCCGGATCAACTCGGCGAAGGACTCTGCATCACCGTTGTGCGGGGTCGCGGAGGCCAGGATCAGGGCGTCGGTACGTTCGGCGAGGCGACGGGCGAGGCGGTTGTTGCGGGTGTTCTTGTTGACGAGGTTGTGGGACTCGTCGATGACCACGGCGTCCCAGTCGATGTTCTCCAAGTGGTGCGCGTACGTTGCCGACTTGAGCGTATCGACGGAGACGATGACCCTCTTGAAGTGCGCGAAGGGGTTGCGGCCGGCCGGGATCTCCTGCTGTACGCGCTGGATGCCGGTGGAGTCCAGGCGCACCAGCGGCAGCGAGAACCGGGTCCACAGCTCACGCTGGAACTGCTCCAGGACATGTGCCGGGGTGACCACGAGAATACGCTCGCCGCGCCCGCGCCGGATCAGCTCGCAGAGCGTGATGCCGATCTCCAGCGTCTTACCCAGACCGACCACGTCCGCGATCAGGACGCGGGGCTGCGGATTCCGCATGGACAGAGCCAACTCTGCCGGGCGCAGCTGATGCTCCTGCCGGTCCATCAGGTAGGAATCGGCGAGCGCGATACCGTGCTCGGTCTGGGGGAGAGCGGTCTTGCGGATGACCGCCTCCAGGTAGAGGCGCGCTTTGGCGTGCCGGGCGGTGTCGTCGGCGACGAGGCGGGTACGCCGCGGATCGAGCACGTCGATCTGGTCGAGCCCTGCATAGAAGACCGAGTCGGTGCCGCGTACGAACGGGGAGACTCCGCTGACCTCCACCATCAGCCCGTCACGTGATTCCTCGACGGACTTCACGAGCCACTGCTCGTCACGGATGCGCACCTGGGCACCTGGAGCGAAAGTAGGGCGGAGGCTGGCAGACGAGCCGTTCCGCTCCAGCTCGGCGTTGCTGGCCTCAGGAACCTCGGGCTGCATCGCCGTGGTCACGTGGTGCTCCTAGATATTCGTGGTGAGAGAGGTGCTCGTGAGCGGTTTCAATGCATGCCATATGTAGCGCATGGGGCCGTCCGCCAGTAGCAGGATGAGCACGACGGAGGGTGCGAATGTCAGCGCCCGGTCACTGCTTGGGCCAGGCGAGCTCAGGGCCCCTCGCGTAGCGCCCGCGCAGTTCCTGGGCGATCCGGCGGGAGGCAGGGGGGCGCGCCGGGCGCGGCCTTGGGGTGCCCCCTTTCCCACCACTGGTGTGAGTTTCCGGGAGCAGTTCCGACGACGGAGTCGCCGTGTCGTCGGCAGCTGCTTCCTCTTCTGGTCGCCCGCTCTGCGACGGGCCGGGAATTGTCGGCCCGTCGGGGGAGGACTCCTTACGCAGCTGCTCCTCCAGTTCATCGAGTCGGTCCAGCATCCGCATGTCCGGCTGCGGCAGCACCATCGTGGGGTGCTCCACGATGGTCGTCGCCTGGATCAGCGCACGCCGAGCACGGGCCGGACTCGTCCCCATCGCGCGCATGAGGTCGACACACTGCTGGGTCACCTCCTCCAGCACCGGCCGGTCCTCCGCGCGATATGCCAGCATCGGCGCGACGATCGGGGCGAGCTCGCCGGGCAGGCCGGACAGGTCCGGCTCGGATTCCACGTTGACGACCTGTGTAGCCACGGCCGCCCAGTGGGCACCGTCGTACGGGTAGTGGCCGGTCGCCGCGTACAGCAGCACCGTACCCAGTCCGTATACGTCGGCGGCCGACGTCACCTCCACCTGCCCCAGCGCCTGCTCGGGCGGCATGCAACGGACCGTGCCGATGAGTAGCCCGTCCTGACTGAGCGATCCCTTCGACGCACCGAGGAAGGCACCAAGGCCGAAATCGATGATCACGGGGCCGAAGTCCCCGAGCATGACGTTCTGAGCCTTCATATCGCGGTGCACAAGCCCGGCAACGTGCACAGCGTGCAGTCCCTCGGCCAGCAGGGCGCCGAGGCTCGCCACCAGCGGGGCGGCCAGTGAACCTTGATCCTTTACAACATCGGAAAGGGGGCGGCCGGGAACATAATCCATCGCCAACCACGGCTGCTCCGCAAACGGATCGGCGTCGATGAACCGGGCCACCCGCCCGGTCCCCGAGATCGTTCGCGCGATCGTCGCCTCGCGCTCAAAGCGGGCGCGCGTATGGGGGTCCGTGCGGTCAGGGCGGATCACCTTCACCGCGACAGGCTCACCCGCAGCCGAGTAAGCGAGGTAGACCTCCCCCATGCCGCCTGCTCCGAGCTTGCGCTCGACTGCGTACCGGCCGATCCTCGCGGGTACCGCGTCCATCGCTCACTGCCCCCAGTTTCGTTCCGATCAACGGACGCCTGACCACTACCGTCACAACTCTAACGAAGCGATCACCAGCCCGGATGGGACTTCCGCCCCCTACCGCAAAGGACAGACGGCCCTGGCATCGAAGCCACGGGCCGCGCCACGACCGGCGCTCGGTCAGCCCCACCCATCCAGCTTGCGCAGCAGATCAAGCAGTCCGTTGAGGAACACTATGTCGTCGTCGGTCACCGGGTCGGGGCTGAAGTGCATAAGTTCGTTGCGCAGTGCCGCGCAGCGCTCCAATGCCTTGGCGAACTGCTGCTGATCGACCGCCAGCCCGGCCTGTTTCCAGACTGTGTCGTCCCGAAAGAGGTAGGGGTAATTACCCAGCGTGAGGGATCGGGCGTCTTCCGCCGCGGCGGCCTTCTTCTTGCCCGAGACGTGTGCACGTATGCCGTCGAGCGAGACTCGCCGGTCGGTGATCCTGCGTAGCCGCTGCTCGACCTCTTCGATCAGCACGAAGGGGCTCACCCGGCTTCGGAACTCTGCCGCGATGTCCGCCGGTGTCACAAGCCCGCAGAGACGGTGGGCATCGTCGCGGACAAAGACGTAGCCGTGCTTCTCAAGCTGGGGCATGCAGTCCAGAAGGTGCTCGGTTGCCGCGACCTCGGGCGCGGGTGCCGTCGCATCCGCGAGCGTGGCTTCCGCATTACCCATCAGCGCTTGCCCAATGGATGCCCAGGTCACGGCTCCGAGCAAATGCTTCTGTTCGTCGACCACAGGCAGATAGTTGAGCTGCTTCAGAAGCATCAAGGTGGTCGCGCTGGACAACATGGCGGCTGGAGGCAGGGACAACGGTTCGACACTTGCGGAGGGGAGGTTACCCACCAGGTAGGAGACGGTCGCGAAGCCGTCGTCGTCCGTCTCGTCGGTGGTACCTGGGTGAGAGGAGGGCTCGGGTCCGGTCGCGCTTCCGTCCGTCGTACCGGTGACCCTGGCCGCCGCGCCGGACAAGTCGCCGTCCGTAGAAGAGGAGGGCCCACTGGCCGGTGCCTCGGCTGCGACATCGCCCGGCCCGGGGTCAGGGCGGCCTCCTCTGTTGAGTTCACCGCTGCCGCTTCGGGCGATCCTGGTGAGACGGCTCGGCCCCTCCCGGTCAGGCTCGGCACCGACGGCGAATATGGTGACGCGGCTGTCGAGCGTTCCCTCGGTGAACGGCGGCACGGACAGCAGGCCCGCCTCATCCAGGTCACGGCGGATCCTGGCCACGCTGTCGCTGTTACGGCGGGCCGCATTCCACAGCTCCAACAGCTTGCGCACAGTGAGCGTGACCGGCTCCCCGTCACCGCTCTCTCGATCACGAACCTGTTCCATCAACTGCCGGCGGCCTTCGATGGCCCAGCCCGGCTCACCGTCATCCGGCCGACCGGGGTCAGGCTCTCCGTTGACGATCAGCCCGATACGCCGGGCTGCGTCGAAGCGACGGAGCTCGAACACGGTCAACAACGAGCCGAGGGATTGCAGCAGATCGGGGCGGAAGGCTTCCCGCGGCACATCCTTGCGCGCCCACGCGACGGGCCGAATGTGCCGCAGCGCTTCCTCGTTGTCGGGCTGATAGGTGTATGCCCCGGCGACGTGCCCGATCGCGTACTGCCCGGTCATGCGCGGCAGAGCTATGAGGTCGCCGACAGTCATCTCGTGCCGGAACCGAAAGAGCTGGCCGGTCCAGTTCCTGCGGGTGTAGTCGTTCTCCTCAGGATAGGCATCGCGCACCATCCTCTGGATGTCCGCGCGTCCAGTACTCGCCGAGAGGTCAGGCATCTCCGACCAACCCGCGATCGCGAGCCCCTGCTCCAGGGCCTCCGGCTCACGTTCGCCCTGCCGCCCCGCCCTGACCACCCATGCACGCACGACTTCCCCATCCCCGATTTTGATGTTCGATCAGATACTCGCAAGCACGCTCACACATGGGCAAGTTCCCAACCGGGCGCGGCCCGCCGCCACCCGCCACCCCATGGACGCCAAGTGCAAGCTCTAGGCCGATCGAAAACCCACCTCCTCCGACCTCTTCCAGCCCTTCCTCTACGCCCACTCCTTGGCCACCGAACCGGACCCCCGCACCCCGCGCAGTGCACGATCCTCTCCCCCCCCCCCCCCCCCCGAATCCCCCCTCCCACGCCGTCGACATCCGCCCCGCCGCCCGCATCACCGCACTCGCCTTGAAGCTCCCCACGGTCCTCTGACACCTCGCCTCGACGGCCTCGGCTACCGCCCGGGCGTCGGCGTCCTCGGTGAGCGTGGCCCGCAGCAGGGCTTCCGCATCCGTCAGGTCCTTGCCGACTGCGCCGAGCCTGACGAGGGCCGTACGCCACGGGGCAGCCGCTCCTTCGCCTCCGCAGCCCGCTCACGCGCCACCGCAGCCTCCTCGCGAGCCTGGCCGCCTGCTCCCGCTACTCAACCTCGGACAGCTGCGCGGCCGCAGCATCCTTCTGCGACTGCACGAACGCCGCCAGGTCGTCGATCTTGTCGAAGCCGAGCTTCGCCAAGACGTCGTTCACCCCGGCCCGGCTGCCCTGCTGCTTCTCCCGCGCCACCAGCGACGCGACCTCGGCCTGAGTGAACGTGGGCTCCGACGCAGGTGGGTCGAGGGACGGGTCGCCCTCGACCGCACCGAGGATCGGGAAGATGGGTCGGCCGTCCTTGCGGTGACGGGGCACAGTGTGCGAATGGGGCAGCGGGCGAGACACAAAGTCCTCCAGACCACAGCACCCCGCGCCTATCCGAATCTATCCACTGGTTCGTGGATGCCGACCATCTCGCTCCCTCCGAGCCTCATGGCGACTCCCAGACTGTGAAGTTCACCTTCAAACGAGAACCGCCCACCGGGGCTGAGACGACCTCCATCAGCGCGACGCGTCCTTCGCTGGTTGCGATGCAGGCACGCTGCCCTGGAGTCACACCTTCCAGGAGGTCCGTCAGGTTTCGTTCTAGTGCTCGTTGGCAGTCCTTACCTGCCGCTGACGCTGAGGCGGGCAAGGGAGCCAGCACATCTTCGTACCTCGGCCCCGCCAATCGGAGATACTTCCACCTGGCCGCCCCGTTGCTCACGGCAAGGTCAGCCCCTTGGTCGTCTTGCAGGAGCATGGGCTCCCCTACGTCGAGCTCCACGTGGAAGCCGCTGTCTTGCTTGAAGTCAAAAGTCAATTCACGCGGGCCGAAAACCTTCTTCGAGGTCTCCCCCTCCGCGGTGCCCTGCTTCTCCTTGCCCCCGACGCCGTTCGCGGTCTCACCGGTCTTCGGCGGGGGATCGACACCGTCGGACCGAGCCGAAGTGCTGACGTAAAGGGTGACGACTAACCCCAGGACCGGGATGACGATGCCAACGAACCACCAGGCCCACCGTGGCTGACCTTGCCTGCCGCTCTGCGTCACTCTCATCCCCACTCCTGAGCGTTCTGAAGCTGTCGAGCGATCACCCTACGAGCGCCCGGCAGGCAGCCACCAGCGTTTCACGGAACAGATAATCGACAAGGCGTTGTGCCGCCTCGGGCTGCTGTTGATCAGATCCGAAATCGCGTCTGCGAAATGCTTGCTACCCGGGCCCGCCCCGACCTGCGCTGGTGCTGGTCGGGGCTCTCCCGTTGTCGCCCGCAGGCCAGTGCGAGCAGCGCCTCACGCGCGCACCTTGGAGGCATACCCGAGCACCCTCATGTCGTCGCACACCGCCCCCGTGGCACCGAAGGACGGCGCCTGACCGTGAACGAACGGATCATCGGCGTCGCCTACGACGACCGCGACCTGGCCGAGTTCCTGCGACAGGCCGGCTTGGACGGCGAGTATCTGTCCGACTCAGACTCACCGATGATCGAGTGGCGTGGTGGGAGTCCGCATGGTTACGACGCCGCATAAACCGCATATTTCTGGCTTGCTGGGCCAACCACTCCAGCCACCGCGGCAGGCCCGGCCCCAGCGCCCTCTTCAACATCCACGGTGGTACCGCAAGCAGGGCTACGAGGGTCAGCCACAGCCCTGCATACCAGGCCCATAAGACCAGTAGTGAGAGTCCCGCCACCACCACAGCCGGCAACACAACGATGAGCGCAGCATCCAGCAGATTGAGTGCCACATGGCGCTCCTTGCCGCGCCCACGGAACATCGCACTCAGCGTCGACCAAATGGTCAACATCACCAGCACTGAGACTGAGCACGTTGCCGCAATCGCTAGCCCGGCATCCCCCCACAGACGTGCCTGATCTATCGCCATAGAAGCAGCGTGCGACCTCTTCGAAGTCCGCACATGAGCTGCAATACTCAACTCTCGGCTCCCGGTCGATCCCGGTTCCGACCCTCATCGGCGGCCGTGCCCTCGACGTGCATGCCTTGAGCGCGTACCCCTCCCCCTGCACCGGCTCCTACCTGTCGGTGCCGTAATCCTTGGTGTCCTCCATACCGGTCTGCTCGCCCGGCTTGCGGATGAGAGGAACGGTCAGGACCCCCGGGTCCGCCTCGGCCAGCCCCAGGTACTCCCCGACCACAGCAGCGTCGCCGGTGGCGTCGGCCAGGCGGGCGACGGCGTCGAAGGCCCGCGACTGGATGCGCCCGATCTCCTCGGAGACGTCCTCGATCGGGTAGCCCGCGTCCATGAGCATCCGTACGGCGGTCTCCAGGGACATCACCCCCGCGTCGGGCCTTGATGACTTCCTCCAGGATCGCGGCCCGGTCGGTCGGCGTGTGCGGCCCGAACACGGTGTGGGCAGTCGGGGTTTCGCCCGCTGGCTTCGTCCACTTCAACCGACCACATCTGTCCGGCCTGGTGCAGCCGGTAGACCATGCGCAGCAGGAGCACGTACTTGTGCGTGCGAGCCGCATCGCGCCGATGAGCGCATCAAGGGGGCCGAGGGTGAGTTGAAGCGCGTAGCCGGACGGCAGGCGCGTGGCATCGAACGTGCCCGAACCTCCGGCATTGACTCGGGAGTTCACGGCGATCCGGTCGGTGCGGTTGCGCAGCTCTTGCAGTTGCGGGGCGGTGTTGAGGGCGTCCATACGTCCGCCGTCGGCGAGCTGGAACACCGAGCCCAGAACCACCTGCGCTTCTCGGACAGGTCTCTTCGGTGGGGGCGATGATGACGCGCCCGTCTTGGTACTTCCGCAGGTACGACAACGGGCCCCAGCGTGCTGCGCGTTGGGACTTGCCGTGACGAGGCGGCATGGTCAGCATGACCCGGTCGAGATGGCCCTCCGCCATGCCGATCCACGCCTGGTCGACGAGGTCAAGGTGCGGGGCCTGCCACGCTTTCAAGTTGGTGACGACCGCGGCGAGGGTGCCGGGCGAGCGATCCATGGCGAGGTGCTTCTCCGCCCCCAGCAGCAGCGCCCATGGCTGCGGGGTGGCCCGGGCGGCGAGCGTGCGCCGCTGCCCACCTTCCAGACTGCGGTACCGGGCGATTAAGTGGAGGGTGCGGTCACTGCTCACCGTGAACCGCCCTCTCCGTGGCGGTGACCATCGCGTCCAGCTCGTCGAGGGCGACAGGCTCCCCCGGAGGAGGGCGCCACCGTCGGCCCAGGTCACCTCCGTACGGGCAGACCGGTCGAAGCCGAGGAGACGGGCGCGGCGCTCCATGATGCGCAACGCGCGGACGATCGCCGGGAGTTGTCCGCCCCGAACGGCCTCCTTGTACGCGACGAAGAACAACTGGTCCAGGTGTTCAGCTTCCACTATGCGGAGTTCGTTAACCTCGTCATCGAGGGCGGCCCGGCGCTCCTTGAGGGCTTCGCGGACGTCCTTGCACGTTGAGCGGACCAGCGCGTCGTCTGCCGGCGGCTCCCGCCCCTTGGCGTACCGGTCGACTCCGTATCCCTGCGGGTACGCGATCCGGTCACCGTTGATGGCGAGGTCGACGGCGAGCTTGCGGGCGACGGTGAGCCGGTCGACCCGGGCCAGGCGCAGGTCGATCGCGTCGGCAAGGCGCTTGGTGATCGCTGCGCGCGCAGCCTTGGTAGGGCGAGCCACGGAACTCCTCCGTCAGGTAAACCCGCACCCACTCCCATGATCACATCACCCAACTGAGACGAAACAGGCACGCCGTGCGAGATGTTCGGCTACTGTCAGCCGCGTTGGTCATAGCGACCCAACACGTCGTGGCCGTCCGCAAGGGCGGCAGTGGCTGGGCTCCAATTTGGGAGCCCCCTGTACCTGGACCGGCCAGCGCCAACTCAGGTTATGGGGAACCACTTCGCAGTGGCTCTGCGGCACGACCACACGCATGCAGGGAACAGCCCGGCGGAGCATTCCGACCGGAAGCGGTACCTGAGTCGCTGCGCTGGCGCGATCTCAGCTTTGCCCCATTCATTGGGTCAGGCTGAGCTTGCGCTTCGTCTGACCCGTCATCGAAAGACGGAGGCACAGTGGAAGCGACACCCGTCCTGTGGATTCTCGCTGCGGGCACCGTGGCAGCGGTTTTCTTGACTCAGATACGGCAGATCCTGGACCAGATTCCCGAGGTGATGGACGCCTGGCGTCGGGCCATCGACTCGCTTCGTCGGCGCAGGCCCGACGAAGCCGACCCGGCGGACGACGACAACGACGAGACTCGAGCGTCCGTTAGCTGAAGCCAGCGCCGTGGTGTCGCTCGCTGCGGACGGAGCGGCGCCACGACGGTCGCTGTGCGCACGACCTTGATGGGGCGAGCCACGGGCATCCTCCGTCAGGCACACCCCCCGCACCCGGGGCCATGATCGCACCTCACTATCCGATGAAGGCCTGTGCGAAAGTCCCGTCGGATCGGGACTTTCGCAACGATGCGCCACCGCGTCGACCTTGAGTTCTATCGGTGGTTGCGAATGTTCCGGAAGGAGAGTGTTCGCATGCCGAGGTACGCCCCCAACAAAGTGCCGACTGCTGTGAAGAAGAGGTACTTCGAGCTGCTGCACGAGGGGTACCGAGGTGCGGCTGCCGCCCGCCAGGTCGGGGTGTCCACGAGCTGCGGCTCGTTGTGGTTCATCGATGCTGCAAGCATGATCGTTCCTGACGGCGGCCCGATATCGCCGCGCTTCCTCACCCAAGACGACCGCATCGCGATCGCCGACGGCCTACACGCCGACCAGAGCGTGAAGCGGATCGCTTCCTTGATCGGGAAGAGCTTCCAGAGTGTCTACCGGGAGATCAAGCGCAACAGCAAGCCTGATGGCCGCTACAACCCCTGTTGGGCCCACAACCAGGTACTCCTGCGTCGCAGGCGCCCCAAGGAAGAGAAGATCCGGGCCGGCGAGCCGCTGCGAAGGTTCGTACCCGAGAAGCTCACCGAGAAGTGGTCACCTCAGCAGATCTCGCGCCATCTGACCCGCGAACACGCCCCCGACTCAGCAATGCGGGCATGCCCGGAGACGATCTACCGGGCCCTGTTCGCCGGCCTCCTCGGCCGTCGCGTCGCCAAGCTCCGTACCGGCCGAACCCGACGCAAGAGGCAGCGTCGCGGCGTGCCGACCCTGAACAAGATCAAGAATATGACGCTGATCCACCAGCGTCCCGTCGAGGTCAACGACCGCAGAACTCCCGGGCATTGGGAAAGCGACCTGATCATCGGCCGCGGACAGGGCTCCGCGATCGGCACCCTGGTCGAACGCACCACCCGCTACGTCCATCTGATCCACTTGCCCGCCGGTTGGAAGGCCCCGCCAGTCCGCAACGCGCTGATCACACAGACCGCGCACATCCCACCCCAGATGA
This sequence comes from Streptomyces sp. NBC_00237, assembly GCF_026342435.1. Classification (NCBI taxonomy): domain Bacteria; kingdom Bacillati; phylum Actinomycetota; class Actinomycetes; order Kitasatosporales; family Streptomycetaceae; genus Streptomyces; species Streptomyces sp. NBC_00237. Next base: position 107,876 of record NZ_JAPEMT010000005.1, on the reverse strand, counting down.
AGCGGACCCTCACCTGGGACCAGGGGCGCGAACTCACACTCCACGAGGACATCGAGGCACTCACCGGCTTCCGGATCTACTTCTGCGACCCTCACTCGCCCTGGCAGCGCGGCACCAACGAGAACATGAATGGCCTGCTGCGGCAGTACTTTCCCAAGGGCACCGACCTCTCCGTCCACACCGCACAAGACCTGCGCGCCGTCGCCCATCAGCTCAACCGCCGACCTCGCATCGTGCTCGGAGACAAGACCCCGGTCGAGGCCATGCAAGAATGCCTTGCAGGCCCATTGACCAGGTGATTCGCAACCATTGATGGAATCCGCCATCCCGAGCTCTACCGGTTCGTCCAGGACGCCACTCCCTCAAGGCCCTGGATTGACCGGCCTGCCGGGGCGTTCGAACGAACAGGTTGGCGCATCCGAGCCGCCTACGTTGCGGCAGAGGTCGCCTTTGAGGTCGAGTACGTGGTGTGCCCGCAATGCGCCATCGGCTGGGTGGAGTCGCCGTACTGCTATCCGGGGTACGAACGCCATGGTCTCGCTTCAGCCGCGCTCCGCAGCGACTACCCCGGGCTGGAGTGGTACACGGGCGGCGGGCACTTTCGTGAATCCGTGCCCTTCTGGACCAAAGTCGGCACCGGTGTCCCCGGCGGCTACGCCCAGCGAGATCGATGCCTGCACATAGAACCGCGACAGGTGCGGTGATCAAGCCGGTCGATGGGACGAGTGCCACGTGCGTCGCAGCCCAGACCGCAACACTCTCTGAGCGCCTTGTGCTGCGTGCACCTCGCCTCTCTCTTCCGCGCGGGTGTGGGAGCCTTCCAGGAGCATGGAATCAGCCGGACTACCGGCCACGTTCAGCTCGATGAACCACAGCACTGAGGGGACACGCATGCACGAGGAACAGGAACTGATCCGCAAGATCCTGACGGAGTCCGGGAACACCTGGGCCGTCGTGGGTCTTTCGTCGAACCAGGAGCGCGCCGCGTACGGGGTCGCCCGGGTCCTTCAGCAGTTCGGCAAGCGCGTCGTCCCCGTCCATCCCAAGGCGGAGACCGTGCACGGCGAGCAGGGGTACGCGTCCCTCGATGCCATCCCGTTCGAAGTCGATGTAGTCGACGTGTTCGTCAACAGCGACCTCGCCGGAGCAGTCGCCGACGAAGCCGTCGCCATCGGCGCGAAGGCCGTTTGGTTCCAGCTCGGCGTCGTCGACGATTCCGCCTACGAACGCACCCGCGCCGCCGGCCTCGACATGGTCATGAACCGCTGCCCCGCCATTGAGATCCCTCGCCTCTGACCGTCACCACTCCCCCACCGCTCATGCAGCCCATTCCATACGAAACGGAATGGCACCCAGCGACACCGTCCCCGTCGACGTCGTGGACGTCTTCGTGAACAGCGACCTGGCGGGCCCGGTCGCCGACGAGGCCGTCGCGGTCGGCGCGAAGGCGGTCTGGTTCCAGCTCGGGGTGGTCGACGAGGCGGCCTGCGCCCGGACCCGGGAAGCGGGCCTCGACATGGTCATGAACCGCTGCCCGGCGATCGAGATTCCCCGCCTCTGACCGTCGCGTCGGGACCCGGCCGCGTACCGGCTACCGGCTACCGGCTACCGGCTACCGGCTACCGGCTACCGGCTACCGGCTACCGGCTACCGCGTGAGGGTGAGGGTGAAGTCCTCGTTGTCCTGGCCGACGTGGAGGGAGCGGAAGCCGCGCCGCTGGCCGGGCCGCTCCGGCCACCTGCACATGTTGAACGCCGCGTTCGGAAGCGGAACGGCGTACGTCCCGGCCCAGAACACACCGCCGCCCGCGGTTTCGGCGTAGTAGAGCCACTGCGGGGAGTACTCGTTCACGTCGTTCGCGTAGACCAGCGCGCTGCCGCCGGGGTCGATGCCCCACCAGCCCATGAGGTGCGGGCCCGTGCCGTGGGGGCAGGAGTTGTCGGAGAAGCCGATCGCGACGTACACGCGCGCGGAGTACTGGTTGCGGATCGTCAGGCCCACGGTCCTCACCCCTCCGACTGCGGGTCCAGGGTGCCCACGACACCCGGCGCGTGCGACGCCGTGCCGTGCGAGCGCCCCGTGTGTCCGGATGCGGGAGCGGCGGCGGCGCGGGGGGCCGGTTCGTCGCCCAGCGCCCCGCGCGGGTCGGCTTCGGGCTCCGGCGGGTCCTGCGGTCCGGCGGGGCCGGGCGGGCGTTCGGGGTCCTGGTGTGCCATCGGGCTGCTCCTTGGCGCGACGGATTCCGGCTGACGCCGAGCATGGCACGCGGCCCGGTCCGGCGCGTTGACGGAGGGGCTGGAGCGGGGTGGGGGCCTCCGGGGGCGAGTGAGGGGAATGTGTGGTGGCGCGGGCCGTACCCGGGGCTTCCTGCGGCGGGCACGGCTGGCCATGATGGAGAGACCTCGGGCCTGCTCTTGGGGGACCTCATGGCTGGACGCATCACGTGGCGCAGAGGCTGGGGAGTGCTGACTCCGGGAGTGCTCGCCACGGCCCTGGTACTCACGGGCTGCGGCGGCGGAGGAGACGGCGTCCCGCCGCCCCGGGCGAGCGAAGGCGCGGACGGCGGAGAGTGGAGCGCGGGCCCCGGCTCCGGCGGACCGACCTGGAACCCCTCCGAAGACGCCGGGAACGGCGAGGGGAACGGCGGGAGCGACGCCGGGCACGGTGGCAACGGCGGAAGCGACACCGGGAACGGGGGCAACGGCAACGGCGGGAACGGCGGCGGTCGGAAGAAAACCGAGCTCGGCTGGTTGCCCGTGGGGCCCCAAGTACCCAATACCGACACCGCCATCAACACCCCTGCCGACGCGTACGACCAATTGCAGGACCTCCGCTGCGCCGACACACGCGAGACCGTCAACCGGTACGGCGACGGCAGCAAGTCGTGGAACCTCGTCTCCGGTCTGGTGTACGCGTGCCTGGCGTCGAAGGGGGACACCGCGTTGTGGGCGGAGGCAGGACGTCTGTACGACTCCCTGGGCGGACCCGGGTTCGCCCAGGGCGACTGCCGCGAGTCGGCGGCGTACCGGACGCTGAACCAGGCGATCGGCTGGGTCCGGCAGAACCCCCGGGGGACGGTCACCTTCCGCCCGAGCCGCGGGGGCACCACCGCATGCCGTTCGGGGATCACGGAGGTGGACCCGGGCCCCGAAGCCACGTTGTCGCCCGGCGACTCCTTCAGCGTGTCCGGCACCTGGCCCGATGAGATCACCCGCGCGACCCTGAGGATCGGCGGAAGCACGGTGCTGGAGCTGACACGGGAATTCAGCGGATGCTGCCACGGCGCAGGGGCCGTATTCAGGCTGCCGGAGAGTTTCGCAGGGGCCGGACAGGCGGACCTGACCCTGATCTACGCGGGCGGCACGTTGACCAAACCCGGCGTGTTCAGGGTCGAAGGAACACAGCAACCGTCCCCGGTCCCACCTGCTCCGAGCCCCGCCCCCTCCGCTTCCCCTTCTCCCACCGAGTCATCCTCTCCCTCCGAGTCATCGTGACGGACCCCGATCCGGAACCACCCCCACCGCCCGCCCCCGGGACTCGCCCCACACCAGCCCCGGTCCCGCATCCCCGTCCGGGCCCCAACCCTGCCCCCGCCCCGGACCCCAGCCCCGTACCAACCCCAACCCCAACCCCGACCCCAGCCCCGGGCCCGGACTCCGACCCTGAGCCGCCCGGTGCCCCCGCCCCCCGGGCCGGTCTCACCGAGCTCGTCGGGACCATCGGTTCGCTCGTCTCCCTCTTCACCGCCGTGCTCTTCTACTTCGGCTGGTCGAGCACCGATGCCGAGGCCAAGGCCCTCGGGCTGCGGGACACGGTGTTCCACTTCTCCACCCGCGACTACCTGCTCCGCAGCGTCGACGCCCTCTACCTTCCCGTGCTGCTCGGCACGGCTGCCGCGTTCGCCGCCCTCACCGTGCACCGTCGCGTACAGCGTGAACCCGGCGCGGTCGCACGGCCGTTGCGGTGGCTGCGGCACGCCTGGACGCTGCCGATCCTCCCGCTCGCGCTCAGGCCCCTCCACCCCGCGCTCTTCGAGCTGCTGGTGGCGCTCCTGACGATCATCGGCTTCCTCCTCACCAGTTACGCCCGCACCCGCGACAGCCGCGACCCCCGCTTGGTGGCCCTGTGCCTGCTGGTCGCCGTCCTCGCCCTGTTCTGGGCGGTGTACTCCTACGCGGGCATCGTCGGCCGTGGCCGGGCGGCGCTGACCGCACGGACGGTGGAGACGCAGTTCCCCGCCGTCGCCGTGTTCAGCAGCACCGACCTGCTCATCCACGGCCGAGGCAGCTGCCGTTTCACGATCGCCGACAAGGCGAGCGCCTTCCGCTACCGGTACGCGGGGCTGCGGCTCTTCCACGTGTCCGGCGACCGGATCTTCCTCGTCTCCCGGGGGTGGCGCCCCACCGGCGGCACGATGTTCGTCGTGCAGGAGAGCGAGAAACTGCGCGTCGAGTACGTCAGCGGACAGCGCGCACGCTCCACGGAGTGCCCCAACACTCCCCCTGGTACGGGATCCCGTACGGGAGCGACTCAGCGGACGGGCGGGCAGGGGCGGCCGTGCGCGGCCGCCCTCGCCTCGAAGCCCGGCGGCAGCCAGCCGTGCGAGAGCAGCCGGGGGTGCGCCGGGAAGGCGGCGTGCGCGGCGAGTACGAAGATCAGCGACGCCCAGAAGCTGTGAAGCCTGACCGTGGTGTAACCCCGGCCGTTGATGTCGTGGAAGGCGCACTCGAAGGTGTCGGGGGCGGCCAGGTCCATGGTCGCGAGCCCCGACCAGCCGAGGTCGAGCCAGGTCTCGGGGTGGGAGTAGATGGCCCGCCGGTCGGTGATGGTGAGCTCGCCCTGACCGTTCTCCATCACCCAGCGGGGCTGGGCGGCGGCCATCGCCTGGTTCCTGCGGGAGGCGTTCCCCATGGCGTTGACGGCGAGCGCGCCGACCACGAACCCGGTGGAGCCCATCGCCATGGTGCTGGTCTGGGTGTACGAGCCGTCGCCGAGCGGACGCCAGGTGGACCGGACGGCGGGGCCCGCGGCGAGGGAGAGTTCGCCCTGACCGAGGCGGGTGGTGGTGGGCAGCGGCGGCCGGTTGGGGAGCAGGCCGCGGGTCAGGTCGTGGACGACGCCGCAGGTGTAGAGCAGGTGGTCGTCCAGCGGCCCCCAGGGCGGCTGGCCCTGGCCCTGCTGGCCCCGGCCCTGCGGCGGCTGCCCCTGGCCGTGCGCCTGCACCGGCAACGTGTGGTCGTTCATGTGGTCCCCCGGTTCCGCGTGCCCGTACCGTCTTTCGACGCACGACATCGTAGGACGCCGCCGCCCGGTGCGCAGCACACCGCTCAGCGCGCGGGCGGAACGGAGCGTGCGGGCGGCACCGAGACCGCCATCGTCATCTCCATGGGGTCGGGGCCTTCGTTGCGGTACGTGTGCGTGACGTCGCCCTCGAACGTCACCGAGGTGCCCGCGGGCACCCGGAAGACCGTGCCGTCCACCACCAGGGTCAGCTCCCCGTGCGTCACGCGCAGGAGTTCGGTGGTGCCCGGGGGGTGCGGGTCGGAGGTGCGGGAGTCGCCGGGCATCAGGAGCCAGGACCAGAGTTCGAGGGGCCCCCGGTTCTCGGTGCCGACGTGGAGGGTGGCGTGCCCGCCGCCCCGGGTGGACCACATCCGTACGGCCTGCTCGGGCGTCACCAGGCGGACCCGGGTGGTCTGTTCCTCGTCGAGCAGCGTGGTGATGCTGATGCCGAGGGCGTCGGCGAGTTTGACGGTGGTGCCGACGCTGGGGTTGGTGCGGGCCTGCTCGATCTGGATGATCATGCCTCGGCTGACGCCGGAGCGGGTGGCCAGCGCGTCGAGCGTGAAGCCCCGTTCGCCGCGCCACCTCTTGAGGTTGCGGGCGAGCGACTGCGTGAGCTGGTCGAGGTCCGACACGTACCGTTCCGTCCCAGAGGTGCCAGGAGTGCCAGGGGTGGCAGAAGTGGCAGAAGTAACCAGGCCGTGCAAGGCGTTGAACGGCTGGTTCACTTTACTGGAACGCCCGTGCGGGCCCGAAGGGGCTTCAGGAAGCCTCCCGCTCCTCCAACTCGGCCAGCGCCACGAGCTGTTCCGGCGTGATGTCCTTCGGTATCGGCACCGGCGCGGGGGTCCGCAACGGCGGCTGCCAGCCCTTCTCCTCGTCCCACGTCCGTACGATCCGGGCGGGCGCGCCCGCCACCACGGCGTGGTCGGGGACCTCGCCCCGGACGACCGCCCCGGCCGCGACGACCACGTTCCGGCCGAGTTTCGCACCGGGCAGGATCACCGCGTTGGTGCCGATCCAGCAGCCTGGCCCGATAGAGACGGGTTCCATGCGGGGCCACTGCTTGCCGATGGGCGTCTCGGGGTCGTCGTAACTGTGGTTCGTGGTCGTGACGTACACGTGGGGGCCGAAGTAGACGTCGTCCGCGATGGTCACGGTGGTGTCGGCGATGATGTGGCTGCCCCGGCCCAGGACGACGCCGTTGCCCAGGGTGAGGATCGGGTCGGGACCCAGGTCCAGGCCGGGCATCATTCCGGCGGTGAGGGTGACGTGCTCGCCGATGATGCAGTAGTCGCCCAGGTGCATCCAGGGTTCGCCGAAGACGGTGCCCTGCGGAAAGGCGAGCTTGCTGCCGTGCCCGAGGGAACCGAAGCGCAGCCGTCCGGGGCGCTTCGCGCTCACCGCTCCGGCCTGCTGGATCATGCGCCAGCCGGTGTGCACGGCCAGGGTCGTGGCGCGCCGCCGCCAGCCTCCCGCGGCGGCGAGGGCCTCGGTCACAGGCACCGGCAGGGCGGGAAAGGAGAACGTGTTTCTCTTCTTCGGCACCCGCACACGGTAGTCCGCGCGACGCGGGGGCGCTCAGTGGGGCCGCCTGTGATCTTCACCCCACCCCCGGGTGGACGCCGGAGGGCCGTACGGAGCACGGCGGAGGGCCGTACGGAGCACTGGGACGATGCTCCGTACGACCCTCTTCGCTACCGGTACTACGGGGATGTCACCCGCGTCAGAGCAGAACGCCCAGACCCAGGCCGACGCCTACGCCGACGCCGACACCGTGGTGGTGGCCCCACGGGCCCCACGGGCCGTCGTCGCAGTAGAGGTGTCCGTGGTGCCGCCAGCAACGGTCGGCCGCCACAGTCGATTTGGCCGTCTGGTCCACCGTGCTCGCCGCAGCCGTGCCTGCGAGGGGTGCGATCGCGATGACGGCCAGGGCCGAAGCCGCCACCGCTCGTCCGATTATGGCGCGCATACTGGTCTCCTAAGTGAGGAGGAATGGGACGCACTTAGGCATACCGTGCGTCATCCGTCCTACTACGGGGCCGGTCGGGTTACGCCCGTTCGGAGCCGTAGTGCGGCCGTTCGGCCCAGTGCGGGTTGCGCGGAGGCACCTGAACGTGCGTCAGGCCAGAAGGGGCCCTTACGCGCCCGCCCTAAGCACCCGCCGCCCGCACCGCTTCCCCGTGCTGCGCCGCCAGATCCCGGTACATCAGGGCGTTGACCTTGATGCCCTCGCGCTCCTCCTCGGTCAGCTCGCGGCGCACCTTCGCCGGTACGCCCGCGACCAGCGACCCCGGCGGCACCACCATGCCCTGCGGCACCAGCGCCTGCGCGGCCACCAGCGAGCCCGCGCCGATCACCGCGCCGTTGAGCACGGTCGCCCCCATCCCCACCAGCACGTCGTCCTCGACGGTGCAGCCGTGCAGCACGGCGTTGTGGCCGACCGAGACGCGCTCCCCCACGGTCACCGGGAAGCCCGGGTCGACGTGCACGGTGCAGTTGTCCTGGATGTTGGAGTCGGCGCCCAGCACGATCGGGCCGCAGTCGGCGCGGAGCACCGCGTGGTACCAGACGCTGGCCCCCTCGGCGAGGGTCACGTCGCCGACGACCACCGAGGTCGGGGCGGCGAAGGCGCCCGCCGCGAGCTTCGGCTGCCGACCGCCGACGGCCATGACCAGCGCACCCTGAGAGCTACCGCTGCCGCTGTGACCTGCTGTTTCAGTCATCGTGTGTTCCTCGTCCGCTGTCGGGTCCTGCCGCGCCGCTGTCCTTGCCCGGCACCGTAGACGACCGGGGGCGGACACGGCGGGGCGGGGCCTCCTACGCAGTGGCCGACGTGAGTGCCGCGAGCAGGTGGTCCGCGTACTTCTTGTCGATGGTCGCCCCGGAGGCCAGCCGCACCTGCACGACGAGTGCCGCGATGCGGGTGTTGCGCAGCAGCGGTCTGTTCCAGTCCCGGCGCAGGCCCGCGAGCCGGTCGAGGAGGCCGCGTTCGGTGAGGCGTCCGGTGATACGCCGGTCGGCCACGGCGTCGCGGACGGACGCCGTGAGGGTGTCCGGGCCGAGGGCCCTGTGGTCGGGACGGCGTACGGTCGCCGTGACCGGGCCCTCGACGCGTTCGCCCCGGTTCTCGAAGGTGGTCTCGGCCGCACCGTCCTTCACCTGGAACGGCACCCAGTCGTGCACCGTGAGCGCCCCGGGACGCACACCGTCGACGCGCAGTCCGTAGCCCCGCCCGTCGCCGAGCCGGGTGGTGGCCCACAGGCCCTTGGCCCAGGCGGGGGCGGGGGTGGCACCGCCGGTCCGCAGCTCGTTGGGGGCGTCCGTGGCCGGGGCGGCGGGGGTGCCGTCGTAGGCGCTGGACGTACCCGTGACGGGGAGGGTGGCTTCCGCGTCGTTCTGGACGACGACGTACGCGCCCGCCTTGACCTGGCCGTTTCCGTAGACGTACGAGGAGACGACGGCTCCGGTGCGCTTGTCGGTGCGGACCAGGACGAAGCGTCCGGCGAGCTTCATGCCGTCGACGTCGCGGACCGTGACGTCGTCGCTGACGTACACGGTGTCGCGGTGGCGGTCGGTCTCGGTGCGGACGACCGTGGTCATCGCGTCGCCCTGGTAGCCGGTCTCGAAGGCCGAGGACGTCAGCTGCGGCTGCTGGCCCTCGCGCCAGGTGTCGTAGACGGCTCCGTAGGTCGTGGTGGCGTCCGGGGTGACCAGGGAGCGGCGCTGGAAGTGCCAGTTGGGGAAGTCGTTCTTCCGGGGGATCTCGTTGGCGGTGCGGCGCAGGGTGGGGGTCTTGGAGAAGATCACCTCGTCGCCCTCGGTGCCGTTGACGAAGGCGCGCACTCCGGTGCCGGTGCGGTCGCCGGTCCAGGTGAAGGAGAGATCCTTCGCTCCGTCGCCGACCTTCGGGGCCTTCATCAGGTCGCGGTCCTCGGCGAGGCCCTCGTCGTGGCCGGAGGCCGCGTAGTAGTCCTTGACCGTCGCGCCGCCGTCCTTGAGCGGGAGGGCCGTGTCGAGGGTGTTGTCCTCGTCCTCGGACGCCCGCAGGAACCACTGGTGCGCGTCGCCGCCCTTGAGCCGGGAGAGCTCCACGGTGTACGGGCGGCCGCCGGGCACCTGGATCACGGCGAGCAGCCGCCGCTTGACCTCGGCCTTGTCGGACGCGGGACCCGGCTCGCTCGCCTCGACGAGCTGGACCTGCTTGCCCGAGCGCGCCCCGTCGTCGTACGCGAGGAGGGCGGCCCGGGTGGGCAGTGCGTCGGCGCACTCCTGCGGCGTGGCCGAACGGGACCAGATCCAGGGGGTGTTGTGGGCGGGGGTGTCCATGTGCCAATACCGGTTGTTGTCCGGCTTGACCGGGTAGCCCTGGTCGGGCAGCACCTCCATGCCGGAGCCCCAGAGGTTCAGCGAGAGGTGGCTGCCGTGGCCGTGTCCTGCCTTGTAGGGCAGGCCCTCGCTGTACTGCGGGAGCATCAGGCCCGCGTGCGTGGCGTCCTTGGTGTTCCCGGCGGTGAGGCCGAAGTAGCCGTAGTGGTATTGCTCGACGTTGCGGAGGTACTCCGGTCTGATCGGGTCGTCGGCGACCGCCTGGTCGGCGGGCAGGAAGTGGGTGTCGTTGAGGGTGATCGGCGCGCCGTCCGGGTAGCGCAGTTCCTCGCCGGGGCGGTCGGTCTTGGCGAAGACCGGATAGCGCTTCGGGATCAGGTCGGTGCGGGCGAGCTTCAGCCCGTACGTCGTGTCCGCGTAGCCCGCCGGGTCGCTGAAGTTGTCGGCGAGGAGCTGGAAGGCGCCCCGGCCGAAGACGGCGACCTGGTCGTGGTAGGAGACGGAGCCCTCCTCCCAGTTGCCGTCGGCGAAGAACTGCTCGCCGCTGAACATCCGGTCCGCCATGGGCAGTACGTGCCGGATCAGGTCAGGGTCGCCGAGTACGGAGGCGACGCCGAACGCGTAACGGAAGCCGTACACCTCGATGTTGTGCTGGCCCACGGTCCGGTGGTCGGCGAGGTTCACAAAGGTGACGACGGTGTCGCGCAGCCACTTCTCGACGGCGGCCCGGCTCTCGGGCGTCCAGTCGGGGGCGTCGTGGACGAGGTCGTACGCGCGGACGGCGTTGAAGGGGATGGTGTTCTTCGACCAGGAGGCGTGCACGTACGGGACCTGGTCGTAGCCCTCGGCGAAGGCGGTCAGGCCGAGAACGGCGCGGCGCTTGTCCTCGGTGCCGCCGAGTTCGGCGAAGCGCCTCAACTGGGCTTCGAACTCCGGGTGTTGATCGAGTCCCGTACGGGAGGCGGCGGACTTCCGCGCTTCCGCGAGGTACATGGCCTCGTCGGCGGTGGCGAGTGCGCCGAGCTTCTCGCGCTTGGCGTCGGCGGACTCGGCGGCGATGCCGTTCCAGTCGGCCAGGCCCATCATGTTCTGCGGGTTGTTCAGGGGGTGCTGGACACGGCTGCTGGGGTACTTCCCGCCGACCCGGTCGGGCCGGAGCTCGGGCGCGTACGCACTGTCGGCCCACACCGTGCCGGGGCCCGCGTACGTCAGCTCGACGCGCAGGGAGTCGGCGCCGTCGGGGATCGGCACGTTGTGGGAGAGGAGGTGGAAGTCGGCTCGCTCCTGGTCGAGGGCCCTGTACGCGTACCGGATCTCCTTCCGGTCCGGGCCGATGACCGGCCTGCCGCCGGACAGCGGGGTGTACGCGACCTCGAAGACGCTCTGCTTGCACGTGACACCGGCGAGCTTGGCCCACACCTCGGAGCGGTAGACCCGGCGGGTGGTCACGGGGAAGTCCCGGCGGAAGCGGCCCTGCTGTCCGGCCTTCGCGTCGATGCGCAGCGTGGGCCTGCCCGCGTGCCGGGTCTGCTCGTCGAGGGCGAGGCCGGGGGTGCCGGAGAGCGGGACGCGGGTCCAGCCGCCGACCGGGGCGAGGTCTCCGGCCCAGTCGATCCGCAGGTCGTCCAGGAAGTAACTGCCGACCGCGCCGTCGGCCATCGGCTCCACGCTCAACTGGGCTGCTCCGGCAGGGACTTCGACGTACACCTCAACGCGGCTCCAGGTGCTGGTGCCGGTGGCGGCGCCCACGTACCGGAGGGAACCGGCGCCGGTGCCGCTCGCCGTCTTGAACTGGACGCGGACGCTCGCCCGGCCGCCCGACAGGCCCTGGGCGCGGACCTGTGCGGAGACCTTGATCCAGCCGCCGTCGGCGCTGGGCAGCTTCGCCCTCTGGGTGACGGCGACGCGGTCGTCGGGGCTGTCGGTGCGCAGTTCGACGGAGCGCGCTCCTTCGGTGGCGTCGTCGGAGGAGAGCACCTGGCCGTCACCGGCGGGCTTCCAGACGCCCCACCCCTCGGGGGCGCCCGAGGTGAAGGACTCGAAGCCGCCGTTGACGACGAGGGGGTCCTCGGCGGACGCGGCGGGGGCGACGGCCGTGAGGCCGGTGGTCAGCGCCGCCAGGGTGATGGACGCGGCGACCGTTCTGCGAGCGGGCACACTCGTCTCCTTTGACGAGAAGGGGATGGGGGGACGTGCCGTGGAGCCAGCTGCGGTGGTGCCGACTGCCGTGTCGTGGAGGGGTGTTACTTGCCGGAGCCCAGCGTCATGCCCTCGATGATCCGGCGGCCCAGCCAGAGGTAGACAAGCAGCAGGGGCAGCACGACCAGGCCGATCGCGGCGAACAGGCCGCCCCAGTCCGCGCCGCTGAACTGCACGCGGGACATGAAGCCGAGGAGGGCGAGCGAGAGGGTCTGCTGCTGCGGGTCCTGGAGGAAGATCATCGCGAGCATGCCCTCGCTCCAGTGGCCGATCACGTTGAGGATGACGAGGGTGACGATGCCGGAGCGGGCCAGCGGCAGCATGATCTGCCAGAACGTCCGCCAGGGGGTGGCCCCGTCCAGGGCGGCGGCCTCTTCCAGCTCGGCCGAGAGGCTGCGGAAGAAGGCGGTGAGGAAGAAGACGGCGAAGGGGACGGACGTCGCGACGTAGACGAGGATGAGTCCGCCGAGGCTGTTGACCAGGCCGATCTGCGACATCGCCACGAACAGCGGCAGCATGATCGCCTGGATCGGGATGCCGAGGCCCATCGCCATGAAGGAGGTCAGCCCGTTCGCGGAGCGCGCCCCGAACCGGCTGAGCGCGTAGGCGGCGGGGGCCGCGACGGCGACCGTGCCGATCGCGGTGGCGGCCACGACGAGGAGCGTACGGAGGATGGCCGGGCCGAAGTCGCCGACCTCCCAGGCGCGGGCCCAGTTCTCCAGCTGCCAGTTCTCGGGCAGCCCGAACGGCGTCGCGAAGATCTCCCGGGCGGTCTTGAAGGACGACAGCGCCATCCAGACGAGGACGAGGAGGTCGAAGGCGACCATGGCCCAGACGACGGTATGGACGACGTGCTGGAGGCGTGGCCGCTGGAACTTCCGCCGGGGGGCCGGGGTGAGCACGGGGCGGGGCAGTGCGGGGTTGGCCATGGGTCAGAACTCCAGGGACTCTCGACGCGTGAGGCGGCGGGTCAGCACGATGAGCAGGACGATCAGGACGAGCGTCACGACCGTGGCCGCGGCGGACGCGCCGAACCTGGCCACGCCGGTCGGCTGGAACGCCTCGGCGTAGGCGTACAGGGACAGCGTCCAGGACTTGGTGGTCGGGGTGGATCCGGCGGCGCCCGCGAAGACGTAGATGAACTCGAAGATCTTGATGGCGCTGATCACCCAGAGGGTGGCGCTCACCGCGACGGCGTCCCACATCATCGGCAGGGTGACGTGGCGGAACTTCTGCCAGGCGTTGGCGCCTTCGAGGTCGGCGGCCTCGTAGAGGGTGATCGGGATGCGGTCCACGGCGGCCATCAGGATGGTCGTGTAGAAGCCGGTGTTGATCCAGACCAGGCCGACGCAGATGACGTAGAAGAGGTTGTCGTCGGCGAGCCAGCGGGGCGGGGCGTCCAGGCCGAGCGCGCCCATCACCTTGTTGATCAGGCCGTCCGCCTGGAAGAGGAAGCCCCAGAGGATGGAGATCGCGAGGGCGGACACCGCGTTCGGGAAGAAGATCACCGCGCGGACGAACTTCCGGCCCGCCATCTCGCGCAGCACCGTGGTGAAGAAGAAGCTGAGCAGGAAGGTGCCGAAGCCGACGCCGAAGAGGATCAGCAGGGTGTTGCCGAAGGACGAGGCGAAGACGTCGTCGTACCAGAGGCGCCGGTAGTTGTCGAAGCCCACCCACTCGACGGGTCCTGACCCGGCCCACTTGGCGAAGGAGAGAACGAGCGTGAAGACCGTCGGGGCGACGACGGCCACCGCGTAGAGGAAGAACGCCGGGCCGACGAAGGGGACGAAGAGGCGTCGGCGGCCTCGTTCGAGCGGGCTGGCCGTGTCGTCCTTCTTCTCCCTTTCCCTCTTCGGCGGTACGTCTTCCCCCTTCGGCGGTACGTCGACGACGGCGCCGGGGGGCGCGGCGGCCGGGTCGGGCAGGGCCCGGGGCGGTGCGGCGGACGCCTGGGGATCCTGGACCTCGGCGGAGGCGGTGCTCATCAGCCGTTGGCCTTCCACCAGTTGACGGTGCTCTTCTTCAGCTCGGCGACGTAGTCGGCGGCGCTGATCCGTCCCGAGATGATCTTCTTGCTGAGCGGCTGGGCGATCTTGGTCTCCCAGTCGGACATGCCTTCCGCGCCGTCCTGGCTGACGTGGATCGCGCCCGCGTCCTTCAGCGCCTTCTGCGGGCCCTGGAGGTCCTTGACCGAGGTGACGTCCTGGCGGACGGTGATGGACTTCTCCTCGGTGGCGAGGCGGTCCATCCACTTCTTGCCGAGGAAGAACTGGATGAACTTCTCCGCGGCGACGCCGTTCCTGGCCTTCTTCGGAATGCCGTAGCCGTAGAGGCTGGCCTGCTCCGAGTCGTGACCGGCGGCCGTCTTCGGGAACGGGAAGGAGCCGTACTCGAAGTCCTTGCCCGCGATCTCGCCGGTCTCGGACGGGCCCCAGGTGCCCATGTAGAGGAGGTCGGCCTTGTTCTGCGCCCACTTCTGCTGGATCGCGGGAAACTTGCTCGCGTCCCAGCCGTCGACGAAGTACTTCCCCCTGCCGATCCTCTCGGCGTTCTGCGCGGCCTTGAGGACCTCGGGCTTGTCGAAGCCCGCACCCGTCTTGTCCTCCAGGACCGTCTTCCAGTTACCCGCGCCCAGTTCGCGGATCATCAGGGTCGAGACCCACTGGTCGACGTAGGCGAGGATGTCGCCGTCGAGGGCGAGCGGGGCCCTTCCGGCAGCCTTGCGCTGGTCAAGGAGGGCGATGAACTCGTCGAAGGTCTTCGGCGGGTGGGCCGCGACGTCCGGGAGCTGCTTCTTGTTGAAGAAGACCTGCCAGGTCTGCACGTTGGTGGGGATCAGATAGGTGTGTCCTTCCTTGTCCTTGACCAGGTCCTGGTACGCCCGGGGAACGGTCTCGCCGACGGTCTTCGTCTCGCCGGTGACCTTCGCGTCGTACACGGCGGACAGGTCGCGGGCGTTGCCGGTGGCGGCGAGGGTGTCGCGGATCTTGAACTGGCTCTGGTCGACCAGGTCGGCGGCGACGTTGCCGCCGACCAGCGTCGGCTGGAGCTTGTTGAGGACCTCACGGCCCTGGAAGATCAGCTCGACCTTGATGCCGGTCTCCTGGGTGAAGGCGGCGACCGCGTCCTTGATGACCTGGGCGCGCGGCTCGTCCTCCTTGTACATCGACCAGTAGGTGAACTCCTTGGTCTCCGCGTCGCCGCCGGTGCTGCTCGCACCGCCGCAGGCGGAGAGGGCCAGGGTCAGGGCGGCTACGGCGACGAGTGCCGTGCTCGTGGTCGTGGTACGAAGTCTCATGTGGGACACCACCGTTCTCGGGCGCACGTTCTCGGGCGCCGAAGGAGGACGAGCTGGGGAAGGAAGGAATGCCCGGATTCTGTTGCCGTCGCTGCACTAAGGTCAAGGCATTCGTACGAATGAATTTTCCGTTACCGGCTCGATACATACCCTTGAAGGTGCAGTGAACGCCCTGGACGCCCCCCTTGGAGCCCTTATGTCCGTCCGTCAGTCGTCGGTTTCTCGTCGGGAGACCTCCCTTGTCCATCGGGAGACCTCCCTCGTCCGTCGGGAGATCCGATGACCGCCCCTGAACGCCCCGCCGCACGTGGGGAGAAGTTCCGCCGCCTCGCCGAAGAACTGCGCCGAGGCGTGGCCGAGTTGCGCTGGCCCGACGGCCGCCTGCCCACCGAGCAGCAGCTCGCCAAGGAGCAGGGCGTCAGCCTGAACACGGTGCGCCGGGCGGTTGACCTGCTGGTCGCGGACGGCCTGGTCTACCGGCGGCAGGGCTCGGGCACGTACATCGCCGAAGACACCGCCGAACGCGCGGGCACCCCGGGCACCGCGTCCGGGCCGGGCCCCGTGGTGGGCATCTGCGTGCCCTCGATGACGTACTACTACCCCCGGGTCATCGCCGCGATCGAGGCCGAGCTGACCCGTGGCGGCGCCCAGATGATGATCCGCAGTACGGGTTACGACGCAGGTCAGGAGCGGTCCGCCATCGACGGCATGCTGGCCGCCGGGGCGACCGGGCTGCTGCTCGTGCCGGAGCTGGAGCCGGGCGCCGACCCGATGCGCCAACACGACGCGATCGAGTCCCTCGGGGTGCCGGTGGTGATGGTGGAGCGGCGTTTCGCGACCGCCGCCGACCACCATGAATTCGTCTGCTCGAATCATTCCGCCGGGGCGTACGTGGCGGTGCGCCACCTGGTCTCGCTCGGCCACACCCGCATCGGCTACCTCCAGCGGGACAGCCCGTACCACGCCGACGCCGTCGCCACCGGGTTCCGTGAGGCGCTGGTGGACTCGGGGCTCGACCTGGCGGACGCGCCGCACGCGGGCCGGGGCCGGTGGGACGCCCCGGATGCGGACGTCTTCCTGGACGAGCTCCTCGCGGCGGGTGCGACGGCGGCGGTCTGCTTCGCGGACCGGGAGGCGGCGCTGCTCGTCTCGGCGGCGAGACGGCGCGGACTCTCGGTGCCGGGGGACCTCTCGCTGGTCGGGTACGACGACGAGGTGGCGGAGCTGTCGGAAGTGCCGCTGACGGCGGTCTCGCCCGCGAAGGCCGAGGTCGGACGGCTCGCGGCGCGTACGCTGCTGCGCCGGATCGAGGACCCGACGGCACCGGTGGTGCAGCAGTTGGTGGTGCCCCGGCTGGTGGTACGGGACTCGACGGGGCCGGTGGGCTGAGGGGTTGGCGGGCGGCTGGACGGGGGAGGTCAGGGGTTCGTGCGTGCGATTCATTCCTTCTAATGGGTTGTATTCAGGGGTTGAATTCGCGAGGGTGGTGGCTCAGCCCCCCGGACCAGCGAGGTAGTCATGCCCCCAGCAGTGCCCCCCACAGGTGCCGTACGGCTCGGACTCGTCGGCGCGGGAGGCGCTGCCCGGCTGCACGCGGAGGCCGCGCTCGCACTGCCCGACGAGGCGCGGGTGGCCGCGGTCCACGACATCGCCGAGGACCGCGCCCGCTCCCTCGCGGACCTCACGGGCGCCAAGGTCACCACCGGTTACGCGCAGATGCTGGACGAGGGCCTGGTGGACGCGCTGGTGGTGTGCACCCCGCACGCCCTGCACGTGGAGCCCGCGCTCGCCGCGGCGCGCGCCGGGATTCCCGTACTGCTGGAGAAGCCGATGGCGACCACGCTCAGCGATTGTGACGTGGTGTCAGATGCCTTTGGGGAGGCGGACGTTGCGCTCTTCCTTGGTCACATCCAGCACTATCTGCCGCTCACCACCGCCGCTCAGCAGGCGGTGCGCGGCGGGCTGATCGGTGCTCCCGTCTCGGTCGTCGACCGCCGGGCCACCGACTACCGGCCCGGCCACCGGCCCGCGTGGTTCTTCGATCCGGAACTCGCGGGCGGCGGCGCGGTGATGAACATCGGGGCGCACTGCGTGGACCGGGTCACCTGGATCACCGGCGCCCGCCCGCTGCGGGTCGACGCGCGGATCGTGCGCCGCGATGTGCCGGTGGAGACGGAGGGGCTGCTGCACCTGGAGCTGGAGGGCGGCATACGGGCGACGGTCTCGGTGACGGCGGGTGCGCTCTCCGACCTCGACGAGTTCGAAATCACGGGTGAGAAGGGCACGTTGCGCGCCTCGAAGGCCAAGGGGCTGTGGCTGGCGGCGGGTTCGGGAGATGCTGTGGAGCTGCGTGCTCCTGCCGACATCACCGCGGACGTGGCGATCGCCTTCCGCGACCAGCTGCGCGACTTCACCGCTGCGGTGCGGGGCGAGCGCGCTCCGGCGGTGGGGGCCCGCACCGGGCGCGACGTGGTCGCCACGGTGCTCGCGGCTTATGCCTCGGCGGCGCTCGGCAAGCCACAGCCCGTGTCGCGGTCCGCGGAGCAGCAGGACCCCTTCCCCAGCGCCTCGGGCACGCCTGCCACCGCCTGAATCCGGGGACCCTCCCCCAGCCCCCTTGGGTTGGGCGGCACGCCAGCCACCCATCCCCCTTGGGCGACGGCCAGCCACCCAGTCCCCATGGGCGGCGGGGCCGCACGCCCCGCCGCCTTTGGCGCCTCCGCCTAGCCTCCTTGAGCGGCGGGGTCGTTGCCTAGGCCCCCTTGGGCTCCGCCCTCCGCCTCCCTCGCCTCCTTGGGCGGCGGGGCCGCCCCCGGGGGCGGAACGGGCGGGCAAGGGGGCGGCACCCTTCGCTCCGGGCCCACCCCGGAGCCGCCCGCCGTTACCTCCGCCTATGGGTGCGCCCCACCCTGGTGCCGTCCGCCCGGCCTCAGCCGATGAGTGCGCCGCACCCGGGTGCCTGCGGCGCTGCCCCAGTCCCGCCCCTTCGCCTCAAGCGCTCGGCCGCGCGGCTCGGTGGGTGGCTGGTCGCGCAGTTCCCCGCGCCCCTAACGGGGCGCGTCCGCGCGGCGGAGCCGCACAGTGACACAGCCCCGCGCCCCTGAAGGGCACGCTCCGCAGCCCCTCCCAGCGACAAAGCCCCCACCCTCACGACGCCACCGAAACCTCCACCCGCTCAGACTCCGCCTTCTCCGCCTCCATCTTCGCCGCCGCCTTCTTCGCCCGGTTCTTCAGCACCAGCATCGACCCGATCCCGAAGACCACCGCCAGCAGCAGCCCCAGCCACGAGAAGCGCTTCAGCCACGCCTCCGCGACGACACCCACGGAGTAGATGACGGCGGTCGTGCCGCCCGCCCAGACGATGCCGCCCAGCACGTTGGCGATCAGGAACTTCCAGTACGGCATGCGCAGCACCCCCGCGAGCGGCCCCGCGAAGATCCGCAGCAGCGCCACGAAGCGGCCGAAGAAGACCGCCCACATGCCCCACTTCTGGAACGACCGCTCCGCCATCGCGATCTGCGCCTCCCCGAAGTGCTTCGGGAACTTCCCGCCCATCCAGGCGAGCAGTGGCCTGCCTCCCCTGCGCCCGATCGCGTAACCGATCGAGTCTCCGATGATCGCGCCCGCCGAGGCACACGCGCCCAGGATGTACGGGTCGATCTCCCCGTGCTGGGAGGCGAGCAGGGCCGAACTGACGAGGACGATCTCACCGGGCAGCGGAATGCCGAGGCTCTCCACACCGATGACCACCCCCACCAGGATGTAGATGCTGACCGCAGGCACGGTCTCCAGCCATTCCTGGACGTGCAAAGCCGGTTCCTCCGTCGTACATGGATCTCGTCGTACGTAGATCACTGGGGATTTCTGGCGCTCAAGCAAACTGCCCGGCCCGCGCCCCGAAGGCGCACGCCGGGCAGCCTACCCCCCTGTTCGGGCCGTGGCGGCTGCGTCCCAGAGGTCGCCCTGGCGGTTGGTTGTGACCTTCCCGGGGAGCACCGCTTCGGGCGAAGGAGCCCCCATCGCGACCCCCATGGCGCGCCGCCCGCCCCTGCGGGCGGGGTGACGCCCCCTCATACGAAAGGGCGGCGGTCCACCTCCGCCGAGGTGGACCGCCGCCCTGCCGAAAAGCCGTTACAGGTCTCCCTGTTGAGGCTGGTGGACCTACTTGTTGGGACGCAGCGTCCACACAACGGTCATCTCGCCGGTCACCGCACCGTCCTCCCGGGTGATCGCGATCTCGACCGGGAACTCGGGGCGCTCGCCCGCGTCCAGCTCCGCGACGACGTCGGCGATCGGACGGCCGAGCGTGGCGGTCGCGGTGACCACGCCCATCGCCAGCTTCTTGTAGCCGATCTCCGCCTTGACGGCCAGCGGCACCGCGCGCGTCAGCTGGTCGCCGAACGCCGCGATCACGATCGCGCCGCTCGCGGACTCGGCGAGCGTGAACATCGCTCCGGCGTGCGGTCCACCGACGTGGTTGTGGTAGTCGGCCTGGTCCGGCAGGCGGACGACGGCACGCTCGGCGGTGGTCTCCAGGAATTCCAGACCCAGCGTGCGGGCCATCGGCACTGTGGCGGCGAGCATCTCGCCGACGGACTTCTGATCTACGCTCATGGCCGTGATGTTACCCACGGGTAGGCATGCTTGGCCATCCCCTCCCGCCCCCGGTTCCCCTGCCCCGGGGCCGAACCCTTCACCGTCCCTCCAGGGGCGACTGTGGCCCCTGTGCCACCACCCCTCTATGGTTACTGGCCATGTGGCCAGGACAGCAGCCGCCCGGGGGCGAGCAAAACCCGCAGGACCAGAATCAGAACCCGTACCAGCAGCCGGGGTACCCGACGACGCCTCCGCCCGGCCAGCCGCCGGCCGGCGGGCCGCCCATGACCCCTCCGCCGGGGCAGCCGCCGACGCCGCCGCCCGGCGGCTACCAGCAGCCGGGCTACCAGCAGCCCGCTCCGGGCTACGGATACCCGGCGCACCCGTCGGCTCCGACGCCCCCGCCGGGCGGCTACCAGGAGCCGTACACGGTGCCGATGCAGGCGGGACCTGCCGGGCCCGGCGGCCCGGACGGCCCGGCGGGCGACCGTAAGAAGACGATCATCACCGCGGCGATCGCGGGCACGGTGGTCGTCGCCGCCCTCGCCGTCACCGGCATCTTCGTCCTCAAGGACGACAAGGGCGAGGAGCCCAAGCAGGTCGCCGCCCCGAAGGCGACCCGGACGGCTCCCCCGGCGGGCGGGGACTCCGCGCCCGCCACCACCGACCCGAGCGCACCCGCGCCGGGCGCGGGCGGCACGGACAACCCGCGTGGCGGCGCCGCTCCCACGGCGACCGTTCCCGGCTGGAAGGTCGTCCTCAACCCCAAGCACGGGACCGTCTTCGACGTGCCGCCGGAGTGGGACGTCCAGAAGTCGAGCGTGCTCATCGGCTTCGAGGACGCCAAGGACCCGTCGGGAGCGCCGATCGCCATCATGTCCGCGCCCGCCACGCTCAAGGAGCAGTGGTGCGTGACCGACGAGGACGGCGACGGCGACCAGGACAAGACCGCCCTCTCCCACGTGGGCACCACCGGCGGCGTCAAGGGCTCGAAGGACACCGCCGACGTCGCCAGGGGCCAGGCGGGCAACTGGGTCTTCGGCGGCTACGACCAGAAGCGCACCGGCAAGATCAACATCACGAAGGGCACGCCGTTCAAGACGGCCTCCGGCATCGAGGGCAGCATCTCGATCGGCACCGCAGTCGGCGTGAAGAAGGCCAACAAGTGCGCGACGGACGGCAAGTCGCTCGCCTTCGGCTTCAAGAACGCGCAGGGCGACTTCAAGACCTGGGTGTTCCACAGCGCCAAGGGCGTCAAGGAAGAGGTCCCGGACGCGACGGTCATGAAGATCCTGAGCACGCTCCGCCTGGCGCAGTGACGATCCGCCCGCCCCGCTGACGGGCGGGGGCCGCACGCGCGGGCCGTACACGTGGGCCGTACGCGTGGGCCGTACGCGCGGGCCGTACGACGGGTGTCCGCCCTCACACGACAGTGGGGCGGGCGCCCGTTCGCGCTCCGACGCTCCGACTCTCCGAGGCCCCTCACCCCACGCTGAAGGCCCCGTCCGGCGGCTCGGGCGAGGCCACCGCCTCGGCGTCCGGCACCGCCGCCGCCCGCCCGACGAAACGCACCAGTGCGTCCCCGTACTCGACCCTCGCCGGAAAGGCGTCGGACGCAGTGCGCCGGGCCAGCACCGCGGTGTCGAGCGGCTCCTGCGAAGCGACGAGCACCGCGTTCCCGAACCGGCGCCCCCGCAGCACCCCGGGCTCCGCGATCAGCGCGAGTTCCGCGAACTCCCCCCGGAACGTGGCGAGTTGCGACTTCAGGAAGCCAAAAGGCGCACCGTCCGCCAGATTGGCCACGTACACCCCGCCCGCCCGCAGCACCCGGGCCGCCTCCCTCGCGTACCCGACCGAGGTGAAGGCCGCCGGGACCCTGGACCCGCCGAACACGTCCGCGATCAGCACGTCGGCGGAGGCGTCCGCCGCCCCCTCCAGCCACCACCGCCCGTCCTGCCCGTGCACGGAGATCCCCGCGCCCTCGTCCGGCAACGGCAAGTGTTCGGCCACGAGTGCGAGCAGCCCCCGGTCGGCCTCGACGACGTCCTGCCGCGACCCGGGCCGGGTGGCGGCGACGTACCTCGGCAACGACAGCCCGCCGCCACCCAGATGCACGACGTCCAGGGCCGCCCCCTCCTCCCCGACACTGTCGACGACGTACGCGAGCCGCCGCGCGTACTCGAACTCCAGGTAGGTGGGCTCGTCCAGATCGACGTACGACTGCGGAGCACCGTCGACGGTGAGCAGCCAGGCACGCGGACGGTCGACGTCGGGCATCAGCTTGGCGGTACCGCCGTCGACGTCCCGGACGACCGGTACGGAAACATTCACCCGCACATTCTCCCCCGGACTCGACGGGTCCGTACCGACCGTGCGGACCCGTCGAGTCCGGTACGCAGCTCCGTACCGTCGACGGCGTCCCTGTCCGGGAAAACCGTTCGCCCCGCGCGGGCGGATCGGCAATGATCTGCGTCATGTTCCGGTACGCCTTCCTCGCAGCGCGGTCCGCAGTCGCGGACCCGCCGAAGGCTGCCGTCGCCGCACCCACTTCCGCGGCCATCGCCGCACTTCCCGAAAACCCCGCAGCAGTCGTCACTGCTGCCGCAGCGCCCTTCGACGGCGCCCGAAGCTGACCCTTCCCGGAGCGCGTCCGGCGGACCCCGTACGGGGAGGGTCGGCAGGCCCAGGGGGTCCACTCACGCTTCGCTTCACTTCGCAGAATCAGGGAATCCAGTCATGCCCAAGACGGCATACGTCCGCACCAAGCCCCACCTCAACATCGGCACCATGGGCCACGTCGACCACGGCAAGACGACCCTCACCGCCGCCATCACCAAGGTCCTCGCCGAGCGCGGCGCCACCACCTTCGTGCCCTTCGACCGCATCGACCGCGCCCCCGAGGAGGCGCTGCGCGGGATCACCATCAACATCAGCCACGTCGAGTACGAGACCGACACCCGCCACTACGCCCACGTCGACATGCCAGGACACGCCGACTACGTCAAGAACATGGTCACCGGAGCCGCCCAGCTCGACGGCGCGATCCTCGTCGTGTCCGCGGTCGACGGCATCATGCCGCAGACCGCCGAGCACGTCCTGCTCGCCCGCCAGGTCGGCGTCGACCACATCGTCGTCGCCCTCAACAAGGCCGACGCCGTCGCCGACGGCGAGGACGCGGTGCTCGCCGACCTCGTCGAGCTGGAGGTCCGCGAGCTGCTCACCTCCCACGGTTACGGCGGCGACGCCGTCCCCGTCGTACGCGTCTCCGGCCTCAAAGCCCTCGAAGGCGACCCCCGCTGGACCGCCTCCATCGAGGCACTGCTCGACGCGGTCGACACGTACGTGCCGATGCCCGAGCGCTACGTCGACGCACCGTTCCTCCTTCCTGTGGAGAACGTCCTCACCATCACCGGTCGCGGCACGGTCGTCACCGGAGCGATCGAGCGCGGCACCGTGCGGGTCGGCGACCGGGTGGAGGTGCTCGGCGCGGACATCGAGACCGTCGTCACCGGGCTGGAGACCTTCGGGAAGCCCATGGAGTCGGCCGAGGCCGGGGACAACGTCGCGTTGCTCCTGCGCGGAGTGCCGCGCGACGGGGTGCGCCGCGGCCACGTGGTGACGGCGCCCGGCAGTGTCACGCCCGCGCGGCACTTCACCGCGCAGGTGTACGTCATCGCGACGAAGGAGGGCGGCCGCTCGACTCCGATCGCCTCCGGCTACCGGCCGCAGTTCTACATCCGGACCGCGGACGTGGTCGGTGACGTGGACCTCGGCGAGGCGGCGGTCGCCCGGCCGGGCGACACCGTCACCATGACGGTCGAGCTCGGCCGCGACGTGCCCGTCGAAGCGGGCCTCGGCTTCGCGATCCGCGAGGGCGGGCGCACCGTGGGCGCGGGCACCGTGACCGAAGTCCTCGGTTAGGGGCCCACGGTCGGGGCCCTGATCTCCGCTTCCGGGAAGGTGCCCGGTCCGCATGCTGTGCTCCGGCGCACGCGGGCCGGGCACCTTCCTTCGGGGTCTTCAGAGGTGCTTCAGGGCCTCACGCACCGACAGCGGGGAGAGGGTGTCCCGGTGGGCCTCGACGAAGGCCCGTACGGCGGCCGGGTCGGTCTTCGCGTACTCGCGCAGGCACCAGCCGATGGCCTTGCGGACGAAGAAGTCGGGGTGGGCCGCCTGGCGCTCGCAGTAGGCGAAGAGCCGTCCGGTGTCGGTGGCGGTCTTGTACCGGAGCTGATGGAGGAGCGCGGTGCGGGCGACCCACAGGTCGTCGTCGCCGATCCACTCGTCCATGGCGGGCTTCAGCTTCGGATCGGCGGTCACGAGCGCTCCGACGACGTGCGCGGCGAGCAGGTCGACGGTGTCCCACCAGGGAGTGGTCGTGGTCAGGTGCCGGGCGGTCGCAAGGAAGCCGCTGGTCAGCCGGGTGGCGTGCGTGCGCAGGTAGTCGACGGCGAAGTAGTGGTACTCGCGTTCGGGGAGGGCCCAGCAGCGGAGGGCGACCGAGGTGCAGTCGGCCTCGTCGGGGCGCGGGGTCCCGGCGAGCACGGTGCGGGAGAGGGCGCGCCGCTCGGGGGTGGGGACGCCGAGGAAGGGGGCGACGTGCTTCATGTACGCGGCGGCCCGCGCGGCCCTGACCGGGTCGGCCGCACCGGGGTACGCGGCGGTGAGCCGCTCCATGACGGTGTCGGCGAGTGCGCTGGAGGGGCCGCCGTCAGCCGGACGGGCCAAGCGGGTCATGAGGTGCACATTACGGCGATCACACCCGTATGTCAGTTAGTCTCCCGGGATGTTCGACCACGCCACTGGGGCCACGGCCCGCACGGACGCACCGCACGCGGAATCCCCGTGCGCGGGCCGCCCCGACGCGGGCGGACCCGGCACGGACAGGTCCGGCACGGGCGGGCCCACCAGGGGCAGAGCGCGCGCCGACGCACCGGGCACGGGGGTGCCGCGCGCCTCGGTGCGCTTCGCCCGGGTGCTGCTGTCGCCCTGGGCGCGGCTGGCGCTGCTCCTGGTCGTGCTGGCGTCGGCGGCCACGGCCGTCCTGCTGTACGAGCCCCAGAAGATGCTGGCGGACGGCTGGCCGCCGCAGCTGGGCGGGGCCATGGCGGCGGTGCTCTTCGGGGTGGCGTACGGCCTGTGCACGGTCGCCTTCGTCCCGCGCCCGATCCTCAACCTGGCCGCGGGCGCCCTCTTCGGGACCGTTCTCGGCCTCACCACGTCCATCGGCGGCACGGTGCTGGGCGCGGGCATCTCCTTCGCGCTGGGCCGCTACCTGGGTCAGGACGCGCTGCGCCCCATGCTGCGCGGGCGGGTGCTGCTCGCGGCGGACGGGGTGCTGAGCAGACACGGCTTCCGGTCGATGCTGGCGATCCGCCTCTTCCCGGGGGTTCCTTTCGCGGCCGCGAACTACTGCGCCGCCGTGTCGCGCATGCGCTACCTCTCCTTCCTGACGGCGACCGGTCTTGGCTCGATCCCCAACACCCTGGCGTACGTCATAGCGGGCAGCGAGGCGTCGTCGCCGACGTCGCCCGCGTTCGTGATCTCGACGGGGTTCATCGTCGTGTCGAGCATCGCCGGGGTCGTGGTGGCCTGGCGCAAGAGGCACTCGATCGGGCGATCGGCGGGCGAGGCGGCTTCCGACACCGCGCAGGCGCGGGGAGCAGGGGCCGAGAAGACTCCCGTACTCCCCCTCTCGAACAAGTGAATTCCCGGCGGCGACACCGAGCCACGCCCGTCGCCCGCTGATCACTCTCCGGCCACCTTCCGCGGGTACGCTGCGCACCACTCACCCCACCCTCCGCACGGCGGTGCCCCGCCGCGCGCACTCCCGGGACGGCG
Organism: Streptomyces sp. NBC_00237; assembly: GCF_026342435.1. Lineage (NCBI taxonomy): Bacteria > Bacillati > Actinomycetota > Actinomycetes > Kitasatosporales > Streptomycetaceae > Streptomyces > Streptomyces sp. NBC_00237. Next base: position 82,330 of record NZ_JAPEMT010000005.1, on the reverse strand, counting down.
CCACCCTTGATGAGCTGGTTCGAATCCTTTGTGCTCGGTCTGGTCCAGGGCCTGACCGAGTTCCTGCCCGTCTCGTCGAGCGCCCATCTGCGGCTGACGGCGGCCTTCGCGGGCTGGCACGACCCGGGGGCGGCGTTCACCGCGATCACCCAGATCGGGACCGAGACCGCGGTGCTCATCTACTTCCGCAAGGACATCGCGACGATCCTGAGTGCGTGGTTCCGGTCGCTGCGGGACAAGTCGATGCGGGGCGATCACGATGCGCAGCTGGGGTGGCTGGTGATCGTGGGGTCGATCCCGATCGGGGTGCTCGGTGTGACGCTGAAGGACCAGATCGAGGGCCCGTTCCGGGATCTGCGGCTGATCGCGACGACGTTGATCGTGATGGGTGTGGTGCTGGGTGTCGCGGACCGGCTGGCGGCGCGGGCGGAGCGGGAGACCGGGCGGCACACGGCGGGGAACCACCGCAAGACGCTGAAGGATCTCGGGGTGAAGGACGGTCTGATCTACGGGGTGTGCCAGGCGATGGCGCTGATTCCGGGGGTGTCGCGGTCGGGGGCGACCATCAGTGGCGGGCTGCTGATGGGGTACACGCGGGAGTCTGCGGCGCGGTACTCGTTCCTGCTGGCGATTCCGGCGGTGCTGGCGTCGGGGGTGTACGAGCTGAAGGACGTGGGAGAGGGCCATGTGGCGTGGGGGCCGACGATCTTCGCGACGGTGATCGCGTTCGTGGTGGGGTATGCGGTGATCGCGTGGTTCATGAAGTTCATTACGACGAAGAGCTTCATGCCGTTCGTGTACTACCGAGTGGCGCTGGGGGTCCTGTTGTTCGTGCTGGTGAGCATGGGCGTGCTGAGCCCGCACGCGGGCGAGTCGGCGGGGTAGAAATCAGCCCGTCCGGCAATTGAGGACACGCGGGGGCAACCATTCCAGCCCGTCCGGCGTTTGAGGACGCGCGGCGAAGCTGTGCAGGGGGCAAGGGGCGTAGCCCCAGGAACGAACAGCAACCCACCATGACCCGCGCGATGAGCGCCCCCGCCCCACCCCTATTTCTTCGCGGCGACCGCCGCCCCCGCGTCCACGATCCCCAGCCCCAGCTTCGCCAGCTTCTGCGGGTTGTGCGCCGTGGAGCGGATCGCCTCCATGATCTGGTCCGGCGTGCGGCCCTGCTGGTGCAGGAGGGCGGCCACCGCCGAGACGTAGGGAGCCGCCATCGACGTTCCGTCGAGCGTCCCGTACCCGGACTTGTTCTTCTTCGTCTCCTGCGTCTCGTACGTGGGCAGAGTCGAGAGGATCTTGACGCCGGGGGCCGTCACCGCGTCCTGCGCGCCGAAGTTCGAGAAGTCGGCCGGTTTGTTCGCGGGGCCGCTCGCGCCGACGACCAGGACCGGGGTCTGCGGCTTGTACGGCTGGAGGACGGTGCCGTCGTTCCCGGCCGCCGCCACGACGACCGCCCCCTTCGCGTGTGCGGCCGCGATCGCCGGGTTGAGGACGCCGCCCTTGAGCAGGCGGGCCATCAGGCCCGATTCGCCGAGGGAGAGGTTGATGACGTCGGCGCCGTGCTCGGCGGCCCAGAGGATGCCCTTGGTGATGTTGGCGTTGCTGCCGCTGCCGTCGGCGCCCAGCACCCGTACCGGCATGATCTTCGCGCCCGGGGCGCCGCCCGCGATGCCGATGCCGTTGTCGGTCGCGGCGGCGGCGATGCCGGAGACGTGGGTGCCGTGGCCGTTCTCGTCGGTGGGGTCGTCGTCGTTGTCGACGAAGTCGTGGCCGTCGACGAACCGTCCCTTGAGGTCGGGGTGCTTGAGGTCCGCCCCCGTGTCGACCACCGCGATGACGGTGTCGTCGCCCTTCGTGGTCTTCCACGCGTCCGGGAGCTTGATCGCGTCGAGCGCCCACTGCTGGCCGCGCATCGGGTCGGGGGTCGCCTCGTCGCCCCCGCAACCGGTGACCAGCGCCGCCGAAGCGACAGCGGTGGCGAGCAGAACGGAGGTGGTGCGCCGCAGACCCATGTGTACGCCTTCCGGAGTGACCGATTGATTACGGAATGAGCACTTCTGCCCGATCGTAGGAGGGCCGCGTTTCCGCCGCACGGCGAGCACCCGTGCCCCACGGGCCCTTGGCGGCGCGCCCGTGCTGCCCGAGACTGAGCCGATGACCCAGCGTGTGGAGCTCGCGACCGTAATGGACCGGCTGGCCATCGACGCGGTGATCACCGGCTACGCGGTGGCCGTGGACGATGCCGACTGGACGGCGTACCAGGCCCTCTTCACCCCCGACGGCCGTGCCGACTACCGCTCGGCCGGCGGCATCGAGGGCCCGGCGGGCGAGGTCGCCGGGTGGCTCGCGGAGATGCTGAAGCTGTTCCCGGTACGCCAGCACCTGATCGTCAACCGGCGGCTGCACCTGGAGGACCTCGACGGGTACACGGGTGACCGGGCCGAGCTCCAGGCGGACTACGTCAATCCGATGCGGCTGGAGCCGACGGGGCGGCCGGGCGGCGCGTCCGCCCCGAACTTCGTGACCGGCGGACGGTACTCCTTCGAGCTGCTGCGCTCCGACGACGGGGTCTGGCGGGTGCGCGGGGTGACCGTCCACGAGAAGTGGCGGCGCACCGGCCCCGACGCGGCGTGACGCCCGCCGTCGCCTGACGCCCACTGTCCCCCTCTGCCCCGCTCCCCCACACTGGGGTCATCACTCCGGTGGTGAGGAGGCGCGGGATGCCGAGGCACTGGGTGTCGGGCATGCGCCCAGGTCGCCTGCGACAGGGCGACGCGGGCGGCGGATCCGACGTGGGCCGAAGGGGCCGAGGGGGCCCTGGACGTCCGGTAGACACGGTGGGCCCGGTGCGTACGGACGTGGCTGCTGCCGAGGCACACGCCCTCGACCGTAAGGACACCGGGCCGAAGGCACGGAGACGAGCCCGCGCCCCCCGGCTCACCCCCCGCCGCCGCGCCCTCGCCGCCCTCCTCGCCGGGGCCCTGCCCGTGTTCGCCTTTCCCGCACCCGGGCTGTGGTGGTTCGCGTACGCGGCCCTCGTGCCCTGGATGCTCCTGTTGCGCTCCGCGCCGACCGGCCGGCGGGCCGCGCTGGAGGGGTGGCTCGGCGGGGTCGGCTTCGTCGTCGCGGTGCACCACTGGCTGATGCCGAGCCTGCACGTGTTCATCGTGGTGCTCGCCGCACTGCTGGGGCTGCTGTGGCTGCCGTGGGGCGTCCTCGTCCGCGCGGTCCTGGGCGGCAGACCGACCGTCCCCCGTGCCCTGGCCGCCGTCGCCGTACTGCCGTCCGGGTGGCTGATGGTGGAGCTGGCCCGCTCCTGGGAGGGGCTTGGCGGGCCCTGGGGGCTGCTGGGCTCCTCGCAGTGGGACGTGACTCCCGCGCTCCGGCTGGCCTCGCTCGGCGGGGTCTGGCTGGTGACGCTGCTGGTCGTGGCCGTGAACACCGGCGTCGTGGTTCTGCTGGCGCTGCCGTACGCCCGCGTCCCGGCCCTCTCCGCCCTCCTCGTCTGCGCCGTCCTCGGCGGGGCCGCCTGGCTCTGGGCGCCCCGCCCGGCGGCGGCCGGCCACGTCGCCCGCGTCGCCGTCGTACAGCCCGGGATCTTCGACGGCATCGGCAGCACCGAGCAACGCCTCGCACGAGGCGAGGAGTTGACCCGTACGCTCGCCGGGCAGCGCGTGGACCTGGTGGTCTGGGGCGAGAGCAGCGTCGGTACGGACCTGCTGGCCCGGCCCGACGTGGCGGACCGGATCACCGCGCTGGCGCGGACGGTCGGCGCGGACGTTCTCGTCAACGTGGACGCGCGCCGTTCCGACCGGCCCGGCATCTTCAAGTCGTCGGTGCTGGTGGGGCCCCGGGGGCCGACGGGGGCGCGCTACGACAAGATGCGGCTCGTCCCGTTCGGCGAGTACGTTCCGGCGCGCGCCCTGCTCGGCTGGGCGACGTCCGTCGGCAAGGCCGCGGGCGAGGACCGGATGCGGGGCACCGCGCCCGTCGTCATGCCCCTGCCGAACGGGCTGCGGCTGGGCCCGCTGGTCTGCTTCGAGTCGGCGTTCCCCGACATGAGCCGCCGTCTGGTCAGGGACGGCGCGGGCCTGCTGATCGCGCAGTCCGCGACGTCCACCTTCCAGGAGAGCTGGGCCCCCGAGCAGCACGCGACGCTCGCCGCACTGCGCGCCGCCGAGACGGGCCGCCCCATGGTGCACGCCACCCTCACCGGGGTGAGCAGCGTGTACGGGCCCGACGGCCGCCGGATCGGCTCGCCGCTGGGCACCGACCAAAGCGCCGCCGCCGTCTACGACGTACCGCTCGCGCGTGGCGTCACCCCGTACGTGAGGTACGGCGACTGGGCCCTCCACCTGGCGATGGCCGTCCTCGCGCTGCTGCTCGCCGCCGAGGGCGTACGGAACCTCAGGAAGCCTGCTCCCGCGCCGTCCGTACCACGCGCTCGCACAGCTCGTGGGTCGCCAGCGCGTCCCGGGCGCTGATCAGCTTTCCGGCGCGTACGGCGTCGAGGAAGCCGGTGACGGCCTGCTCGATGCCGCGCTGGCGGGCGACCGGCACCCAGTCGCCCCGGCGGCGGACGCTCGGCTGGCCCTTGTGGTCGATGATCTCGGCGAGGTTCACGACCTGCCGCTTGGTGTCCTGGCCGGACACTTCGAGGATCTCCTCGGTGGAGCCCGACATCCGGTTCATCGTGCCGATGGCGGTGAAGCCGTCACCGGAGAGCTGGAGCACGACGTGGTGCAGCAGTCCTTCGACCGTGCGCGTGCGCACGTCGACGTGGTCGATCTCGCCGGGGGCCAGGAAGCGCAGCGTGTCCACGACGTGGATGAAGTCGTCGAGGACGAAGGTCCGCGCGTCCTCGGGCAGGCCGACCCGGTTCTTCTGCATCAGGATCAGCTCGCGCGGGTGCTCGACGCACTGCGCGTAGCCGGGGGCCAGGCGCCGGTTGAAGCCGACGGCGAGGCTGACGCCGCGCGCCTCGGCCAGCTCCACCAGCCGTACGGAGTCGGCCAGTTCGTAGGCGAGGGGCTTGTCGACGTACGTGGGGACGCCCGCATCGAGCAGTGCCGTGACCAGCTCGGGGTGCGCGGACGTGGAGGCGTGCACGAACGCGGCGTCCAGACCCTGCGCGAGGAGCCCGTCGAGCGTGGTGTGGGTCCGGTCGGTGGGGACGCGGTGGGTCTCCGCGACCTGGGCCAGCTTGGCGGGCGTACGGGTCTGGAGGTGGATCTCGACCCCCGGAAGGGTCGCGAAGACGGGCAGGTACGCCTTCTGCGCGATGTCGCCGAGGCCGATGACGCCGATCTTCACGGGGGTCTCCCTCTGTGCCGCTAGGACTGTTGTGCCTGGTGAACGGGTGTCCGGGCAGCATACGTGCGCTGCGGCGGCCGCCAGTCGCAGACTCCGTCGAAGGCCCGCAGGGCGAGCGCGGAGGGCCCCAGGCTCGCCAGCCGGAGCACGGCGTCGCGGACCGCCACGGCGGGGGCGCTGTCCAGCATGGCCAGCTGGGCGATCCTCGCGGACTTGGCGACGATGCCGGTCGTACGGGGCAGCCGGTCGGCGGTGAAGGCGGCCAGCCCCGCGCCGAGGTCCGCCGCGGGGTCCAGGTGGTGGCCGAGGACGACGCCGTCCTCGATGGCTTGGTTGCCGCCCTGGCCCATGGTCGGGCACATGGCGTGGGCGGCGTCGCCGACGAGGACGGTGCGGCCCCGGTGGAAGGTGTCCAGCGGGGTGCTCATGTGGAAGACGTCGTGCCGCAGGAACGGGGCGTCGGCGGCGGCGATGATCTGCGGCACGGGGTGGTGCCAGTCGCCGAAGCGGCGCAGCACTTCCGCCTTCTCGCCGTCGGCGGAGCGGTCCCCGGCGGGCGCGTGGGCGGCGGCGTAGGCGTAGATCCGGCCGTCCTTGAGCGGCTGGCTGCCCCAGAGCCTGCCGCGTCCCCAGGTCTCGTGCGGCGCGAAGGGCTCGGCGGGCGCGGGGACGACGACGCGCCAGGTGGTGAACCCGGCGTAGACGGCTCCCGGGTGCCCGGGGAAGAGGACGCCGCGCACCCCCGACCGCACGCCGTCGGCCCCGATGACGAGGTCCGCCTCGATGTCGTCGCCGTCGTCGCCCTCTTCCGTACGGACCACGGCGGGGCGTCCGCCGGGCTCGCCCGCGTCCACGAGCGATGCGGCGGCGCCGGTGCGGACGACGCCATCGGGCAGTCCGGAGAGCAGGACGTCCACGAGGGTGGCGCGGTGCAGCAGGACCAGCGGGCCGCCGAAGCGTTCGACCGCGGCGGCGCTGTCGGTACGGGACAGCCAGCGGCCGTTCGGCGCGCGCAGACCGCCCTCGCCCTGCCAGGCGGCGAGGTCGCGGACGGTCTCGCCGAGGCCGATGACGTCGAGGGCGCGCAGGGAGTTGGGGGCCAGACCGATCCCGGCGCCGACCGGGTCCAGGGAGGCCGCCCGTTCCAGGACGGTGACCTGCCAGCCGCGCCGGTGCAGGGCGACGGCGGCGGTGAGGCCGCCGATTCCGCTGCCGACGACGACGGCGCGGCGCTCGGTCGCGCTCTGCGGCAGGGGCTGGGACGAGGTCTGGGGCTGCTCGGACATGACGCCTCCTGGGTGACTACATCTGTAGTGACGTCTGGCACGCTACTACACATGTAGTGAGCCCGGTAGATTGGGCACATGAACGCACGCACCGCAGCCGCCTCGCGCACCGAGCGCATCGCCGACGCCGCCCTGAAGCTCCTGGTCGAGCGCGGCATGCGCGGGCTCACCCATCGGGCCGTGGACGAGACGGCGGGCCTGCCGCAGGGCTCCACCTCCAACTGCGCCCGCACCCGTCAGGCCCTGCTGGAGCTGGCGGTGCGGCGACTGGCCGTGGTGGAGGGGGAGGCGCTGGGGCTCCGCTCGCTCCCCGGTCCGGGAGCGGCCCCCGACCTCGGCCAACTGGTGGATTTGCTCGCGCGGGTCCTGCACCGGTACCTGACCGAGCACCGTTCGCTGCTGATCGCCCGGTACGAACTGGGCCTCGAAGCCACCCGCAGGCCCGAGCTGCGGGAGTTCTACGACGCGACGGGGCGGACGGGGTTCCGGGCGCCGCTGGTCGCGATGATGACGGCCGCCGGGTCCCAGGAGCCCGAGCGGCACGCGCTGTCGCTGGTCGCGTGGGTGGAGGGGCTGATGTACTCCTGCGCGGCGGGCTCCTACCACGCGGCCGTGCCGACGCGGGCGGAGCTGCGCACCGGGTTCGACGAGCTGCTGCGCGGGATGCTGGGGCCGGGAGGCGCCGCGTAGGTGACTGTTCGTACGCCGCCTAGGGGACTGTTCGTACGCTGCGTAAGCACGTGGCCCGCGCTTCACTCGTGTGGGGCAAAATCGGGCTCCTGGCTTCCCCAACGGGGACCGCGATCAGCAGAGTTGCGCGGGTGCACCGAACAAGAACCGTGACGAGAACCGCAGCGACGCTCCTGGTGGGGGTCGCCGTGTCGGCCGTGTCGGGCTGTGTCTCCGCCGACGCCGGACAGGCCGGGCAGCCGGGACGGCCCGGCCCGCCCGCAGTCGAGTACCCCGCCGCCCAGCAGCCGCACGCGCCCCAGCTTCCCCATCTGATCGGGAACGGCGGCAGCCCCGACCAGCTCGTCGAGGCTCCCGTCCACGAGGTGCTGGAAGCGGCCCTGCTGCCGTCCGAGCGCGTTCCCGGGCCCGCTGCGGCCCCGCCCGCCACCGGCGAATCCCCCCGCAAGGCCGAGCGCGACCAACCGAAGAAGCCCGCGCGCCGGGACGCCCCGGAGCCTCCCGCTCCGCACCAGCCCGCACCCCGGCACAAACCGGACCGCAAGCCGGACCGGGGGCCCGCCCTGCCGAAGCTCCCCACCTCCGCGGCCGACGTCTGCGCACTGGGCACCGGCTACGGCGGCTGGAAGCACAACAGCCCCGAGGCGCGCATCTGCCGGGAGACGTACGGGGGTTGAGACCCCCGTGCGGGAGACCCCGCACGGGAGACCCCGCACGGGAGACGCGGCAACGGGCGGGGCGGCGAGGAGGGCTCCTCACTCCCCCGCCAGTCGCGCCTCCAGCCGCCGGATCGCGTCCCGCACTCCCAGCCCCCCGTGCCCCTGCTCCGCGAAGGCGTCGTACAGGGCGCGGGCCCGGCCCAGATGGATGCGGGCCGCCTCCGGGCGGCCCAGCTTCACGTAGTCGGCGGCCAGGCCCAGGTGCAGAGAAGGGCGGAACCCGTGCAGTTCCGCCGACGGCCGCTCCCCTCCCCGGCCGCCGTCGCGGCCGTCGGCGGCCGCCAACGCCCGCAGGTCCCACAGCAGTTCGTCCCGGGGGTCGTCCTGCGCGGCCGCCAGGTAGTGCGCGGCCATGCAACGGTGCCACGGGTCGCCCTGCGGGCCCAGCTCCTCCCACAGCGCCTCGAACCTGCTGCGGGCCTCCTGCCGGTCACCGGCGTGCAGCAGGATCGCCGTCTGCCCGATCCGGGTCATCACGGCGTCCCCCGACGTCTCCTGCTGCTCCGTCACTGCCGCCTCCACGGGTCCCGCACTCACTGGTTCCCGTGACGCTAGCCGCAGGCACCGGCAATCCCGCTCAGGCTCAGCCCAGGTTCGGCAGGGTCCAGTCGATCGCCGTGTGGCCCTGCTCGGCGACGGCGGCGTTGATCTGGGTGAAGGGACGCGAGCCCCACCACTTCTTCGCGGACAGCGGGGACGGGTGCGCGCCCTTGACCACGGCGTGCCGCTCGGCGTCGATCAGGGGGAGCTTCTTCTGCGCGTAGTTCCCCCACAGCACGAAGACCGCCGGGTCGGGGCGGTCGGCGACCGCGCGGATCACCGCGTCGGTGAACTTCTCCCAGCCCTTGCCCTTGTGCGAGTTCGCCTCGCCCTTGCGGACGGTGAGGACCGCGTTGAGCAGCAGCACGCCCTGCTCGGCCCACGGCATGAGGTAGCCGTTGTCCGGGATCGGGGTGCCCAGCTCCTCGTGCATCTCCTTGTAGATGTTGCGCAGCGAGGGCGGCGTCTTGACGCCCGGCCGTACCGAGAAGCACAGCCCGTGCCCCTGGCCCTCGCCGTGGTAGGGGTCCTGGCCGAGGACCAGGACCTTCACCTCGTCGTACGGGGTGGCCTCCAGGGCGGCGAAGACCTGCTCGCGCGGCGGGTAGACCGGACCGGCCGCCCGCTCCGCCTCGACGAACTCCATGAGCTCCTTGAAGTAGGGCTTCTCCAGCTCCTCGCCGAGGACCCCGCGCCAGGACTCGGGCAGCATCTGGATGTCCGTCACGTCAACAACCTCCGGTGAGCGATTCGTTCTTCTCGAAGAACCTACCGGCCACCACTGACAACGCCGCCCGGAGCCCGCACGCACCCCCGCCGTCTCCTAGTCCCAGCTGGTCTTGCGGTACAGCTCCCACACCTGCATGACCGTCTGCGGGTCGAGCGTCAGCTCGGCCCCGCCGATGTCCTCCAGGGTGGCGACGTACATCTTTCCCTGCCAGAGCGGCAGCAGCCGCGCGTCGCGCAGCAGGACGTCCTGGGCCTGGACGAAGTAGTCGATGGCCTTGTCGCGCCGGACCTCGCGGCGGGACTTCGGCAGCAGATTCCCGGTGATCTCGGGGACGACGTACGGCGTGGAGATCGCGTTGTTCTCGCCGACGAAGGGCGAGACGAAGCTGTCCGGGTCCGGGTAGTCCGGTGCCCAGCCCCGGCCGAAGACCGGGAACGAGCCCTTCTGCACGCCCTGGGAGAACTCCTCCCACTCCAGGCCCTTGATCGTGATCCTGAACAGCCCCGATGCCTCCAGCTGCCGCTTCAGCTCGGCGAACTCCAGGGCGGTCGCCGAGCCGTACCGGTCGGTGGGGTACCAGAACGCAAGCGGCACGGGCTCGGTGATGCCCGCGGCGCGCAGGATGCGCTTCGCCTCGGTGGCGTCGGCCCTGCCGTACGTGTCGAAGAAGTCGGTGGTGTGCCCGGCGATGCCGGTCGGGATCATCGAGTACAGCGGTTCGGCGGTGCCCTTGAAGACCTTCTCCACGAGCGCGGGCCGGTCGACGAGTTGGGCGACGGCCCGGCGGACGGCGGGCTTGGCGGCGTACCGGTCCTTCGGGTTGAAGACCAGGTAGTGGATCTCGGAGCCGGGCGACTCGGTGACCTTGATCGGGCCGTTCGACTGGTCCTGGAGGCCGACGATCTGCTCGGCGGTCAGACCGCGGAAGGTCGCGTCGATCTGCTTGTCCTTGAGGGCCTTGACCATCTTCGCGGAGTCGTCGAAGTAGCGGATGGTCACCGCCTCGTTCTTGCGGTCGGCGAAGCCCTTGTAGGTGGGGTTGCGCTCCAGGTCCGCGCCGGAGTCGGCACCCTTGGGGCGGTACGCCTTCATGACGTACGGGCCGGAGCCGACCACGGAGTTGTCGGTGCGCAGCGAGCCCGCCGGGTACGCGCCCGGGCTGACCAGCGCCATGCCGGGAGTGGCCAGGACGAACGGGAAGGTCGCGTCGGGCTTGTTGAGCCGGAAGACGACCTTGTCCTTGCCCTCCGTCTCGACCGTCTGGAGGCTGCTGAGCAGGCCCTTGGGACCGCCGTCGGCATTGATCCTGACGATGCGCTCGATGGAGTGCCGGACGGCCGCCGCGTCGAGTGCGGTGCCGTCGGAGAAGGTCAGCCCCGGTTGGAGGGTGCACGCGTAGACACGGTGGGCGGTGTCGGCGAAGCCGCAGGACTTCGCGGCGTCCGGAGTGGGGGACGAGGATCCTGTCGGGTAACTCAGCAGCGTCTGGAAGACGTTGCGGTAGAGCTCCCAGGAGCCGTCCCAGGCTCCGGCCGGATCCAGCTTGCTCGGTTTGCTCGTCGTGCCCACGCTCAACCGGTGTTCCGGCTCGGAACCTTCCTCGGTCAGCACCCCGCAGCCCGTCAGCAGGGATAGGGACGTGAGGGCTGCGGCCGCCCGCAGACTCCTGGCCCGGTCAAACACGTGCACGCTCCTCGATCAGCCGTGGGGTCGGCAGACCATACCGCAACGGCCCGCCGGAGCAACGAAGTTGTCCAGCAGGCCGCAGGCGGAGGGGGAACATTCAATTCCGCACATTCCCGGGTGCGTAGGGAGTTACCGAACGGTAGTCTTCACCGAATCTCCCTCACCCCGCACCGGTCTTACCCCGTACCGGTCGCACCCCGTACCGGCCTCAGCCCACCCCGGCGTTGAGGAAGATGCCGCCGTCCACGACGAGCGTCTGACCCGTGATCCAGTCGGACTGCCCGGAGGTGAGGAACGCCGCCGCACCGCCGATGTCGGCGGGCACGCCGAGCCGCCCCAGCGGGTACGCGGCCGCCGCCTCCTCCTCGCGGCCCTCGTAGAGCGCCCGCGCGAACTTCGTCTTCACCACGGCGGGCGCGATCGCGTTGACGCGCACCAACGGGGCGAATTCGTGGGCGAGCTGGACGGTCAGGTTGATCATCGCGGCCTTGCTCATGCCGTACGCACCGACGAAGGGCGACGCCGAGACGCCCGCCACGGAGGCGATGTTGACGATCGCCCCGCCGTGGGCGCTCTGCCACGCCTTCCAGGTCTGCTGGGCGAATCCGAGCGCCGAGATGACGTTGGTCTCGTAGACCTTGCGGGCGACGTTCAGGTCCATGTCGGCCATCGAGCCGAACACGGGGTTGGTGCCCGCGTTGTTGACCAGGAAGTCGACCCGGCCGAACGCCTCCATGGTGCGCGCGACCGCGACGGCCTGGTGCTCCTCGTCGGCGGCCTTGCCCGCCACGCCGATCGCCCGGCCGGGGCCGAGCCTCTCGACGGCCTCCTTGAGGGCGTCCTCGTTGCGTCCGGTGATGCAGACCCGGTCACCTCGGGCGACGAGCGCCTCCGCGACGCCGTAGCCGATGCCCCGGCTGGCGCCGGTGATGAGCGCGACCCTGCCGCTGTCCTGCACTGCTGCTTCTGTCATGAGCTCAGTCCCTTGGCGCGGCGGGTCAGTTGAGGGGTCCACCGGCGACGTACATGACCTGTCCGGAGACGAAGCCCGCCTCGTCGCCGGTGAAGAACGCGATGGCGTTGGCGATGTCCTCGGGCTTCCCGACGCGCTGCACCGGGATCTGGGTGGCGGCTGCGGCCTGGAAGTCCTCGAAGCCCATGCCGACCCTCTCGGCGGTCTGCGCGGTCATCTCGGTGACGATGAAGCCGGGGGCGACCGCGTTGGCGGTGACGCCGAACTTGCCGAGCTCCTTGGCCAGGGTCTTGGTGAAGCCCTGGAGCCCTGCCTTGGCGGTGGCGTAGTTGGCCTGGCCCCGGTTGCCGAGCGCGGAGGACGACGACAGGTTGACGATGCGGCCGAATTTCGCGTCCACCATGTGCTTCTGGACGGCACGCGCCATCAGGAACGCACCCTTGAGGTGGACGCCCATGACGGTGTCCCAGTCCAGGGCGCTCATCTTGAAGAGCAGGTTGTCGCGGAGTACGCCCGCGTTGTTGACGAGGATCGTCGGCGCGCCCAGTTCGGCGGCGACACGGGCCACGGCGGCCTCCACCTGCGCCTCGTCGGACACGTCGCAGCCGACCGCGAGGGCCTTGCCGCCCGCCTTGGTGATCTGCTCGACGGTCTCCGCGCAGGCCGCCTCGTCGAGGTCGAGGACGGCGACGGCACGGCCCTCGGCCGCGAGCCGTACGGCGGTCGCGGCTCCAATGCCGCGCGCCGCCCCGGTCACGATCGCCACGCGCTGCTCGGTGGTGGACATCCCTGTTCTCCTCGCCCTTGGGAACCGGCCCCGGGGGGGGGGGCCGCTCAACAGCTGAGCAACCGCTTAGTAGCCTCAGCAGTCGTGACGCTAGAAGCCACGGCACCCGGTGTCAACGGCCGCCCCGGTCCTGGACGAAGGTCACACCCCGCACACGGGTGTCACCTGACCAACAGGTCGAGCAGCCGTTCCAGTTCCGCCTGCGGATCGGCCGTCAGTCCGGTGTGCACGGGCCCCGGCTGTACGACGGCGGAGCGCGGCGCGCTGAGCCAGCGGAACCTCCGCCCGGGGTCGTCCCCGGCCGCCTGCCCGGCGCTCCCGCCACCGCCGCACAGGCCCTCGACGGCCCCCAGCGCGGCCCGTACGCCGACGACGTCCGCCCCGGGGTCGAGCACCCGGAGCTTCTCCTCGTCGAGGTGCGTGAGGGCTGCCGCGTACGACTTCGCCCGGCAGTAGACCATCACGCCCGCGTTGAACATCTCGCCGCGCTCGACACGGGGCACGACGCGCAGCAGCGCGTACTCGAAGACGTGCCGCTGGACGGGGGCCTCGGAACCGACGGGGGCCTCGGGGCCAGTGGGGGCCCCGGAGCTCTGGTGCTCGCTCACTTCTTGTCTCCGCCGTCCTGCTGCGACTGCTGCGCCTGCTGCCGGTCCTTCTTCGTGGGGTGCGGCCACGGCTTCACGTGCTCGGTGAGCCAGCCGGGGGCCTGCGAGGGCCGGTCCCCGGTCGGTGCCTCCAGCGTGATCCGCTCGTGCACGGTCGCCGCCCTCGGCAGCAGCGCGTCCACGTACGCCCGGCGCAGCGCGTCGGTGGTGTCGAAGCCGGGCTCGTCGGCCAGCCACACGTCGGGCACCTGGGCGGCGACCTCGGTGAGCAGTTCCTCGGTCACCAGCGGGGCGAGTTTGGCGGCGGCGGACGCGATGTCGGGAAGGAACGGGGCCAGCGCGTGGTCGGAGGCGTTGTACGGCTTGGCCGAAGCGCTCTGCGCGGTGGGCCAGTTGTGGTGCCAGATCATGGTCGCGCCGTGGTCGATGAGCCACAGGTCGCCGTGCCAGACCATCATGTTGGGGTTGCGCCAGGAGCGGTCGACGTTGTTGATGAGCGCGTCGAACCAGACGACCTCGCCCGCTTCGGCGGAGTCGACCTCGTACGCCAGCGGGTCGAAGCCGATCGAGCCCGGCAGGAAGTCCATCCCGAGGTTCAGGCCGCCGCTCGCCTTGAGCAGCTCCTGCACCTCCTGGTCGGGCTCGCCGAGCCCGATGACCGGGTCGAGGTCCATGGCGACCAGCCTCGGCACCCGCAGCCCGAGCCTGCGCCCGAGCTCGCCGCAGATCACTTCGGCGACCAGCGTCTTGCGGCCCTGTCCGGCACCGGTGAATTTCATGACGTACGTACCGAGATCGTCGGCCTCGACGATTCCGGGGAGCGAGCCGCCCTCACGCAGGGGCGTGACGTAGCGGGTCGCGATGACTTCGGTCAGCATTTTCCCAGGTTATCGGGCCCCGGGCCCGGCACATCCACAGTGCGTGACCCGGACGGGGCCCGGGTCACGCACCGCGGGAGCTACGCGCTCAGGGCGACTGGAAGGCCAGTCGTACGGCGAAGCCGATGAGCAGGACTCCCGTCACCTGTTCGATGCGGGCGCGCACGCGCGGCCTGCGCAGCCACTTGCCGAGGTGGTCGACCGTGAGCACGTACAGGCTGAACCACAGCACGTAGATCACGGCGAACACCAGCGACAGGAGCAGCGCCTTGGGCAGCACGCTCCCCCGCGACGGCAGGAACTGCGGCAGGAACGTCACGAAGAACAGCGCGACCTTGGGGTTGAGGGCGTTGGACAGGAAGCCGTTGCGCAGGTGCCTGCCGCCCCGCTCCGCCGGGTCCCGCGTCGCGGTGTCGGGATCCTCGCGCAGGGTCTGCCGGGCGCTGCGCAGGGTGGCGATCCCCATCCACACCAGGTAGACCGCACCCACGATCTTCAGCACGGTGAAGGCCGTCGCCGAGGCGAGCAGCACCGCGGAGATGCCGAGGGTCGCCGCCGCGACGTGGACGCTCAGCCCGAGCAGCCCGCCGAGCATCGTGAGCAGCCCGGCCGTGCGTCCGGCCGCGAGCGCGTTCCGGGTGATCAGGGCCTGGTCCGGGCCCGGGATCATCACGAGTACCGCGGACGCGGCGGCGAAGGTCAGCATGTACTCCTCTCCTCCGTACGCAGCCCCGCGACCGCGCCCGCGAGGGCCCGCAGCACCGGGGCGGGCCGCTCCCGCAGGTAGAAGTGCCCACCGGGGAAGCGGCGTACGGTCACCTCGCCCGTGGTGAGCTCCCGCCATGCCTCCAGCTGTTCGGCGGTGACCCGGTCGTCGGTGCCGCCGAGGACCGTCACGGGCAGGTCCAGGGGCTCCTGCGGCCGCCAGGTGTACGTCTCCAGGACCTGGTAGTCGGCGCGCAGGGCGCGGACGGCGAGGTCGCACAACTCGGGCGAGGCGAGGACCTCTTCGGGGATGCCGCCGTGCAGCCGGGAGACCGTTTCGAGCAGTTCCCGGTCGGGCAGTTCGTGCAACGGCCCGCTGGTGCGCGGCAGATGGGGTGCGGGCATCCCGGACACGACGAGGCGGGCGGGCAGCGGCCGTCCGGCCGCGCGCAGTGCCCGGGTGATCTCGTACGAGACGAGCGAGCCGAGGCTGTGCCCGAAGAAGGCGTACGGCGCGGCGTCGAGCGGCACCTCGGCGAGGAACGCCGTCACCAGGGCGTCCATCGAGGTGAGGACGGGTTCGTCGGCCCGCGAGCCGCGGCCCGGCAGTTGGACGGCGTACGGTACGACGCCCGGCAGGCCGCGGGCCCAGCGCAGGTACTCCGCGGCGGAGCCGCCCCCGTGCGCGAAGCAGTAGAGCCGGGGGGCGGCGGGCCGGGGCGGACCGCTGATCAGCCAGCGGGGTGAGGTGGTGGTCACGGGGTCCGCACGCTCCCCCCGGAGAGCGGCGCGGTCAGGTGGCGGGCCAGGGCGTCGGCGGTGAAGTGACCGAAGACGTCCCGGGGGCGCACCTGGACGCCGAGTTCGTCGCCGATCCGGGCGCAGAGCACCAGGGTGGTCGCGGAGTCGACGCCCAGCTCGTCCAGGGGGGTCGTGGGGTCGATCTCGTGCGGGGCGACGTCGAGGATCTCGGCGAGGAAGCCGACGATCCACGCCACTGTTCCGGCGTGGGACAGCCGGGGGGCGGGGGCCGACCGGTCGGAGCGGGCCGACGGGGAGGCCGTGGTGGCCTGGGAGGTCGAGGTGGTCTGGGTGGTCTGGGTGGTCTGGGTGGTCTGGGTGGTCTGGGTGGTCTGGTTCATTGCCTACTTCTCCTCGGGCATGAGCTCGGACCGGCCGAGAAGGGTTTCGAGGTGGCCGTCGAGTGCTTCCACGGTGGTGTACTGCAGGAGCGTGCCGACCGGCACGGCGACGTCGAACGCCGATTGCAGGCTGGCGGCGAGCCGGGCGGCGAGCAGCGAGTCGCCGCCCATTTCGAGGAAGTCGTCGGCCAGGTCGACGCTGCTGAGGCCGAGCACCTCCTGCCAGATCCCGACCAGCTTGAGCTGGCGGTCGGTGCGCGGCGGCCTGGCGGGCCTGCCTCGGGTCGCGCCGCGCGCCCCGGCCTTGGCGAGGGCCGCGCGGTCCACCTTGCCCGTACCGCTGAGCGGGAGTTCGTCCAGGGCCAGGAGCTGGGCGGGCACCATGTGCCGGGCGAGGTGTGCGGCGGCGAAGGTGCGCAGTTCGTCCGGGGCGAACCGGCGGCGGGCCTGCGGCCCCTGGGCGACGATCACGTCGAAGCCGACGGAGGAGGGGCCGCCGGTGGTGGTGAGGACGGCGGCGTCCGTGAATCCGGCGGCGGTCAGCTCGCGCCGCCACTGGTCGCGGTCCAGGAGGCAGTGTCCGGTGCGCAGGTCGGTGTCCTCGAAGCTGTCGAAGCCCTGCTGGAGGCCCATGACGAGGTCGAACCACGGGTGGAAGGTGGTCTGTTCGACCATCAGGAGGACGCCTCCGGGCGCGAGCACGGACCGCAGGCTGTGCAGGGTGCGCCGGATCTGCCGCATGTCGTGCAGCACGCTGGCCGCGACGACCAGGTCCGCCGCCTGGTTCTCGAAGCCCTGGGTGGCGGGCGGCTGGTCGAGGTCGAAGAGGTCGTAGCGCACGAACGGGTGGTCGGCGAAGGCGGTCTGCGCCTTGTCCATGAAGTAGCGCGAGATGTCCGTGAAGACGTACTCGGTGCGGTCGGCCGGGAGGAGGGGCAGCAGGTGCTGGGTGAGCGAGCCGTAGCCGCCGCCGACCTCCATGACCTTCAGGGGCCGGTCCGCGGGCCACTGGCGGACCATCTCGCGCACCGCGTCGGTCGCCGCCGCGTACGTCGGACCGAACAGCCGTGCGTACACGCCGGGCGTGCGGTCGGAGGCGTACAGCTCGGCGGAGTGGATGCTCTGGGTGAGGACACCGGCCAGGTCGCCCGCGAGGGAGAGCATCCAGTCGCTGACGTCCTCGGGGATCTCCAGGACGTCCCCCAGCACGGTGCGTACGCGCGCGCCCAGTTCGGCGGGCAGCCCGGCGGGCAGTTCCCGGGCCACCTCCAGGCCGCCCGCCGTGGCGCGCAGGTGGCCGTGGGCCGTCAGGGCCTCGACCGCGCGGGCGAGCCAGCGCTCGTAGCGGGGTGCTACTCCGGTGCCGCGCAAGGCCGCCGGGTCGAACGCGTCGCCCTCGGCGTACGGCAGGCCGAGGGCGCGGAAGGCCGCGGCGGTCGCCGTGAGGTACACGTCGTTGAGCGCGTCCCAGGCGAGGCGCAGCTCTTCGGGCGCGGGTCCCTCGGCGGGCCGTCCCGCAGTCGAGCACAGGGCCTGCCACTGCCCCCGGCTGACGTCCGGGTCGGCGTGCTCGGTCACGAAGAGGGTGTCGTCGTCCTTCGCCGGTACGACGTACCCGTAGAGGAGGGCGGCGCCGCCCGCGCCCTGGGACTTCACCACCACGGCGGCGTCCACGCCCGGGTGCCGGGTCAGGGTCGTCTCGATCTCGCCGAGCTCCACCCGGTGGCCGTTGATCTTGACCTGGCCGTCGCGGCGGCCGAGGAACTCGATCGTGCCGTCGTCCGTGTAGCGGCCGAAGTCACCGGTGCGGTAGAGGCGTTCACCGGTGCGCGGGTGCGTCACGAAGCTCGCCCCGGTGCGCTCCTCGTCCGCCCAGTAGCCTCGGGCCAGACCGACGCCGCCGATGTAGAGCTCGCCCGCGGTCCACACCGGGCACGGCGCGAGTCCGGCGTCCAGGACGTGGAAGGTCTGGTTGCGCAGCGGCGTTCCGTACGGGACGCTCTTCGCGCCCTGCGGGACCTCGTCGACGCGGTGGTGGATGGACCAGATCGACGCCTCGGTGGCACCGCCCAGGCTGACGATCTCGGCCTCGGGCCACAGGGCGTGGATGCGGCCCGGCAGGTCGACCGGTATCCAGTCGCCGCTGAGCAGCACCAGCCGCAGCCGCTCGGGGATCTCGCCGCCCGCCTCCAGGTGTTCCACCAGCATCTGCATCTGGGCGGGGACGGAGTTCCAGACGCTCACCCCGTGCTGTCCCATGGTCTTGGCCCAGTGCGCGGGTTCCGAGCGCAGGTCCGGATCGGGCAGGACGAGTGCGGCGCCCGCGGCGAGCGTACCGAAGAGGTCGTAGACGGAGAGGTCGAAGCCGAGGTCGGCGAGGCCGAACACCCGGTCGTCGGGCCCGATGCCGAACCGCTCGTTGATGTCGACGACGGTGTTGAGGGCGGCGTGGTGCTCGATCATGACGCCCTTGGGCGCGCCGGTCGACCCCGAGGTGTAGATGACGTACGCCAGGTCCTGGGGCGCGGCCGGTCCCGAGGGGTGCCGCACGGCGCCGCCCGGTACGGCGGGCAGCCGGTCGGTGAGGACGCGCGGGATGCCGTCGGGCCAGGCGAGGGCGGTGTCGAGTGCGGCGTCCGTGACGGCGGCCAGGGCCCTGCCGTCCTGGAGGATGCGGGCCCGCCGCTGCGCCGGGAGGGCCGCGTTGACCGGGAGGTAGGCGCCGCCGGACATCAACACGCCGTAGGCCGCGGCGACTTGGTCGGGGCCCTTGTCGAGGGTGATGCCGACGAGGTGGTCCTCGGGCACGGCCGCGCCGAGGCGCGCACCGACGGCGGTGCTCACGGCGTGGGCGCGGGCGGCCAGTTCCCCGTAGGTGACGGCGCGGGTCGTGGTCAGGACGGCGGGCCGGTCGGGGTCGGCCGCGGCGCGGTCGAGGAAGGGCTCGTGGAGCAGGCCGGTGGGGCGCTCGCCCTCGGTGGCGTTGTGCCGTTCGCGGCCGGTGAGCTGGTGCGCGGGCAGCGTGACGGCGAGTTCCTCGCCCCACATCGTCTCGTCGTCCGCCAGCCGGGCGACCAGGCCGCAGTAGGCGGCGAACATGTCGTCGAGCAGCCCGGCGGGGAAGAGTTCCTCCACGCAGTCCCAGGTCAGGTCGAGCGACCCGGTGATGTCGATGACCTGGTGGTCGAGCCACACCTGCGGGGTCTGGCTGACGCGGTAGGTGATGTCGCCGAAGTAGTCCATGGAGCCCGACACGTCGGCGGCGGTGCCCAGACCGCTGGTGAAGACCACCGGCATCGTCTCGAACCCGCTCTGGAGTCCGAGCCTGCGCCGCTCGCGCAGCGTCTGGAGGGCGCTGACCTGCCGGTGCCGCAGGTCCTTCTGGAGCTGCGCCTGCGTGGCCTCGACGCGGGCGTCCAGGGTGCGGCCCGTCGAGGCGTCCATCTCCAGCAGGCAGATGGAGGTGAAGTCACCGACCATGCGGCGCAGATGGGGGTGGACGATCCGCTTGCCTCTGTCGTTCTGCGCCAGGATCAGCGGGAGCCGGTTGAAGAGGGTGAGGTTGAGGGTGAAGCGGCGGGTGCCGCTCCAGGCCGCGAGCACCTCGGAGAAGACCGTCGCGAGGACCGCGGTGGGGGTCAGGCCGTGCTCTTCGCAGCGGTCCTGGAGGCGTTTCCACGCCTCTTCGGGGAGGTGGAACTCGCGGTGGGTGAAGCGCGGTTTGTGCACGCTCACCGGGGACTTGGCCAGCGGCAGGTCCGGGGGCGGGGCGAGCGCGGTGGCACGCGAGGTCCAGTACTCCAGGGCTTTCTGGTGGCGGGGCGCCTGGGAGCCGCGTTCGAGGGCCAGCGCGTAGTCGCGGAAGGTCACGTCGACGGGCGGGAGCTGAAGACCGGGGTCCTGGCACAGGGCGCTCCACTCGCTGAACAGGAGCGTGAGGCTGGCCAGGTCGACCATCAGGAGGTCGAGGCTGACGTGCAGGCGGTCGTGTCCGGGCAGCCGGGTGAGCCTGATGTCGAACAGGGGCCAGTCCGCTGCGGTGTAGACGTGGTGCGACATCTCGTCGCGGATCTCCTGGAGCGTGCGTTCCGCTTCGTCCTCGGGTGCGGAGCGCAAGTCCGTACATCGCACCCGGAATTCGGGCACCTTCTCCAGGACCCGCTGCTGCCCGTCCTCCCCCACGACGGCGCGCAGCATGTCATGGCGTTCGATCAGGTGCCGCCAGGCACGGGAGAGGACATCGGGGTCCAGGCGTCGCCCCTCCAGTTCGAAGTAGGCGTGCGGCGCGACGTTGCCCAGGACGAAGTTGGAGCCCCGCCCGACCCAGTACGCGTACTGGATCTCGGTGAGCGGGAACTTCTGATATCGGTCCTGCGGCGTTCGCGCGCCGGAGGTGCTGCTGTGCGTGGCTGTCATGAGTCTTCCTCTCGTGGACCGGCAGGCCGAGGCGCGCTGCCGGTGAGGGGCGGGAGCGTGGAGGGGGGCCGGGCGGGGTGGCTACCGCAGTTGCTTCGCGGCGGTCGGCGCGGCCGTCTGCTGCCGTCTCGCGGTCAGCAGCCCGGCGAGTACGGTGACGAGGGTGCAGCCCGCCGCGAGGCCCAGCCAGACGACGGTGCCGCTGCCCGTGAGGGCCAGTCCCACACCGATGGAGGGCCCCGCGAACTTGCCCACGCCCATCATCGAGTTGACGAGGGCGTTGGCGCGGGTCAGCTCCCGGTCGGGCACCATGGAGATCAGCCAGGGGTGGAACGAGCACGAGTACGCGCACTCTCCCAGGCCGAACAGCACGACGTACAGGAGGAGTCCGGCCATCCGGAATCCGAACGGCGCGAGGGCGAACAGTCCGGCCACGACGTAGGCGACCACCCACAGGCCGACCGCGACGCGCAGTCCGGTCAGCTCCGTCCTGCTCTCCAGGCGGCGGGTCATCGGCCGCTGGAAGGCGACGATCACCGTGACGTTCACGAAGAGCATCAGCGAGACCGTGAACAGCGGCATGTCCATCAGGTCCGTGGTGACCAGGGGCGCCGTGGCGTCGAACTGGCTGAAAGCGAACAGCGACGCGGCGAGCTGGAACAGCGCGACGGGCATCATCACCTTCCACAGCGCGAACACCGGCAGCGGAGCCGCCTCCTCGTCCCCCTCCTCGGGCTGCACCGGCGGCGGCACGTGCCGCCGCACGGCGAGCATGGCGATCATCAGGGGCAGGATGCCCAGCGCGTTCGCCATGAAGAAGTACGGGATCACCGTGCGGGGCAGTGCCAGCACCAGCAGACCCGACACGAGCGAGCCGCAGGCGAGCGTCGCGTTGAGGACGGCGTAACGCCGGGCGAAGACCTTGCGGCGCTCCTCGGGCGTGATCAGTGCGTTGATGAGCGGGATGAGCGCGGCCATGAAGCAGCCCTGGCCCGCCCCGACGCCGATCCCCGAAGCCACCAGCACCGGGTAGGAGCTGATGGCGGAGACCCCGAGGTAGCCGAGGAGCCAGAGCAGGGTGCCCAGGACGCCGAGCGGGATGCGGGCCAGCTTCACGGCGCCGGTGCTGAGCAGCAGCGCCACCACCAGGTTGGCGATGCCGCTGGTGCCGTAGAACACGGCGACGCCCGCGGTGCCCACTTCCGGCCGGTCCGCCAGGTAGATCGCCGTGTAGGGCATGGCCAGGCCCAGGCAGAACGAGGACAGGCCGTGGGCGCCGATCAGGCTGTCGACGGGGCGCAGCCGACCTGTCCTGCCCGTACGGCCCGTTCGGCTAGTCGCGGGCACGGGCGGTCGCCTCCGCGAGCGGTGCGATGTCGTCGACGACCAGCGGGGCAGCGGCGTCCAGGGCCCGTGCGCAGGCCGCTTCGTCGGGTCCCGCGGCGAGGAGCACGGCCGTGCGCGGGATGACCTGCCGGGGTGGCAGGAGGAGGGTGGCACCCGGTTCGACGAGTACGTCCGCGTGGACGATGCCCTCTGCTGCGGCTGCCTCCGCGACGTCGACGCGGTCCACCCGGCCGTCGTACGCCGGGTAGCAGAAGCGCACTTCGGCGCACTGGTGCACGGTCGGCGTGAGATCGGGCGTCCGGCCGACGGCCAGTTCGGCGGCGGCGACGACCAGGTCGATGCCGGTGGCGATCCTGGCGGCGTACGGGATGAGGTCGCCGCCCAGCCTGCCGTTGAGCTCGACCAGCCGGGGCCCGGCGGGGGTAAGCCGCAACTCGGCGTGGGTGACGCCGAGTTCGACGCCGAGCGCCCGATGGGCGGCGACGACCAGCTCGCGCACCTCCTCGGCCCACGGCGCGTCGGCCCAGCCGGTGACCAGGTGGCCGACCTCCTCGAAGTACGGGGAGAAGCCGAGGCGTTTGCGGGCGACGTGCACGGGGGTCGCCACGCTGTCCCGGACGACGCTGTCGACGCTGATCTCGGGGCCCCTGAGGTACTCCTCGACCAGTACGCCGTGGCCGGTCGGCAGGGTTCCGTAGCGGGCTCCCTCGGCCAGGGCGAAGGCCCCACGCACCTCCTCGGCCCCGTGGGCGAGGACCACGCCGAGGGAACCGGCCTGCGCGCGGGGCTTGATCACGACGGGGTGGCCGATCCGTGCGGCGACGGCCTCGGCCTCGTCGGCGGAGTGCACCAGGCCGTACCGGACGGTGGGCAGCCCCGCGTCGTCGAGGAGGCTGCGCATCACGTACTTGTCGCGGCAACGGGCCGCGGCCCGGGGCGACATGTGCGCGAGACCCAGCTTCCGGGCCGCGCGGGCGGTGGTCTCCAGGACGGCCTCTCCCCAGGTGAGCACCCCCGATCCGGGCCCGCTGAGCGCGGCGAGCCCCGCCGTCACGGCCTGCTCGTCGCCGAAGTCCGCGACCTGCCAGTCGGTCAGGTACCGGCGCTGCCAGGTGGGTTCGGCCGGGAGCAGGGCGGACAGCCGGTACCGCTCGGCCAGTGCCGCGAGGGCGTATTCGCGGTAGGGCCTGCTGCCACTACCCACAACCGTTAGATGCGCCTTGCCTGCGGGCATGGCTGGCCTCCCCGTACGTCTGAGTGATGTCGTTCCGACCGGAAGTTGGCGGTCGAGGTCACCGGGCCTCGGCGCGCAGCGGGCGCATGGCGACGGTGAGGCGGTGCAGTTCGGTGAGCACGCCGTCGGCGGAGCGGCCCATGGCCTCGGTGCCGTCGAAGCGGCCGTCCGTGAGGTAGGAGTCGACGCCGTGCACCGACACGGCGGCGGTGACCGGGAACATCTTCAGCGTGGTGACGACCTGCTTGGTCATCTGCACGGCGCGCAGTCCGCCGGAGGTGTTGCCGTAGCTGACGAAGGCGACCGGCTTGTACTGCCACTCGAAGTACAGGTAGTCGAGGGCGTTCTTGAGCGCCGCGTTGATGCCGTAGTTGTACTCGGGGGTGACGAACACGAACGCGTCCGCCGCGTCCACGGACGCGCTCCACTCACGGGTGTGGGGCTGGGTGTAGTTGCGCTCCGAGGGGTGGTGCGGCTCGTCGAGGAGGGGCAGGGCGAAGTCGAGGAGGTCGACGGGGCGGACGTCGAAGGTCCCGGCCTTCTCCGCGATCTCGGTGAACCACGAGGCGACCGCGGGGCCGGTGCGTCCGGGCCTGGTGCTGGCGGTGACGACGTGCAGTCGGGGCTGGGACATGGGGGGGGGACTCCTTGGGTGGTCTGGGGGGTCAGGGACGGAGCCAGCCGTAGGCGTGGTCGACGCGGAACCGGACGACGAGCCTGCGGTCGCTCACCATGGCGGCGCGGTACTCGTCCCAGTCCGGGTGCTCGCCCTGGACCGCGCGGAAGACGTCGATGAGTTCCTCGACGGCCTTGTCGTCCGGGTGGGCGGCGACGGCGGAGAGTTCGGCGGTTCCCTCGTAGACCGCGTACGAGCCCCCGTCGGGGGTGGTGACGTGCAGGCTCACCCGGGGGTCGCGGCGCAGGTTGTGGGTCTTGGCCCGGTCCTCGGTCGTGCTCAGCCGCACGGTGCGGGTCGCGTCGTCGTACCAGAAGTCGACGTTCGAGAGCTGGGGGCGGCCGTCGGCCTTGAGGGCGCAGAGCACGCCTCGCTGGTACGTGGTGAGCAGGGGCAGGAAGGGGGCCGGGTCCGTGCCGGGCATCGTCGGTCCTTGTCTGTGGGAGGCGTCGTCCGGAGACGTCGTCGGGGGACGTCGTCGGGGGACGTCGCCGGGGGCTTCGGCCGTGCGTGTTCCGCTCAGGCCGGGCGCAGTTCCAGGAGCTGGAACTCCAGCGTGGTGTCCGGGTCGGGCGTGCGCCGCTCGGTGCGCAGGACGTCCACGGCGAGGCCCGCCTCGGCGCAGACCGAGGCCAGGAGTGCGCTGTTGCCGATGCTGCTGAAACCCAGCAACAGCCTTCCCCCTTCCGCCAGATGACCGGGGGCGTCCCGGGCGAAGCGGCGGTGCGCGTCGTAGCGCGGGTCGAAGAAGGCGTGGTGCAGGTCGGTCTCGTTGACGAAGTCGTCCGGCGCCTCGGCGAAGTTGGAGTTCCAGAAGATGAGGTCGAACCGCTCGTCCGGCTCCAGGGCCGAGAACAGGTCGCTGTGCAGCACGCGCGCGCTGTCGCCGACCTCGTGCCGCTCGATGTTGCGGCGGGTGTTCTCGACCGCGGCGGCGCTGATGTCGAGCGCCGTCACCGAGCGGCATCCGGACTGGGCCGCGATCACGGCGGTGACTCCGGCGCCCGACCCCATCTCCAGGAAGCTGCCGCCCTGCGGATAGGGCAGCCAGGACGAGAACAGCTCGGTGACCGGGGTGTACGTCGGGCTGAACACGCCGTCCAGCAGGGTCCAGGTGCGGTCGAGCAGCGTGAACTCCGCCGCGCGCCGGTCGTCCTGCTGGTGGCGGCGGAGCAGGTCGCTGCCCCGGGCGAATCCGGCGTCGTCCTTCTTGTCCATGACGTGTGCTCCCTAGGTGCTTTCCGTGGCGGTGCGCTCGACCAGCGCGAGGACCCGGGTGGGGCTGCCGGAGCCGCCGACGATCGGCAGCGGTCCCGTCATCAGCACCGCGCCGGTGGGCGGCAGCAGCGCGAGGTTGCGCAGCTGGGTCAGGCCGTACTTCCCGGCGCCGTGCAGGAACCAGTGGCACGGGTAGGGCTGGTCGGCGAAGTCCCCCGCCAGGCCCGCGTCGGTGCCCACGGTCTCCACGCCGATGCCCGCCAGCGGGGTCTCCTCGGCCAGCCAGCGCGCGCACTCCGGGGCGACGCCGGGGGTGTGCCGGTCGTTGAGGAAGTTCTCCGGATCGCCTCCTCGGGCGTCCCAGCCGGTGCGGTAGAGCAGCCAGCCGTTCGCGGGCAGGGGGCCGTGCTCGGCCGTCCACGCCTCGACGTGCTCGCGCCGCAGCAGGAAGTCGGGGTCGCGCTCCACCTCCCCGGTCAGGTCGAGCACCACGGCCGGGCCGACCAGGCGGTCCGGCGGGACCTGGGACACGTCGTGCCCGCCCTTGCCGGAGAGCCAGTGCGCCGGGGCGTCGAAGTGGGTACCGGTGTGCTCGGAGAGGCGGATGTTGTTCCAGTAGACCGTGGGGCCCGCGTCGTCGAAGTTGCTGATCACTTCGCGGGCGAAGGGCCACGGCTGGCCGCGCTCGGGCGGCAGGCTGATGATCGGCGTCTGCTCGTCCAGCGGGGCGGTCAGGTCGATCACCTCGACCGCGCCGCTGCTCAGCGCGGCCGTCAGTGCCGCGAGGACCGTCATGCCAGTGCCTCCTCGGACGCGCGGACGGCCCCGGTCGGCCCGTCCCCCGCCGCGCGGGCGACCGGTGTGCACCACTCGGGATGTGCGCCCCGGTTGCGTACGGCGTCGGTGTAGTGGTCCTGGAGCGCGCGGGTCAGTGCGCCGGGTGTGCCGTCGCCCACCGGCAGCCGGTCGACGCTCGTGATCGGCAGCAGCTCGGACATGGTGCCGCACAGGAACAGCTCGTCGCAGACGTACAGCTCGGTGCGGTCGATCTCCCTGCGGTGCAGGGGGATCCCGAGCTGCTCGCGGGCCAGCGTTGCGACGGTGTCCACGGTGATGCCCTCCAGGACCCCGCTGGTGCCGGGCGGGGTGATGAGTTCGCCGTCGCGGACCATCACCACGCAGGACCCGGGCGCTTCGGCGACCGTGCCGCGCGCGTTGAGCAGCAGCGTGGTGTCGAAGCCGTTGCGCACCGCCTCGTGCTGGGCGAGGCGGCTGTTGTGGTAGTTCGCACCGGTCTTGATGCGCGGCGGCATCGCGTCGTTGCCGATGCGCCGCCACGAGGAGATCGAGGCCGACACGCCCGCGGCGAAGGCGGCCGAGCGCGGCACCGGCGTGGAGGTGATGTGCACGCCCGTCTCGGTGGTGTGGGCCAGCGGATCGAAGTTCGGGCCGAGCCCGAAGTACGCGACGACGCAGACGTGGGCGTCGGTGCCGAAGTCATTGGCCAGGACGAGGTCGTCGCAGGCCCGGGCCAGTTCGTCGTCGGTGTGGTCGATCTCCATGTGCAGGCTCTTCATCGAGCGGCGCAGCCGCTCCAGGTGGTCCCTGACGCGGAACGCCGACAGCTCGCCCTCGCCGGGACCGGTGTAGACGCGGATGCCCTCGAAGACGTTCGCGCCCCAGAAGGCCCCCTGGCTGCGGGCGTGGACGACGCACTGGTCCCAGGGGACGAGCCGGCCGTTCAGCCAGGCGTACGCGGGTGTGGTGGCGGTCATTCAGAGGGTTCCTTTCACGAGGGGCCGGGTCCTGGCGGGGGCTCCGGCGGCCCTGTCCAGTGCGGCGGCGAAGTCCGAGCCCCGGGTGGAGCGGGCGGCGAGGTGCCCGTCGGGCCTGGCGAGGTACCAGGTGCCCCGCTCGGCCCCGTAGGTCTTCAGGAGCGATGCCTCCTTCGTCCGTACGACGTGGATGTCGGCGGGGAGTCCTTCGGTCGCCGCACCCCACGGGAGGACGACCACCAGGCGGGCCGGTACCCGCCAGGGCTGCACCCGGGCGCCCCGCACCAGGGCCGCGGCCCGGGCGGCGTCGGGGGCGAAGCAGAGCCCGACGAATCCGTCGCCGAGCAGTCGGCGCAGCCGGGTCCGGCCACCGTCCTCGTGAGGGTGCCCTTCGGGTCCCGACACCACCTCGACGTGGCCGTCGGGGGCGAACGAGCCGAGGAGGGCGTCGTCGTCGGCCGCCTGTACGAGGGGCGACTCCGTGTAGACGTACGGCTCGGCCATCCTGCCGCTGTTCACGTGCTTCTGGGCCCTGCCGAACGCGTGCGACAGGGTGAGCAGCGCCGAACGGGCCCAGCGGCGGGCCAGGTTGGGCGGCACCATGAACCGGATCGTCGCCTCGGTGACGCGCAGGTTCTCCTTCGCCGCGGCGTACCGCTCGGTGTGGTACGTCTCCAGGAGTTCCTCGTCGGCGTGCCCGGCGTGCACGAGGGCGAGCTTCCACGCGAGGTTGTCGGCGTCCTGGATGCCGCTGTTCATGCCGCGCGACCCGTAGGGCGGCAGGGCGTGCGCGGCGTCTCCGGCGAACAGCACCCGGCCGACGCGCAGGCGTTCCACCACCCGTTGGTGGAACCGGTAGGTGCTGACCCAGTCGATCTCGTACGGGATGTCGCCGATGACGTCCCGGACCCGCCGGTCGAACCGGCCGTCCGCCCGTTCGGCCTCGATGTCGGCGTCCGGGGGCAGTTGCCAGTCGATGCGCCAGATGTCGTCGGGCTGCGGGTGCATCACCAGTTGGCGGCCGGGGTTGAACGGCGGGTCGTAGTGGAAGTGCCGTTCCTTGGCCAGCGGGAGCTTCGCCCGGATGTCGGTGATCAGGAAGCGGTCCTTGTGCGTGTAGCCGGTCCACCGCACGCCGAGCATCTCGCGCAGGGTGCTGCGCACGCCGTCGCACGCGACCAGGTGGGCGAAGCGCAGGGAGCGTTCCCCTTCCTCGCCGTTCACCCGTACGGTCACCCCGTCGGCGTCCTGGGACACGCCGACGACCTCCTGCCCCCAGCGCAGGTCGCAGAGGGGGTGTGCCTCGGCCGCCTCGGCGAGGACCTGCTCGATGCGGTGCTGGGAGATGTTGACGAACGGGCCGAAGCCGGGGCCGAGCGGGTACTCGGCGGACCTGATCACCTTGTTGCGCACGTAGGTCCTGGCGACGGTCCAGGTGACGCCCTCGTCCTTGATCTGGTCCGCGCAGCCGGACTTGTCGAGGACGTCCAGGACGTCGCCCTGGATCAGGCACGCCTTCGAGCCCTGCTTGAGCAGTTCGGGGCTCGCCTCCAGCAGGACGCTCGGCACTCCGAGGTCAGCCAGGCGCAACGCGGCGACCAGGCCGATCGGTCCTGCTCCCACGATTCCCACGGGTGCGTCGTACGCGGTCATCGGGTCCCCACCGCCGTGTTGGTCCTGGTCTCGTCCGTCACGCTGACGGTGCGGAACACCGGCACGTTGCGCACCGAGTCGAGGTACGGCGTGCCTTCCGTGTAGCCGGTGCCGGTGGCCTCGCCGAGCATCCGTACCGCGAGGCGGTAGTGGGTGTTGCGCCAGCGCAGCAGGGCGCGGGCGAACTCCTCCATCGACCGGGTGAGCCGCTCGCGGTCGGCGGCGTCGAGGTCGCCGGAGGCGCACGCCTCCGTGTACGCGTCGTCGAGCGTCGTCTGGTCGGCGAGGACGCGCTCGCGCACCTCGGGGACCGAGCGGTACGCGGCGGAGTCGAGGCGTTCCTCGTCGGGCTTGCGGCACAGCGACTCGATGATCTTGTAGTTGCGCGACTGGATCGCGCTCGCGCCCTCGGTGAACTCGCGGAAGGTGCGGAACGACTCGATCTGCATCGTCGCCAGCATCGAGAACAGCGGGGCGGACTCCCGCAGCGCCGCCTGCGAGCTGTCGAGGAAGTGCACCGCCCGGTCCGTCCGGCGCTCGGCGAGGGCCGCCGTCGCCGCGCGCAACTGGACGGCGAGCAGCGCGAACGTGGTCTCGAACGCCTGGAGGACCCGCAGGAACAGGTACTCGTCGTGCACGGTGTCCACCGGCAGGATGCCAAGACCGACGGACCGCCGCTCGGCGAAGGACATGTCGGCGTGCACCACGGAGCATGCCTGGCGGACGAGTTCGGTGGTCTCGGGGGCGCCGAGTCCGCCGTCGAGGGCCATCCGCGCCAGTGCGGGCTGCATGGCGCGCAGTCCGTGCTTGCAGCGCTTGGCCACCAGGTGCGGTGCGGGCCGCATCTTGGGGAACAGCAGGGTGCGCCCGTCGAGGGCGGCGAGCTCGAAGGAGAGCGCGTCGCCGATCAGTTGGACGACGAGCCGGTCGCACCGGGAGCGGGCGAACGGCGCCTGTTCCACCGGGTCGTCCACGGAGGGGAGCCGGAGCAGCGCCAGCGCCAGGTAGGTGGGGTAGTCGTAGCGCTCGTCCGGCTTGTCCAGGGCCGTGCTCAGAAAGGCCGCGAGGGTCTGCACGTGCGGCCAGGGTCCGCGCATGACGGGCAGCAGATCGCGTACTTCGGCGAGCAGTTCGAGCAGTTCGGCGTGGACGAAGTGCTTGCCGACGCCGTGGAAGTACTGGACGACCGCGTCGTAGGGGAACTTCTTCGGATCGGGATCGTGGAGCCAGGAACGTAACTCAGCTTGTGGGGGCATGAGACCTGCCGTTCGACCAGTGACCGGATCGGTGAGGGGAAAGGCCGCGGGTGCCCCGGCACTCGTCGAGTGCGGCGCACAGTGCGGCCACGTCGGAGGTGCTGTTGTAGTAGTGGAAGGAGAGGCGGACGACGTCGCCGCGCGGGCTGACCGCGATGCCGCGATCGGCGAGGCGACGCCCGAGTGCGGACGGATCGGCGTCCACCAGACCGATGTGGGCGCCCCGCCGCTCCCGTGGGAGGGTGCGTACCGGGAGCCCCCTGTCCGCGAGTTGACTGATCGCCAGGTCCGTCAGGTCCAGGACGTGCTCACGTACGGCGAGCAGATCGAGTCCGCGGATCAGCCGGAGCCCGGCGACGGCGGCGTAGCAGGCGGGGACTGCGGGGGTGCCCGTCTCGAAGCGGGCGGCCGTGGGGGCGAAGTCCAGCCGCTTCGGGTCGAACGCGAACGGGTCGACTCGGCCGAACCAGCCTGTCAACTGCGGCTCGGACAGGTCCCGTTGAGGTTCGCGTACGTAGAGGAAGGCCAGGCCCGGCAGCCCGAGCAGGTACTTCATCGTGCCGGCCACCAGGAAGTCGCAGCCCAGCCGGTCGACGTCGACCGGCTCGACGCCCACCGCCTGGTAGGCGTCGACGAACACCCGGGCCCCGGCGTCGTGCGCGAGGCGTGCCACCTCGGCGACCGGGAGCCGGGCGGCGTCCTGGTACCCAGTGAGCGGCACCGACACCAGGCGGGTCCGCTCGTCGATCAACTCGGCGTAGTCCTCGGCCTGTTCGGCGTGGCGGACCTCGGCTCCGCGCGGGCGCTGCGCCAGCCACACATGGGCGACGGAGGGGAACTCCAGGGTCGTGCTGACCACGGTCGGCCGGGTGCTCCAGTCCAGGGCCGAGGCGACCTGGTAGGCGCCGACGGAGGCGTTGGGCACCACGGCCACCTGGTCGACGCGTGCGCCGATCAGCGCGGCGAACTCGGTGCGCGCACGGCCCACTTGCTCCTCGAACAGGGCCCAGGGCGCGTCCCCTTCGGCCATGTCGTCGAGCATGCGGACCATCGCCTCGTCGAGGTCCGTGGAGCGGGCGCCGAGGCTGCAACTGGCTAGGTGCGTCCTTCGGTCGAGGGCGGGGAAGCGGGCCCGGAAGGCGGCCGCTCCGGCAGGGGCGCTCATACCGACTCCGCCAGGTGGTACTTGCCCATGGGGCCGGTGTCGGTGAGTTCCGTGCGCACCCGCCAGAGCTCGGGGAAGAACTTGTACTCGATGAGCTTCGCCAGGACGTCCACCGGGGTGCCCTGGGTTCCGATGACGTCGTGGCCGATGATCCGCGTCATCATCTTGAAGTGCCGCACCCGCCACAGCGACACCTGCTCGTCCCACGCGACCATGGCCTCGACCAGCCGGTGGTCGGCGCTGGCGACGCCGCTGCGGTAGAGCTCGGCGAGGTCGGTGCCCCGCTCCTCGACCAGGGCGGCGTGCGCGCGCCCCAGCTGTCGGCCGTGCCGTTGCACCGCGCGCCACCCCGGGGAGTCCGCGCCGGAGCCGTGCCCCAGGATCGTGCGGATGGTCTGGAAGTCCCAGGGCGACAGGAAGCGCATCATGTCGAGCTGTTCCGTCACCAGGACCACGCCGAGCGTCGCCCTGCGCAGCAGTTCGATGGCCGGGTCCAGTTCGCGGGCCGTCACGAGGCCGGTGGCCGTCTCCAGTTCCGAGGAGGCGAGTTTGAGCCACAGCTCGGTGGACTGGTGCACGACCTGGAAGAGGAGTTCGTCGCGGTGCACGACCTCGTCGGGGCGCCGTTGCAGGGAGAGCAGTTCGTCGGTCCGCATGTAGCGCGCGTAGTCGTCCTTGCCCTCTCCGGACAGGATCTGCTCGGAGTAGTCCCTCACCTTGTCACCTCGGGTATGCGGTAGGCCGGTTGCTCGGCGGGTGGTACGGGGGCGGCTTGCTCGGCGGGTGGTACGGGGGCGGCGCTCACCCTGAACCGGGTGGCCGTCGCGGCGAGCGCCCGCTCCACCTCGGCGCTGCTCGTGCCGCGGAAGCGGAACCGCCCGCCGACGTGCTCGTAGTAGGCGTCCGCGGCGGGCAGTACCTCACCGGGGCTCAGGAGTGCTTCGGCGTAGGGGCCGGGCCGGCGGCCGACCATCGAGGTGGCCTCGGTGATCAGGCAGGGCCGGGCGGTGGGGGCGGGGACCAGCAGCCAGCCGCCGACCGGGCCGGAGGCCGCACGCGGCGGGGGCGCCGTTCCCGTGGTCCCGGTGGCCTGGAGGTCGAACGCGGCCCGCATGAGGTCGTAGCCGTGCAGTTCGCGCCAGAGGAAGGGGATCTCCGCGCCGCCGACACGGGCCCCGACCTCCAGGAAGGTGCAGGTCACGTCCTCGCCCCGGCGTTCGACGAACAGTTCCAGGTGGAACGGCGTCGGCGCCCCCGTCAGCGCGCCGAGGAAGGCCGTGGCCGAGGTCTCGATCGCCCGCACGATCCGGGGGTCGTCCTCCTCCACGGAACCGAGGAAGGTGCCGTCGCGGAACCCGAGGCAGCTGTTGATGTAGCGGGAGGCCCGCAGGCAGGTCGGAGCCCGGCCGTCGAACACGCCGTCGACGTGGTAGATCGGGTGCGGGTTGAACGCCTGGACGAGCATCGGTTCGGTGAAGTCGGGCAGCCGGGCCAGGTCGCCGGGGCCCGCGAGCACCACGACGCCGTCGCTGGAGCCGCCGACCCTCGGTTTGACCACCAGCGGCCATCCGGCCAGTTCCGCGAACGCGCGTACCGAGTCGTGGTCGCCGGCGGCGGTGAACACGGGTACCGGCAGACCGGCGTCGGCGACCGCCGTGCACATCACGTACTTGTCCCGGAACGCCAGGAGGTCGGCGGGCCGTGGCCCGGGCAGCCCCCGGTCCGCGCGCAGTTGGGCGGCGACCAGGAGGTCCCCCTCCTTGAGGGCGACGATGCGCCGCACGGGTCCGTGCCGCCGGACGAGTCCGTCCAGCGCGGTGCGGACCTCGGCCAGATCGCCGGTGGACTCGACGAGCGCGACCTCGGCGGCTGCCGGGGGGACGCAACCGCGTCCCACCGGAGTGGTGATGTAGGTGACGCGGTGGGTCGTGTGGTTCAGGTAGCGGGCGTAGTCGGCGTAGTGCTCTTTCCACTGGTTGACGACCACGACGTGCGGTCGTCGTTCCATGGCATCCCGGGGGTTTCGGGTCATGCCGCGAGCTCCCTTCACAGGCGCGGCACGGTGTGCGGCGCCATGGCGATGCCCCGGAGGAGGGGGTGTCTCCGGGCTGGAGGCAGGACGGTCTGCGGACGGTCGGCCGTGGGCGGGCGGACTCTCCGGATGAGGCGGCGGGCGGGAGGGGATGCGCGGTTCACCCGGGGGAACTGCGGGGCCGGGGGTCAGGGGGCGGTGAACACGCAGGTGCTGCGGGTGCCGGGGTTCGCGAAGGCGACGACCGCGCCGTCGTCCGGCTTGAGGGCACGTACGAAGCCGCCCGCGTAGCCGCCGGTGTCCACGAAGACGCCCCAGTTCGCGACCCAGTCCGCCACGGCCCCGGTCTCCGCGTCCACGACGGGTTCCGGCACCGGCCGGACGCGTTCTTGGACCACGTGGTCTCCGGCGGCCCGGTCCAGGAGCGCCTGCCGCCACTGCTCCTCGGTGACCTCGTGTCCGATCACGGTGCCGACGCCGCCGTGGCCGACGCCCGGCTTCAGGACGAGGTCCTCCTGCTGCTCCCGGCAGCGGTCCAGCAGTTCCGCGTGCTGAGCCGCGGTGTGTCTGTCCGCGCCGAGCAGCCGGGTCCAGGGCATGACGCGGTCGACGACGGCGTGCTCCGCCGGGGAGAAGGTCTCCCGGGTCCGGGGGTCGTGCAGGAGCGCCAGGCTCCCCTTGCTCGCGAACATCGCCCCTTCGAGGGGGGTGTACAGCACGGTCCGGCCCGCGTGGTGCGCCCGGACGAGCAGGTCGAGGCTGTCTTGTCCCGCCCGGTCGTCGGCCACCTCGCTCGCGACGAAGTAGCGGAGCACCACGTCCAGCGGGGCCCCGCGCAGGGTGACCTTGCCGTTGCGCTCGCCCAGTTCCTGGACCTCGCCCAGGAGCAGCCGTACGCCGTGGTCGAGCATCGCCTCGCGCAGGGCGTCGAAGACGTGCCGGTGGGCGTCGATCCCGCCCCTGGCCTCGATCAGGGCCACCACGGGTTCCCCGTCGGTGACCGTGCCGCCCGTTTCCCGCAGGGTACGGGTGAGCCTGGCGAGGGTGTCGATGTGCCCGAGCCGGTGCTCCTGGGCGAATTCCTTGAAGGCGGGCACGTCCAGGAACGCACGGTTGAGCTGCGCGAAGTCCGTACCGCCGAGCTGGCTGCCGATGTTGAGCTCCAGCAGCTTGAACGCGGACCCGTCGTGATAGGCGTCGGCCCTCGCGTACAGCGGCGGCCGTCCGCTCGCGCCCCGGCACATCAGCTCGGCGAGGCGCCCGTCCATCCCGAGTGCGTCGCAGTAGCGCCGCAGGTCGCCGCCGAAGAGCCGGGCGGGCAACGACGTGAGGATGTCGAAGAGTCCGGACAGGTCCGCCGCGAACCCGCTGATCTCGGACTCCGAGGCGAACAGCGGCCGGTCGAGCATCAGCCGCCCGTAGGACTCTCCGTAGGTGGCCGGGAGATTCATCTCGTGCGCGGCATGGCGCAGCCGTGAATCCGGGGCACTGCATTCCTCGACGTATTTCTCCGTGACGCGTCGTAACACCGGCCGTACTCCCTCAAAATAAAGGTGAGGTTGCGACGCGCTTTCCGTCGCAGCGTGATCAGTAGTTGGTTATGAGTGGAACGCGCCTCGCAGGGCGGCCGAATCCACGGGGGATCCGGACATGCCAAGGGGAATGTGCTCACCACTGATCGATCCGCACCTCTCGCATCCCGCGTCGGCGAAACGGGCCGACGCGACATCCGTGAGTAAATCCCCCGTGCTCTCCCGCCCCCTGGCGTGCCGGGAACGGTCGAGCGGATCGAGTGAAACTTGAGCCACCGCCGGGGTCAATTGTGTGCCACATCACAAGCGGCACGGGGTGGCTGATTCGATGGTTTTACCAATTCGGGCATTCCGGCCGCTTTCACTGAAGCGCGTATCCGGGCCCGCTCTTCTCCCGCCGGGGCGTCGCCCCGTCGACGGAATCCCGCTGTACCAGTTCGTCGCCCTGACACGTGTACACGAAGAGGCGGCGTTCACCGCTATCCGGACGGACGCCTCTCCTCTCCGCGCACCCGCCCCGGCAGCCGCCCGCGAAAGGACCATCGCCAGCCGGATTGGCCGGAATGCAGTCGGAAACCAGGGCCGCACAGAATTCGCACATGCTTAAGGCATATGCGTATTGGCCTGACGTGACCACCTGGCACCCGGTCCGGCCGAAGGGCGCGCCCGGGCGGCACGGAGCACAATCGCTGACGAAGGCCCGCAACCGACCCCTGGAGAGCACCGCATGCGGATCAACATGACCAGCGTCTTCGTCGACGACCAGGCCAAGGCCCTGAGCTTCTACGCCGACACGCTGGGCTTCGTGAAGAAGCACGACGTCCCGGTGGGCGGGGAAGCCCGCTGGCTGACCGTGGTCTCGCCGGAGAACCCCGAGGGCACCGAGCTGCTGCTGGAGCCCGACATGCACCCCGCCGCGAAGGCGTACAAGACCGCGCTGTTCGCGGACGGCATCCCGGCCGTGCAGTTCGCCGTGGACGACGTGAAGGCGGAATTCGAGCGGCTGAGCGCGCTCGGGGTGCGCTTCACCGTGGACCCGATGGAGGCGGGGCCGGTATGGGTCGCCGTACTGGACGACACCTGCGGCAACCTGGTCCAGATCGCGACCCAGCCCTGAGGCACGCCGAAGGGGGGCGGACCGGAGTGCTCCGGTCCGCCCCCCCTTCGGCCGTCTCTAGCGCGCGTCCGCCCGGCTGCGTGCCAGCAGCCACAGGAAGTACGGCGTGCCGATGATCGCGGTGACGATGCCCGCGCCGACCTGGGCCGGAGCGATGACGGTCCGGCCGATCACGTCCGCCGCGCCCACCAGCACCGCACCGAGCAGCACCGCCACCGGCACCACCCGTACGTGCCTGCGGCCGACCAGGGCGCGGGCCGCGTGCGGGGCGACCAGGCCGACGAAGGCGATGGTTCCGGCGGCGGCGACGGCCGCCGCGCTCAGCAGCACGCCGAGCGCGAGGAGGCCGAGCCGGGACCGGGACAGGCCGAGGCCGAGCAGGCGCGGGGTGTCCTCGTCGAGGGAGATGAGGTCCAGTTCGGTCCGCCGTACGAACGCCACCACGAGGCCCAGGAGCAGGAAGACGCCCAGCGGCACCAGGTCCGGGAAGCTCCTCCCGTACGTCGAACCGGACAGCCAGGTCAGCGCCTTGGTGGCGTTGAACGGGTCGGTGAGGACGATGAGGAGGCTGATCAGCGCGGTGGTCGCGGTGGCGACGCCCATGCCGACCAGGACCAGGCGGTTCTGCTGGAAGCCGCCGCGTGCGGACAGGCCGAACACGATGACGGCGGCGACGGCCGCACCCGCGAAGGCCGCGACCGCCATCTCCGCAGGACCGGCCAGCGGCACGGACGTCACCAGGAGCACCGCCCCCAGCGCCGCCCCGCCGGACACGCCCATGACGCCGGGCTCGGCGAGCGGGTTGCGGGTGACGGCCTGGATGAGGGTGCCCGCCAGTGCCAGCGCGGCGCCCGCGAGGAGCGCGGCGCAGACGCGGGGCACCCGGGTGTCCAGGACGAAGGTGACGGCCCGGCCCGCGTTGTTCTGCGCCCAGTTCACGACGTCGCCGAGCAGCAGCATGGAGTCGCCGAGCAGCACGGAGGCGATCACGAGGACGACCAGGACCACGACGAGGGTGGCCGTCACGGTGACGAAGACCGTACGGCTGCGGATGCGCAGCTTGTCCGGCGGGGACGCGGCGCCCAGGTCGCGGCCCCGGGTGGCGAGGGTGACCAGGAAGACCGCGCCGACGAGGCTCGTGACGACGCCGGTCGGCACGCCCACCGAGGTGTCCGCGGACACCAGCGTGCGCAGCGCGACGTCCGAGGCGAGGACCAGGAGGATGCCGGTGAGTGCGGAGGCCGTGACGTTGCCCCGGACCTTGGCGAACTCACGGTAGCGGCGGGCCAGGACCCGGACGACGGCCGGGGCGACCAGGCCGACGAAGCCGATCGGTCCGGCGAGGGTGACGGCCGCCGCGGACAGCAGCGCGGCGAGCACGACGGTGATCACGCGGGTGGCGCGTACGTTGACGCCCAGGCCCCGGGCGGCGTCGTCGCCGAGCGCCAGCGCGTCGACCCGGCGGGCCACCAGCATGAGTCCGACGAGTCCGACGACGAGCATCGGCAGCATGCCCAGCACTCCGCCGAAGCCGTTCTGGGCGATGCTGCCCTGGTTCCACTGGTGGAGCCCCTCCGTCTCCACGGGGAACAGCAGCAGCAGTCCCTCGGTGACGGCGGTCAGGCCGAGGGTGAGGGCGGTGCCCGCGAGGACCAGCCGGACGGTGCCCGCGCCGAGTCCGGACATGCCCAGGACGATCGCCGCGGCGGCGAGGCCGCCGACGAAGGCGACGCCGGAGGAGGCGAACATCGGCAGCGAGAGACCGGTCGTGGCGACGATCCCGAGCGCCAGGTAGGAACCGGCGTTGATGGCGAGGGTGTCCGGCGAGGCGAGGACGTTGCGGCTGACGGCCTGCAGGGCGCAGCCCGCCATGCCGAGGACCGCGCCGACGAGGATTCCGGCGACCATGCGCGGCAGCCGGGAGGCGAGGACGACGGAGGAATCCGCGGAGTCCGCCTGCCCGGTGAGCGCCTTGAAGACCTCGCCGGGACCGACGTGGGCGGTGCCCTGGGTGATGTCGGCGACGGCGAGGACGGCGACCAGCAGGACGAGCACGGCCGTCACCGCTACCGCGCCGCCCTTCCGGGAGGTCGCCGCCGGGGTGGGGGCGGCGGGTGCGGTGGTGGTGACGGCCATGGTGTTTACGCGTGTCCCGTCGTTACTTCTTCAGCGCGGTGACGACGGAGTCGACGTACTTCTCCATCGACGCGGTGCCGCCGAACATCCACACGCCGTCGGGCAGGCGGTGCACCTTGTTGCCCTTGACGAACGGCAGGGACTTCCACACGGCGTTGTCCTTGAGCGTGCCGTCGAAGACGGTGCTGCTCTTGTCCGCCTCGTTGGAGATGTAGGCGAACTCGGTGTCCTTGTCGAGCTTGGTGAGGCCCTCGACGTCGGCCTTGCCCAGACCGTAGTCCTTGTCGCCCTCGACCTTCCAGGGGTTCACCAGGCCGAGCTTGTCGTTGACCGCGCCGATCAGCGAGCCGCTGGTGAAGGGGCGGATGCCGACCTGGTTGCCGGTGAGGTAGCCATCGGCGAAGGCGAACTTGGTGCCCTTGTGCCCGGCCTTCTCCAGTTCCGCCTTGGCGGTGGAGAGCTTGGTCTCGAAGCCCTTCTTGAGCTCGTCGGCCTTGGCCGTGGTGCCGGTGGCCTTGCCGATCAGGTCCAGCTTGTTCGTCATGGTGCCGATGGGGTCCTTGGCGTCGGCACCCTTCAGGGTCAGGACCGGGGCGACCTTCTCCAGCTGCTTGACGGCGGCCGGCGGCAGGTCCGTGGTGGCCACGATCAGGTCGGGCGCGAGGGCGGCGACGGTGTCCATGCTGGGCTCGCCGCGGGTGCCGATGTCCTTCGGGGACTTCGTCAGGGGGGCGGCCTTGTCCCAGTCGTTGTAGCCCTTGATGTCGGCGACGCCGACCGGCTCGACGCCGAGCGACACGAGCTGCTCGACGACGTCCCACTCGGTGCCGACGACCTTCTTGGCGGGGGCGTCGAGCTTGACCGTCTTGCCGTCGGCGCCGGTGAGCGTGATGGCCTCGGCGGCCTTCGTCTCCTTCTTCTTGTCCGCGGCGGGCTCCGTGGTGCCGCAGGCGCTGAGGGCGAGGACGGCCGTGGTGGTGGCTGCGGCGGCGAGGAGGAGGTGTCGTCTCATGACGGGGACTTGAGCCTTTCGAAGTGCGCGGGGGTGCGCGATTCTGCTGGGGGTCGTACGGAGTGGTTGTACGGGGTGGTCGTACGGGGACGGAGAAGTCTGGGGTGGTACGGCGCTACGCGCGGTTCCCGGCCTGAGCGGGCTCGTCGGCCTGCGCGGATCTGGTACCCCGCGCGGCGGTTTCGCCCTGCGCGGCGGTGTCCTCCCGCGCGCTGTCGCTGTCCAGCATGCGTACGCCGTCGGGGGTCCGCCGGGTGTGGTGGCGGCCGATGGCACGGGTGCGCAGCCGTCCGGTGAGCGGGTCGGTGGAGACCTCGATGCGGATGCCGTACGTGTCGGTCAGCCGTTCCGGGGTGAGGACGTCCTCGGGGGTGCCGTCCGCGACGACCCGGCCCGACCTGAGCAGGACGATCCGGTCCGCGATGGCCGCGGTCTGGTCGAGGTCGTGCAGCACGACGCCGACGGCGATGCCGTGGTCGTCGGCCAAGTCCCTTATCAGATCGAGCAGTTCGACCTGGTAGCGCAGATCGAGATACGTCGTCGGCTCGTCGAGGAGCAGTACGCCGGTCTCCTGCGCGAGGCACCCCGCGAGCCACACCCGCTGGAGCTGACCGCCGGACAGGTGCTCGACACCGCGTTCGGCGAGTTCGGTGACGCCGGTCATCGCCAGCGCCCGGTCCACTGCCTCCCGGCCGCCCGGGTCGGCCTTGCCCCAGCGCCCCCGGTAGGGGTAGCGCCCGAAGTCCACGACGTCCCGTACGGAGAGCCCGCTGGGCGTGGGCCGTCCCTGGGTCAGCAGGGCGACGTGCCGCGAGAACTCACGGGGGCTCAGCGCCAGGCCGTCGGTGCCCTCGTCGAGGGTGAGCGCCGCGTGCCGCGCCTGCTGGAGGCGGGCGACGGTGCGCAGCAGCGTCGACTTTCCGCTGCCGTTCGGCCCGACCAGGACGGTGACCTGGCCGGGCGAAAGCTCCAGGGACGCCTCGT
Organism: Streptomyces sp. NBC_00237; assembly: GCF_026342435.1. NCBI lineage: Bacteria > Bacillati > Actinomycetota > Actinomycetes > Kitasatosporales > Streptomycetaceae > Streptomyces > Streptomyces sp. NBC_00237. Next base: position 42,720 of record NZ_JAPEMT010000005.1, on the reverse strand, counting down.
GCACGACGTCGACACCGTCGTACGCCACCGTCACGCCCGTGGCGGAGAGGGTGTGGCCACGGGGGGTCGCGGCCTGCGGAAGTTCTTCACCGGCTTTCACGTACTGAAGGTTAGCCTAACCTAAACTTGGCCGAAAACGCCCTCCCCCGATCCGGCCTGACGGCCGGTCGGGGGGCCTGCTTCACGGGGTGCTTCAGAGCTCGCGCGGCACCTTGCGCGCCTTGCTGCGGATGCTGAAGGCCGTGATGATCTCGACGACGCCGACCGCGAGCAGCCAGCAGCCGCCGAGGACGGTGAGCACGGCGACCGAGCTCAGCGGTGACGCGATCAGCACGACGCCGCCGATGGCGGTGAGGATGCCGAGGCAGATCTGCCAGCCGCGGGCGGGGACCGCGGAGTCGGAGGCGGCGGCGATCGTCTGGGTGATGCCGCGGAACAGCCAGCCGATGCCGATCCACAGGGCGAGCAGCAGCAGCGACTGCATCGCACCGCGGAAGCAGAACAGGCCCAGCAGGATCGACAGCGCGCCACTGATGAAGGCCATCACCCGCAACGCCGTGGAGACATGGGTGCCGAAGGCCGCGACCAGTTGCATCACGCCGCTGACCAGCAGGTAGACACCGAAGAGCGCGGCGACGGCCACGAGCGTGGCGCCCGGCCAGGCGAGCACCATGACACCCAGGACGAGTGCGGCGAGACCGGCGGCGAGCACCGCCTGCCAGGCCCCCTTGCCGAGCCGGTGCAGCGGCCCCTCCTCGGGGCGCGGGCCCCACTGCGGGCCCCCTTCGGACGCCGGGGGCGGGGGCTGGGGTGACGTCTGATCCGTGGTCATGGAGCGATTCCTCCGTTCACCCCCCACCAGAACAACGTGCACCCCCACTAGAGCAAACACTCACCGAACCCGCACCGCGAGCGACCCGGGCACGCCCACCGAGCGCCCCCACCGGACGTGCCGACCCGTAGTCACGTTGCTACGTTGAGCGACAAGTCCCACTTTGCACCGCTTTCATCAGCCTCATCCGACTCTCTCCGGGATCTGACGACTATGGGCGTTCTGAAGGACCATCCCGAACTCGCGCTGTTCCTGTGTCTGGCCCTCGGCTACCTGGTCGGCAAGGTCCGTGTCGGGCCCATCACGCTCGGCGGCATCTGCGGCACCCTGATCGTGTCCCTGCTGATGGGGGCCTGGGCGGAGGTTCAGGTCTCCGGCGACGTGAAGACCGTCTTCTTCGCCCTGTTCATCTTCTCGCTGGGCTACCTGGCGGGCCCGCAGTTCTTCGCGAACCTCAACCGCAAGAGCCTGCGCTTCTTCGTGCTCTGCCTCATCGAGCTGGTCAGCGTCCTGGGCATCGCGTACGGCCTCGCGAAGGTCTTCGACCTCGACGTCGGCACCGCCTCCGGCATCCTCGCGGGCGCGGCCACCGAGTCCGCGGTCGTCGGCACCGCGACCGAGGCCATCGGCAAGCTCGGCAACCTGACACCGGACCAGATCACCCAGTACCAGGGCCACGTCGCCACCGCGTACACGGTCTGCTACCTCTTCGGCCTGATCACGATCGTGCTCTACACCAGCCAGATCATGCCGATGCTGATGCGCATCAACCTGGCCGACGCCTCCCGCGAGCTGTGGGAGAAGATGCGCGGCGGCGGCGGTCAGGGCGGCCTGGAGTCCGACGAGCGGGCCGCGCTGCCCGGCCTGGTCGGACGTACGTACCTGGTGACGCACGCGGACGGCCGCACCGTCAGCGACCTGGAGTCGGGCCTCGACGGACGCATCACGGTCGAGGCGGTCAAGCGGGGCAGCAAGGTCTACCCGGCCGCCCCGAACCTCCGCCTCACCCTCTCCGACCTGGTCCTGATCGTCGGACGGCGGGCCAACACCATCGAGGCGGGCCGCCTCATCGGCCCGGAGACCCCCGGCATCCCCGGCCTCGACACCCCGCTCACCTCCCGCCAGATCGCCGTGACCGACAAGGCGACGGACGGCCTGACCATCGACCAACTCCAGCGCAGGCACCCGGAGTTCATCAAGGACGGCGTCTACATCACCGACGTCCTGCGCGGCGACCAGCAGCTCCCCGCCAACCCCGACACCGTCGTCCACCGGGGCGACGTCCTGACCCTGGTCGGCGCGCGCTCCGGGCTCTCCAAGCTGGTCGCCAAGATCGGCGCGGTGGTCAAGAACGACGCCACCGACTTCATCTACCTGGGCCTGGGCATCGTCGTCGGCTCCCTGATCGGCCAGCTCGTGGTCACGATGGGCGACATCCCGATGTCGCTGGGCACCGGCGGCGGCTGCCTGATCTCCGGGCTGCTCTTCGGCTGGTTCCGCTCCCGCACGCAGACCTTCGGCGCGTTCCCGCCGCAGGCCGCGAACACGCTGAAGGACATGGGTCTCGCCCTGTTCATCGCCTGTACGGGCCTGGTCTCGGGGCCGCAGGCGTGGCCGCTGCTCAAGGAGTACGGAGCACTGCTGCCGTTCGCCGGGATCGCCATGGTGCTGGTGCCCGCGACGCTCTCCCTCATCGTCGGCCGGAAGCTCCTGAAGATCGAGAAGCCCCTGCTGATCGGTGCGATCGCCGGACAGCAGTGCTCCACCCCGGCCATCACCTCCATCACCCAGACGGCCCAGAGCTCGGTGCCGATGCTCGGCTACACGATCACCTACACCCTCTCCAACTTCCTTCTTCCGCTGACGGGACCGATCCTCGTCGGTGTCCTGGGGGCCTGACCCATGATCGACTTCCTGGTGCGGGACATCTTCAAGCCGCACCCCGAACTGCTCGTCTTCCTGGTGGTCGCGCTCGGCTTCCTCGTCGGGAAGATCCACTACAAGACCATCGCACTGGGCGCCGTCACCGGCTGCCTGGTGATGGGCCTGCTCTTCGGCGCGCAGCTGAAGGTGCCGGTCAACGGCACGGTGAAGGACCTGTTCTTCATCATGTTCCTGTTCGCCCTGGGCTACAAGGTCGGTCCGCAGTTCTTCCGGGGCCTCAAGAAGGACGGGCTCCCCCAGGTCCTCAACGCGGTCGTCGTCTGCGTGACCGGCCTGCTGGTGGCGTGGGGCTTCGCCGCGATGCTCGGCTACGGTCCCGGCCTGACGGCGGGCCTGATGAGCGGCTCGCTCACCCAGTCCGCCGCGATCGGCGTCGCCCAGGACGCCATCAGCACCCTGCCGGGGCTGAGCGGCGCCGACGCCAAGACGGAGGAGAACCTCGTCGCGGTCGGCTACGCGGTGACGTACCCGCTGGGCACGATCCTCTGCGCGATGCTGCTCGCCAACGTCCTGCCCCGCCTCTACCGCCGCGACCTGGCCACCGAGAGCGCCACGCTCGCCAAGGAGATGGACGCCCCCAACGACAACCCCGACCTGGACGCGGGCTACTACGAGGTCGTGCTGCGCGCGTACACCGTGCAACGCCCCGACATCGTGGGCCGCACGGTCGAGGACTTCGAGAACCAGCAGAAGGAACTGGGCCGCCGTATCTACCTCACCCAGGTGAGACGCGACGGCCAGATTCTGTCCCCGTCCCAGTCGACGGTCCTCGCCGAGGGCGACACCGTCGCGCTGAGCGCACTGCGCGGCGACCTGGTGGAGTACGACGCCCGCACCCACATCGGCGGCGAGGCCGACGACGTCGAACTCCTGGGCTACCAGACCGAGCACCTGCACGTCGTCGCCTCCGAGAAGGCACAGCTCGGCAAGACCGTCGCCGACCTGCGGCGCGAGCCGTTCATGGTCGGTGTGTACGTCGACAAGCTGTACCGGTCCGGCACGGAGTTCCCCTACCGGCTCAGCACCCGGCTGGAACGCGGCGACACCCTCATCCTCACCGGCCCCAAGCGCCTCGTGGACCCGGCGGGCAAGGCGATCGGGAAGCCGGTCCCCACCTCCTTCGCCACCGACATGATCTGGGTGGGCCTCGGCATCTTCCTCGGCGGCTGCGTCGGCATCCCCGCGCTCACCATGGGCGGCGTCCCGATCTCGCTCTCCACCTCGGGCGGCGGCCTGATCATGGGCCTCGTCTTCGGCTACCTGCGCGGCAAGTACCCCACCTTCGGCAACGTACCGCCGGGCGCGCAGTGGTTGATGGACACACTCGGGCTGTGCATGTTCGTCGCGATCGTCGGCATCAACGCCGGTCCCAGCTTCACCAGCGGACTGTCCACGGCGGGCTGGGGCCTGCTGGTCTTCGGCGCGGTCACCACGGTCGTCCCGCTCCTGGTCGGCTTCCTCTTCGGCCATCACGTACAGAAGATCCGCTTCCCGATCCTGATGGGCGTCCTGGCGGGCGGCCAGACCACCACCGCCGCGATCGGCGCCCTCAACGAGAACGCCAAGTCCCAGATCCCCACGCTCGGTTACACGATCCCGTACGCCATCGGGAACGTGCTGCTGACCATCTGGGGCGCGGTCGTCGTCCTGCTCCATCACTGACGGTCGTCGACCTGCTCCACCACTGAACGCCCCTTCTGCGCAACGGAGACGCACCATGCCCAAGTCCACGTACAGCCGCGAGGAGATGAAGCGTCTCTCCTCCCTCAGCCCCTTCGAGCTGAAGGCCGAGTTCATCAAGCTGGCCGAGTCCGCGCAGGCGGACAAGCCGGGCCAGAAGGGCGAGGCCGCCCGCACCATGCTCAACGCGGGCCGAGGCAACCCCAACTGGGTCGCCACCGGCCCCCGCGAGGCGTTCCACGCCCTCGGCTACTTCGCCCTCGGCGAGTCGCGCCGGGTCTGGACGGCCGACAACCTGGGCGGCATGCCGGAGAAGGCGGGCGCGGGCGAGCGCTTCGAGCGCTTCGTGCGCACGCATCCGGACCTGCCCGGCATCGAGATGCTGAAGGCGAGCTTCGACCTGGCGGTGGAGCGCTTCGGCTTCGTCAGGGACGACTTCGTGCACGAGATGGCCGACTCGATGATCGGCGACAACTACCCGAGCCCGGACCGCATGCTGACGCACTGCGAGAAGGTCGTCCGCGGCTACCTCCAGGACGAGATGTTCGACAAGAACCCCCCGGCCGACAACCTCAGCGTCTTCGCCACCGAGGGCGGCACGGCGGCCATGTGCTACCTGTTCGACTCCCTCATGAAGAACGGCATCCTCCACAAGGGCGACAAGATCGCGCTGATGGTGCCGGAGTTCACCCCGTACCTGGAGATCCCGGAACTCGACACGTACGACTTCGAGGTGGTCCCCGTCTCGGCCAGCATGTTCGCCGAGAACGGGGTGCGCGAGTGGCGCTACCCCACCGAGGAGGTCGCCAAGCTCGCCGACCCCTCGGTCAGGATGGTCTGCCTGGTCAACCCGAGCAACCCGCCGTCCCTCGCGCTCTCCCAGCGGGTCACCGACCAGATCAAGGAGATCGTCGCCACCTCGAACCCGAACCTCGTCATCGTCACGGACGACGTGTACGGCACGTTCGTGGAGGGGTTCCGCTCGATCGCCGCCGACCTCCCCCGCAACACGCTCCTGGTCTACTCGTACTCCAAGCACTACGGGGCGACGGGCTGGCGCATCGGCGTGATCGGCCTGCACGACGACAACGTGATCGACGAGATGATCGCCGCGCTGCCGCAGGAGACCAAGGACGCCCTCGCCCGGCGGTACGGCACCCTCACCCTGGAACCCGAGAAGATCCGCTTCATCGACCGTCTGGTCGCCGACTCCCGCCAGGTCGCCCTGAACCACACCGCGGGCCTCTCCCTCCCCCAACAGGTCATGATGGTCCTCTTCTCCCTCTTCGACATGCTGGAGGAGGGCCAGGAGTACAAGCGCCGCATCCGCGCGATCTGCCACCGCCGCCTCGAACTCCTCCTCGAAGGCGCACAGATGAAGATCGCGGAGGACCCGAAGCGGGCGGCGTACTACATCGAGCTCGACCTCCTCGCCGAGGCCGAGCGCGTCCAGGGCAAGGCTTTCGCGGACTTCCTGGAGCAGAACTACGAGCCGGTCGACCCGCTGTTCCGCCTGGCCGAGCAGACCGGCGTGGTCCTTCTCAACGGGGGTGGCTTCGACGGCCCGGAATGGTCGGTCCGCGCCTCCCTGGCGAACCTGGACGACCTGGACTACCTCCAGATCGGCCACCACCTCCGCAAGATCTTCGCCGACTACATCACCGAATGGCAGTCCTCCACCCCCACCCCCTGACCCCCACCCCCTTGGACGCCGGGCCTCCCCTCCCCCGCCTCCCCCCAGGGGCGGCGGGACCATCCCTTCCTCCCCTTCCGCCCCACCCCCTCGGGCGCCGGGCCCCCTTGGGCGGCGGGGCTCGCCTCGTCCCCGTGGGCGGCGGGGCCGTTGCCTCGTCCCCTTGGGCGGCGGGGCCGCCCCCCGGGGGCGGAACGGGCGGGCAAGGGGGCGGCACCCCTCGCTCCGGGCCCACCCCGGTGCCGCCCGCCCTTACCTCGCCCGACGGGTGCCGCCGCACCCCGGTGCGCCTGCGGCGGGCCGCCCCAGACCCACCCCTTCACCTAAAGCGCTCGCCGCGCGGCAGTCCCGCACACGTGCGGGCGCGTCGTGGCCGGCCGCGCAGTTCCCCGCGCCCCTCAAGGGCGCGCCCGCGCGGCGGAGCCGCACAGTGACACAGCCCCGCGCCCCTAAAGGGCATGCTCCACAGCCCCCAACCCCCCGAAAGGGGCCGCCCCATGCACCCCCTCACCCACCTCGACCACACCGTGTTCGACAAGATCGCCTCCGCCCACATCCCCGGCGCCGACCAAGCCCTCCCCGCCCTCTCCCGAGCCGCCAACCACGGCCGCCTCTGGTTCGCCTCCGCCGCCACCCTCGCCGCACTCGGCGGCCCGAAAGCCCGCCGCGCCGCCCGCCGAGGCATCGGCTCCCTCGCCCTCGCCTCCCTCGCCACCAACGTCGTCGCCAAGTACGCGGTCCGCCGCCACCGACCCGCCACCGACCGCGTCCCCTTCGTCCGCCGCCCCGCCACAACCCCCTGGACCTCCTCCTTCCCCTCCGGCCACTCCGCGTCGGCCGCCGCCTTCGCCGCCGGAGTCGCCCTCGAAGCCCCCCGGTACGGAGCGCTCGTCGCCCCGGTCGCCGCCGCCGTCGCCTTCTCCCGGGTGTACGTCGGCGTGCACTACCCCGGTGACGTCCTCGCGGGCTGCGCCCTGGGCATCGCCGCAGCGGCCGTCACCTGCTACTGGTGGCCCCCACGCCCGCCCTTCGTACGCGACGGCCGCACCCGCGTCGAAGCCCCGGCGCTCCCCCACGGCGAGGGCCTGGTCATCGTCGCCAACTCGGGCTCAGGCAAAGGCGTTCCGGGCCGCATCCCCGCCCACGAGCACCTGCGCATCCTCCTCCCCGAGGCGGAGATCCTGGTCCGCGAGCAGGGCGACGACCTCCTCGACATCCTCGACAAGGCAGTCGTACGGGCGAACCAACTGGCCGGTGTCCTCGGCGTCTGCGGCGGCGACGGAACCGTCAGCGCGGCGGCCTCCCGCGCGGCGCGGGCGGGCCTCCCCCTCGCCGTCTTCCCCGGCGGCACCCTCAACCACTTCGCCCTCGACGCGGGCGCCGCCACCTTCGAGGACACCGCGCACGCGGTCCAGCACGGCGAAGCGGTACGCGTCGACCTGGCCCACGTGACCGACGGCACGGACGACGGCACGGGCGACGGCACCGACGGCACCCCCGTCACCGACTTCGTGAACACCTTCAGCATCGGCCTCTACCCGGAACTGGTCCGCCGCCGCGAGCAGTGGGAGGACCGCATCGGCAAGTGGCCCGCCGCAGCCGTATCCCTCCTCTCCGTCCTCCGCGACGCCACCCCCCTCCACCTGCGCGTCAACGGCCAACCCCGCACGCTCTGGCTCCTGTTCGCGGGCAACGGCCACTACTACCCCGACGGCCTGGCCCCCTCCCACCGCCCGTACCTGGACGAGGGCCTCCTGGACGTCCGTACGGTCGACGCCGACGCCCGCCTGGCCCGCACCCGCCTGGCGGTCTCCACCCTCGGCGGCGCACTGAACCGCTCCCGGGTCTTCCACACCGAACGCGTCGAGCGGCTCGCCCTCGACGACCTGACCGAGGTCGACCTCCTCGCCCACGACGGCGAGACGACCCCCTCCCCGGACTCACTCCGCCTCACGAAGTCCCGGGGAGCCCTCACCGTCTACAGCCCGGCCGGAGACCTCGGCGAGATCCGCCAGCAGTTCCTCACCGCGACCGCCCGCCTCACCCCGCCTGACGGCGCTCCTTCCCCCTGGCGACAGCTCCGGCTGAGAGGAGCGTCGCAGTCGCGAGGCCGCCCCACAGGGCCGTCGGACCGTGAGGGGCCAGCGCGGTGATCACCGCCGGGAACACCGCGAGGCCGAGTCCCGCGGAGAGCTCGAAGCGGGCGAGCGTACGGCCCAGCGCGCGAGCCGGACCGAGGATGGCGACGAGCGCGGTGGCGCTGCCCGCGTACAGGACCCGAACCGGACCTCCCACGACCGGTGCCGCTGGAGACGGGCACCCTGCGCCGGGAAGCCCTCACCCATCCCGTACGCCTGTGCCTGCTGCGCACCCTGGCCCGAGGCCCGCACACCACCGGCGAACTGGCCCGCGTCTGGGAGCTCTCGCTCCCGGAGGCATCCCGCCACCTGGCCGTCCTGCGCCGCACCGGCCTGCTGACGGCCCACCGCCAGCGCCGCTACGTCCGCCCCTCCCCCCACACCCCGCACACGTCCCCCGTCCCGGCCACCGTCGCCACGAGCGCCAGCGAGTTGCGCACCACGGCCGCCACGTACTCCTCCGGGACCCCGGCGATCGCGTCCTCTGCCACGACCACGCCGTACCCCAGGTTCACGAGGTCGAAGACCGCGTTCGGCACCGCGACGTTCGCCGACACCCCGACCACCACCACGTTCCGGCACCCCAGATTCCGCAGCAGCGCGTCCACGCCCGTTCCCGCGACCGGCGACAGGCCGTGCAGCCGCCGCACCACGAGGTCGGCTTCCGCGACCTCGATCGGCTCAGCCACCCGCACCGCTCGCGTCCCCGCGATCTGCTGCACGGGCAGCCGCTCCGCCGCCCGGAACAACCGTGCGTTACGGCTCGCCCCGCGCCCGTCCGGCCGACGCTCGGCCACCGCGTGCACGACCTGCACCCCGGCCCCGTGCGCGGCCGCCACCAGCCGGGCGACGTTCCCCAGAACCCCCGACTTCCTTGCCTGGGCGGCGAGTTCGGGCAGCGCACTGTCTTCGCCGACGACACCCTCCTGGCACTCCACCGTGAGCAGCACGGTCGTTCCCGGATCGAGCTGAGCCACCAGCCGCTCGTACGACGACATCCCGACACCCCTCCGAAGTTCCCACCACCCCAGGACCGGGCCGCGACCCTAACGGCCATTGCGCCCCGAAGGAAGAGCCCGCATGCTTTCTGACGCATACACCTGACATAGCATCAGACACCTTGCAGGGGAGCCCAGATGACCACCACCGACACCCAGCGCCGAGGCCGCCGCATCATGATGACCGACGCCGAGCGCGACACCTACCTCACCGAGCAGCGCACCTGCCGGGTGGCCACGGTCTCGGCGGACGGCGCCCCGCACATCGGCGCACTGTGGTTCGTGTGGGACGGCACCTCGCTCTGGCTGTACTCGATCACCCGCAGCCGCCGCTGGGGACAGCTGCGCAAGGACCCCCGGATCGCGGTCGTGGTGGACGACGGCGTGGAGTACGCGGACCTGCGCGGCGTCGAACTCTCCGGCACGGCGGTCTTCGTCGGCGAAGCTCCCCGCACCGGCGAGGACTGCCCCGAACTCACCGACCCCGAGCGGATGTTCACACAGAAGTACTTCGGCCTCGCCGAGATGCCGCACGACGGCCGCCACGCCTGGCTGCGCCTGACCCCGGACGCCGTCGCCTCCTGGGACTTCCGCAAACTGGCCGCCCTCTGAGCCCGGAAGAGCCCTCGCGGAAGGGCACTGGCAGAAGGGCACTGGCAGAAGGGCCCTTGCGGGCCGCGCCCTCGCCGGACGCCCCTAACTGGCCACCCGCTCCCCCGCCGCCGCCAGCGCCTCCACCGCCGCCCTGATCGAGGGCCGCCGGTCGGCGTCTGCGCGCCACACCGCGTACACGTGCCGCCGCATGGCATGCCGTACGGGCACCACACTCACCCCCTCCGGAACCGGCCCCCGCCCGAGCCTGGGCGCGACACACACCCCCAACCCGGCCTCTACGAGCGCGAGTTGCGTGGCATGCTCCTCCGCCACGTGCGCGAGCCTGGGCTCCACCCCCACCCCCCGCAGCGTCAGCAGCAGCCATTCGTGGCAGAACTCCCCCTCCGCCCAGGTCACCCAGTCGTCGTCGGCGAACTCCGCGAGGTCCACCTCGCCCCGCCCGGCGAGCGGATGCCCGACCGGCATCGCGACGTCGGCCGGGTCGTCGAGGAGTTCACGCTTGGCGAGCCCGGCGGGCATGGAGAGCGGCTTGTTGTACCAGTCGAGGACGACGGCGACGTCACAGTCCCCGCGCACCACGCCCCTCACCGCCGCATCCGGTTCCATCTCCCGCATCTTCACCCGGAGTTGGGGGTGACGGTCACGCAGCCCGGCGAGCGCGGTCGGCACCAGCCCACGGGCGGCGGTCGGGAAGGCGGCCAGCGTCAGATCGCCGACGACCCGCCCCCGCTGCGCCTCGATGTCGGCCTGGGCGCGCTCCGCCTGCGACAGGATGGCCGACGCGTGCCCGGCGAGCAGCCGACCGGCCTCCGTCAGCCGCACCCCCCGCCCGTTCTTGGCGAGCAGCGGCTCACCGATCTCCCGTTCCAGCTTGGCCAGTTGCTGCGACACGGCGGACGTGGTGACGTGCAGCCCCTCCGCCGCCCCGCTGACCGACCCGTGCCGGGCGAGGGCGTCCAGGGTGCGCAGCCTCTCCAGATTCAACATGTAAGCAATGCTACGCGGTCCCGCCACGAAAAGTTGCTTGTGCTACGAGGTTGAACCGGTCCATGGTGACCCTCATGACCCTCGTGACCCCGGCCCGGAGCCGCACCACCGCGCCGCCCTCCTCCCCTCCCGCCCCATCTCACCGCCCGCTGCTCGACTGGCGCGTACGCTTCGCCGCGCTCGCCCTGATCTGGGGCTTCAGCTTCCTCTTCATCAAGGTGGGCACACACGGCTTCGCCCCTTTCCAGGTCACCTTCGGTCGGCTCTTCTTCGGCGCCCTGGTCCTGGTGGCGGCCATGGCGCTGAAGCGCCAGCGCCTGCCCCGCGCCCTCCGCACCTGGGGTCACCTCACGGTCGCCGCGTTCTTCCTCAACGCGCTCCCCTTCTCCCTCTTCGCCTACTCCGAGCTGACGATCCCCTCCACGCTCGCGGGCATCTGCAACGCCACCTCCCCGCTGTGGGGCATGGCCCTCTCCCTCGTGGCGCTCTCGGAGGACCGCCCCACCCGCCGCCGCGTCGCGGGCCTGGGCCTCGGCTTCATCGGCGTACTGACCGTGCTCGGCGCGTGGCAGGGCTTCTCGGGCGTCGACCCGACCGGCACCGCGATGGCGCTCCTCGCGTCCCTCAGCTACCCGATCGGCTGGATCTACCTGCGCCGCACCCTGGGCGGCAACAAGGACTCGGCCCTCTCGATGACCGGCACCCAGCTCCTCCTCGGCACCGCCCAACTCGCGGTGGTCACCCCCCTCTTCACCACCTTCCCCACCCACTTCCCCCTGCTCCCCCTCCTCTCCGTCATCGCCCTCGGCGCACTCGGCACGGGCCTCGCCATGCTCATCCAGTACGACCTGGTCCGTGAGGTCGGGCCCACGACGGCGCAGACGGTCACCTACTTCATCCCGGTGATCGCCACCGCCGCCGGAGTCACCCTCCTCAACGAACACCTCACCTGGAACACCCCCGTCGGCGCCCTCATCGTCCTGGCAGGCGCCGCCCTCGTAGGGGCGCGGGGCAGTAACACCGTGCGGCTCCGCCGCGCGGGCGCGCCCAGCCACAACGCCCTGGCGAAGAGAGAAGAAAGGTCCCGCGCAGCGGCCTGAACCGCACCCCACCAACACCCCCACCCGCGCCCGCTCACCCGTACCTCCGCCCCTCCTCCCTCGGCCCCGGCCCCACCGCATCCGCCACCGCATCCGCCACCACCCCGATCTCCTCCACCCCCAACGAGGAAACGGTCAACCGGACCCCCGCCCCCGCCGCCATCCGGAACCGGGCCCCCGGCGCCACCCCCCACCCCGCATAGAGCATCCGCGCCACCACCCCCGTCTCGTCCGCCACCGGCACCCACACGTTCATCCCGCTCCGCCCGTACGCCCGCACGCCCCGCTCCGCCAGCCCCGCGACCAGCGCGTCCCGCCGCTCCCCGTACGAGCGCGCCACCGCGTCCGTGTCCACCGCACCCGAGGTCCACAACCGCACCACCGCCTGCTGGAGCAGTCGGCTCACCCACCCGGGCCCGAGCCGCTGCCTCCCCCGCACCCGGTCCACGGTCTCCGCGTCACCCGTCAGCACGGCAACGCGCAGATCCGGCCCGTACCCCTTCGAAACCGACCGCACGAACACCCACGGCCCACCACCCGCCCGCGCACCGGCAGGCCCACCCGACAGCGCGTTCACCGGCAGATCCACGATCCCGTGCCCGTGGTCGTCCTCGACCAACAACACGGTCGGCCACCCCGCCAGCACCTCCCGCAGCTCCGCCGCCCGCCGCGCGCTCACCGCCGCCCCCGTCGGATTCTGCGCCCGGGACGTCACCACGACCGCTCTCGCCCCGCCCCGCAGGGCCCGCTCCACCTCACCCGGCAGCGGCCCCTCGTCGTCCACCGCCACCGGCACAGCGCGCAGTCCGAGCGCGGGCACGAGATCGAGCATGGCCCCCCACCCGGGATCCTCCACCGCGACCGTGTCCCCCGGCTTCAGGTGTACGGCCAGCACCCGCTCGATCGCGTCCAGCGAACCCGATGCCACCGCCACCGGCCCGTCCGGAACCCCTGCCGCGTCGAAACCCTCCCGGGCCAGCCGCGCCAGCTCCGGCTCGACGGTCTCCTCCCCGTACATCACGGGCCGCGCGTCCGCCCGCTCCACGGCCCACCCCAACGCATCCCGCAACGACGGCAGCAGCGCCGGGTCCGGATTGCCCATTGACAGATCGCGTACGCCCTCGGGAAGGTCCGCCCGGATCGACTCGCGCGCCGTCACGGCGGGCCGCGCCCGGATGCGGCTCCCCCGCCGCCCGGCCGTCTCGATCACTCCGCGCTCCCGCAGCATCCGGTACGCGGACGCGACCGTATTGGGATTCACCCCCAGCTCGGCCGCCAACTCCCGCATAGGCGGCAGGAGTTGCCCCGGCGCGAGCGCACCTTCCCCCACCCCGCGCTCCACACTCGCGGAAATTTCTGCTGCACGTCCGCCGCTGATCCGATACTCTCCTAGCACAAAACGCAGTATGCACTAGTGCAATGGAGAGCGCAATGCAGGACACCACCGCCCCCGCCGCCCCGGCCTCCTACACCCCCACCGACCGCACCGTCCCCACCCGCTCCCCCGAACGCGCCTCCTACGACCGTGAACTGGTGCACTCGATACTGGACGAGGCGTACGTCTGCCACCTCGGCTTCGTCCGCGACGGCGCACCCGTCGTCCTGCCCACGCTCTACGGGCGGATCGGCGACAGCCTGTACGTGCACGGCTCGACCGGATCGCGCCCGCTGCGGGCCGCCGGGCGCACGGAGGAGGCCCCGGGCATCGAGGTCTGCCTGACCGTCACCCACGTGGACGGTCTCGTGCTGGCCCGCTCCGCCTTCCACCACTCCATCAACTACCGCTCCGTCGTCGTGCACGGCACCGCGCGCCCGGTCGTCGACGAGGAGGAACGGCGCATCGCCCTCGACGCCCTCGTGGACCACGTCGTCCCCGGCCGCTCCCGCGACTCGCGCCCCGCGAACGCCAAGGAGCTGGCCGCGACAGCCGTACTGCGCCTGGATCTTGACGAAGTGTCGGCGAAGATCCGTACCGGCGGCCCGAACGACGAGCCCGAGGACGCGACCCTCCCGCACTGGACCGGAGTCGTCCCCCTCACCCGCGGCCACGGCGCCCCGATCCCCGCCGACGACCTCGACCCGGCCGTCCCCCTCCCCGCCTACCTCACCACTCTCTGAGCGGGGCCGCTCGCAGCAGCGCTACGCCGCCAAGGCCCCCCGCCGCGCGAACGTCAGCAGGCACACCGCCAGAACGACAGCGACAGCGGACCGAGGTCCCTGACCGCGAACACCAGGGCGGCCGCCACCCCGGGGCATCCCCGGGGTCCTTCGGTCCTCGGACCTGGCCGCCGGACAGGCCCTGCGGCCCCGCGCGCTGGAAAGCGGCGAGGGGCGGAAGTACGCGTACGCTCAACATGACCGCCCCCTACGGGGAGGTCCGCCCGGCCGACAACGCACCCTCAGTGTCGGTGATGTCGCCGTCGCGGCCGCCTTCTCCCGCGTCCGGGACACCGCCCGCCACCGGCCCCTCGCTCGGGGCTTTCGGGGTGGACGACTGCGCGATGAACGCGCCGATCAGCACCACGGCCCCGCCCACGATCTGCGGCGTCGACAGGTGTTCGCGCAGCAGCACCCAGGCCGCCACCGTCGCGATGACCGCCTCCAGACAGGCCAGCACCCCGGCCACCTGCGGCGACAGCCTCCGAATGGACTTCACCCCGGTGACGTACGCGACGACGGTCGCGATCAGCACGACCCAGCCGAGCAGCGCCCACGCCTGGACCTGGCTGCCGCCCATGTCGACGGCGCCGCCCAGGATGCCCCACCTCATGTTCCACGGCTGCGCGATCACCGTCATGACACCGGCGCCGACGAGCAGTCCGTACGCGATGACGCCCAGCGGATCGACCGCGTCGTCGCCCTCGCCGCTCTGGTCGGACAGCACGAAGTACCCGACCTGGCAGCAGGCCGCGCCGAGCGCGAGCAGCAGCCCGAGGGCGTCGAAGCTGAGCCCCGCCCACACCTCGACCACGCACGCGAGGCCGCCGACCGCGAGCACCACGCCCACGGCTGCCGCCCGCGTCACCGGCCTGCGCTGCACGAACCGCACCCAGCCGAGCACCAGCGCGGGCGCGAGGTACTCGATGAGCAGGGCGACCCCGACCGGAATCCGCGACAGCGAGGCGAAGTAGAAGCCCTGGACTCCGGCGATGGCGAGCAGGCCGAACCCGGCGAGCAGTACCGGCTTGCGGCGCACGAGCGCCCGGTGCCGCCAGGCGAGCGGCAGCATCACGAGCGCCGCCCCCGCCACCCGCAGCCACACCACGTGCAGCGGGTCGAGCCCCGCCTCGATCAGCGGCTTGGCCGCGACACCTGAACCACCGAATGCGAGTGCCGAGACCAGGGCGAGACCGAGGCCGACACTCCTTCCCTGAGCGTGCATCGGCACATCATGTCAGGTGGGGTCAGGACCGTCACCTGTGTCACACCTGTCGAGACGGAAGCCCGGCAAACCGCCCCAAAAGGCCACAACCGCAAGGGTTTTCCGCTGTACGCAACCGACGTGACACGCCGCATCGGGCAGGTCGCCGACCGACCCGTCAGGCCGTACGGGACCCCACCCACGGGCTCCCCGCCAGCCCCTCCGGGTCGACGCCCGCATGCCGCAGCACCTCGACCGCCCGGCAGTCAGGGTCGCCCGCAAGCGCGGAAAGGAGGTCTATGCCACCGGCGCGGGGATCCTCGCGCACCGCCGCCCGCGCGAGGGCGGCCTCCATGGCGCGCACCGCTGCGGGCGACCAGCCGGTCACGGGCGTCGCCAGGGGTGCACCCTCGACCCTGGCCTGCCAGCGCAGCCCGTACCCGATGCTGCGCTGCACGAGATAGCCGAGGACACGGGCGAGCTGCGCGCCGCCCTCGAAGACCTCGCGCACGTCGGGGTCGGCCTCCAGCAGCGAGTGCAGCAGATGGGCGGTGTCGATCTGGCGGTCGCCGTCCCGGACGGCCCGACGGCGCGCACCTGCGACCACCGCGGCCAGCTCTGCGGTGAGCCTGGCCTCGATGTCTGCGCGCGGGTGGACGACGCCTCCGGCAGCGGAAGTACCGGAAGAACCGGTCGATCCGGAAGGAGGTCGGGCGGGAAGGTGCACGTCTTCACCCCATCACCCGCACCCCGGCGCGGTCATCCGCGCGGGGGAGCATCTTGGCGTCCCACCGGAGTTGGGCACGGCCTCTCACCCCCTCCTCCTTGCGGAGGAGATCGGATGAAACTTCCCTGAGAAGGGCACCGAACGGCACCAGAACACCTCCGGGGAGCCGCTCCCGCCCACCCCACCCCATCTGACAGTTCGTCAGTATTGAATGTTCGAGGCCCTGCGGCTACGTTCCGCGACATCGAGCAGGATTCCCCGCGGAAGGGACGAACCCAATGGCCGAGGTCAGCGCAGAGGCACGCATCGAAGCAACTCCGGGCGCGCTCTGGTCCCGCCTGACGGACTTCACCGCGTACGACCGGTGGAACGCGATGCACACCAGTTTCCCGAACGGCGGCCCCGGCACCCTCGCGGTGGGGTCGACGTACCGGGAGAACATGAAGCTGATGGGCTTCCCCGCCGAAGTCGACTGGACCGTCGAGGAGTTGGTGGAGGACCGGCTCCTCGCCGTGCGCGGCAAGGGCCCGATGGGGGTGAGCCTGGCGATGCGCTACTCGCTGACACCTGCCGACTCGGGCGCCACCGTGGCCCGTATCGACGGTGAATTCACGGGCTCGGCCGTGTCGTTGATGGCGGGAAAGCTCAAGGACTCCGCGACGACGGCCCTCACCGAATCACTCCGCGGACTGGCGACGCCGACCGCCTGACGCCAGCCGCCTGACGCCGGGGGCCCGCGAAGGTCTATCCGAGCCGCCCCGCCAGCTTCCCGTGCATCGCCGCACTCGGCCCGTTGAGCCCCTTCAGCGTGACCGTCTTCCCGTACCGCTCGTACTTCGCCTCCACGGCGTCGAGCGCGGCGACCGTCGAGGCGTCCCAGATGTGCGCGCGGGACAGGTCGATCACCACGTCCGCGGGATCGTCCTTGTACGAGAACTGGAAGACGAGGTCGTTCGACGAGGCGAAGAACAACTCCCCGGTGACGGTGTACGTGACTCCCTCCCCCTCCACCACCCGTTCCACGTCCGCCAGGTGTGCCACCCGCTTCGCGAAGATCACCATCGCGCTGACGGAACCGACGACGACGCCGACCGCCAGGTTGTGGGTGGCCACCACGCACACGACGGTGATCAGCATGACGAGCGTCTCGCCGAGCGGCAGCCGACGCAGTGTCTTCGGCATCACGGAATGCCAGTCGAAGGTCGCCGCCGACACCAGAACCATGATCGCCACCAGCGCCGCCATCGGGATCTCCGAGACGACCGGCCCCAGCAGCAGACACAGGACCAGCAGGAACGCCCCCGCCAGGAAGGTCGACAGCCGGGTCCTCGCACCCGACACCTTCACGTTGATCATCGTCTGGCCGATCATCGCGCACCCGCCCATGCCGCCGAGCAGCCCCGTGACGATGTTCGCGATGCCCTGACCGATCGACTCACGGGTCTTGTTCGAGTGCGTGTCCGTGACGTCGTCCACCAGCTTCGCCGTCATCAGCGACTCCAGAAGCCCCACGAGCGCGAGCGCGAAGGCGTACGGAGCGATGGTGCTCAGCATGTCCGTCGTGAACGGCACGTCCGGCAGCCCCGGCACGGGGAGCGACGAGGGCAACGCGCCCCGGTCCCCCACGGTCGGCACGGCGATGCCCGCCCCGACCGTGATCAGCGTCAGAATCACGATGGACACCAGCGGTGCGGGCACGGCCTTCGTCACCTTGGGAACCAGCACGGTGAGCACCAGCCCGCCCACGACCAGCGGATACACCATCCAGGGCACCCCGGTCAGCTCGGGAAACTGCCCCATGAACACCAAGATGGCCAGCGCGTTGACGAATCCCACCATCACGCTGCGCGGCACGAACCGCATCAGCCGCGCGACTCCGAGCGCCCCCAGCGCCACCTGCATCAGCCCGCCCAGGATGACGGCCGCCACGAGGTACCCGAGCCCGTACTCCTTGTTCAACGGCGCCACCACCAGCGCGACGGCCCCCGTCGCCGCCGAGATCATCGCCTTGCGCCCGCCGACCACCGAGATCACCACGGCCATCGTCACGGCGGAGAAGAGCCCGACGCTCGGCGAGACCCCCGCGATCACCGAGAACGAGATCGCCTCCGGAATCAGCGCCAGCCCGACCACGAGTCCGCCGAGCACCTCGGTACGGAACACCTGCGGGGAGGCCAGCCAGTCTGGGCGGGAGGGGCGGAGCGTGAGCAGGGAGAACATGAAGCCGTTTCCGTAGGAATACCGCGCCCCTCGGGCACAAAGACCCCCACTCTAGTCGCCCCTTCAGGGGCGGGGCAGGGGGCTCAGCCCGCAGAAGGCGGGCGGGGGCCTGGGGGCGGAGCCCCCGGAACGCACCGCGACCACCCACCCATCCGCACCCCGCTCTCAGTAACACCACCACGTCCCACTCACCGGCTGGGGAATCCACCCGTAACTCCCCGAATCCCCAGGCCCCCGCCGAAACACCGCCGTCACCGCATCCGCCCGATAAGTCCTGATCCGCACAGGATTCCCCCGCTCATCCGCAGACTCCAGCACGATCTCCCCGGACGCGGTCCGCCCCGCCGCCCGCGCCTCGACCACATCGTCGACACCCTCCGCCAACTGCAACATAAATACCGCCACAACGCCTCCTCGACCCCAACAACGACCGAAGCACCCTAACCCCCCGAACTCACCACCCATGCCCCTCAATCACCCATACGAACCAACCCACTTGAGCCCCATCCCCAGTCCACCCGCCCTGGATTGGCCATGCCGACCCCCACACCCGCCTCCGTACGCTCCCCCCATGCAGATCCGCACAGTCGACGCCTTCACCTCCGTCCCCTTCCACGGCAACCCCGCCGCCATCCTGCTCCTGGAGGACGCCACCGCCTTCCCCGAGAACTCCTGGCTCCAGTACGTCGCCGCCGAGCTCAACCTCGCCGAGACCGCCTTCGCGCACCCCCTCCCGCCCACGGGGGGCAGCCCGCTCTGGGCCCTTCGTTGGTTCACCCCCACCGACGAGGTCACCATGTGCGGCCACGCCACCCTGGCCACCGCGCACGTCCTGCGCACCACGGGCCTCACGACCGGTCCCGTCGACTTCTCCACCCGCAGCGGCATCCTCACCGCCGCCCCGAACGCCGACGGCTCCCACACCCTGGACTTCCCGACCGCCCCGCTCCTGCCGACCGAGGCCCCCGACGGCCTGGCCGAAGCCCTCGGCACGGAACCCCTCACGGTCCTCTACACGGGCGACCAGGTCGGCGACCTCCTCGTCGAAATCACCAGCGAGAAGGAGATCCGCGACCTCGCCCCCGACCTGAAGGCCCTGGCCGCCCTCTCCCGCCGGGGTGTCATCGCCACCGCGCTCGCCGAGGACCCGGCGCGGGGGTACGACTTCGTCTCCCGCTGCTTCTTCCCCGCGTACGGCATCGACGAGGACCCGGTGACGGGCAGCGCCCACACGGCCCTCGCCCCGTTCTGGTCCGAGCGCCTCGGCCGCACCGAACTCACCGGCTTCCAGGGCGGCCGCCGTACCGGCCTCGTCCGTACGTCCCTGCAAGGCGACCGCACCCACCTCACGGGCCATGCGGTCACCGTCCTGGAGTCCGAACTGCTCGTCTCCCCCTGACCCGGCCATCCCCTCAGAGGGTGGGCAGCCAGCCCACCTTCCCGGCCAGCACCGCGTACCCCACGAACGCCCCGATGTCGAGCAGCGCGTGGGCCGCCACCAGCGGCCCCACCCGCCCCCACTTCCGGTACAGCAGGACGAAGACGACGCCCATCACGACGTTCCCGATGAAGCCGCCGATCCCCTGGTACAGGTGGTACGACCCACGCAGCACGGAGCTCGCGATCAGCGCCGCCATCGGCGTCCATCCCAACTGCCCCAGCCTGCGCAGCACGTACCCGACGACGATGACCTCCTCCAGAACGGAGTTCTGGATCGCCGACAGAACGAGCACGGGGTACTTCCACCACACCTCGGGCAGCGACTCAGGGACCACCGTGAGGTTGAACCCGGCCGCGTTCATCACGAGGTAGAAGGCGAGCCCGGCACTCCCGATTCCCGCCGCGACCAGCGTCCCGCGCCCCAGGTCCGACCACGGCTTCAACCGGTCGAACCCGATCTGGCGCAGCCCGCTCCCCTCCCTCAGCAGCAGGTACGCGACGAGCGCCACGGGCACCAGCGCCGTCGAGATCCCGAACAACTGCCACGTCAGATCCAGCCACGGCCTCCCGGGCGCAGCGGAAGAATTCAGGTTCGCCGCCTGATCCTTCAGCCCACCCGGCCGGGTCAACGCCCCGACGAACCGAATCAGCGCCGAAACCCCACTGGCCCCGAGCGACAGAGCCAGCACAATCACCAACTCGGTCCCCAACACCCGCCTGCTGAGGCCCACCTGCCCCTCCTGCACCGACCCCCCAGAAGCCACCTCAGCCATCCGCCCACATCCCCTTGCACTCAAACCTCTACATGTCACCCCCATCCTCTCCCGCCCCCCACCATGGGCAATCGCTCACACCCCCCACCCCCCATTTGGGCTCTGCTTCCGCCCAGCCCCCTTGGGCTTCGCTTCCGCCCAGCCCCCTTAGGCGCCGCTTCCGCCCAGCCCCCTTAGGCGCCGCTTCCGCCCAGCCCCCTTGGGCGCCGCCTCCGCCCAGCCTCCTTGGGCGCCGCTTCCGCCCAGCCTCCTTGGGCGGCGGGGCCGCCCCCCGGGGGCGGAACGGGCGGGCAAGGGGGCGGCCCCCTCGCTCCGGGCCCACCCCGGAGCGCCCCGCCCTACACCGGAGCACCCCCGCCCACCCCAGGCACCGCCCCACCCCCACCAAGGGAGCCCCGCCCACCCCTCAACCAGGCCCCGGAAACCCCACCGGCCACAAATGCACCGGCTCCCCACCCCACATCAACTCCCCATACCTCCGCGTCATCGCCGCCAGCGCCGCCTCCCTCCCCAACCCCGCCTCCACCGCCCGGTGATACGTATCCACCTGCCAGGAAGCCCCGTTCACCCTCCTCCGGCACCGCTCCTCGATCACCCCGAGATACCGGTCCCGGTCCGCCGCCTCCACCCCCCACGCGTCCAGCCCCGCCGAGGCAAGCGGCAACAGTTCCTCCCGCACCAACTTCACCGCCGACACCTTCTGAACACCCCCGCCCCGCCCGGCCCGCGGCCACACCATCTCCGCCTCGATCCCGTACCGGCACGCCGCGTCGAAGTTCGCCTCCGCGTCCTCGAACGCCATCCGCCGCCACACCGGCCGGGAATCCTCGGCGAGCGCCCGTACCAGCCCGTAGTAGAAGGCCGCATTGGCGATCACATCGGTCACCGTCGGCCCCGCGGGCAACACCCGGTTCTCCACCCGCAGGTGCGGCACCCCGTCCGCGATCCCGTACACCGGCCGGTTCCACCGGTACACGGTCCCGTTGTGCAGCACCATCTCCTTCAGCTGCGGCACCCCACCGTCGTCCAGCACCCGCAGCGGGTCCTCCTCATCACAGATCGGCAGCAACGCCGGGAAGTACCTCAGGTTCTCTTCAAACAACTCGTACGCCGACTCCACCCACCCCTCCCCGAACCAGGTACGCGGCCGCACCCCCTGCGCGATCAGCTCCGGCGGCCTGGTGTCGGTCGCCTGCGTGAACAGCGGCGGCCTCGACTCCCGCCACAGCTCCTGCCCGAACAGGAACGGGGCGTTGGCCCCCACCGCGATCTGCGCCCCGGCCACCGCCTGTGCCGCGTTCCACACGTCCGCGAACCGCCCCGGCGTTACCTGGAGATGCAACTGCACCGACGTACAGGCCGACTCGGGCACGATCGACTCCGACGTGCACGTCAACCGCTCCACGCCTTCGATGTCCAGCTGGAAGGCTTCGCCCCTGGCCGTCACGATCTGCTCGTTCAGCAGCTCGTACCTGTCCACGTCCGACAGGTTGGCATGCACCAGATCGTCCCGCCCCAACGTGGGCAGAATCCCGATCATCACGATCCCCGCATCGACCTCGGCGGCCTTGCGATGGGCATATCCGAGCCCCGTCCGCAGTTCCTCCGCCAATTGATCGAGAACCCTTCCGCCCAACCGGTGCGGAACGATATTGACCTCAAGGTTGAACATCCCGAGTTCCGTCTGGAAATCCCGGCTCGCAATGCGCTCCAGCACCTCGGCATTCATCATCTTCGGCAGTCCGTCGGGCCCCGCGAGATTCAGCTCGATCTCCAGCCCCATGAGATTCTTCGGCCGGTCGAACTGCTTCTCCTTCAGCAACCTCCCGAGCCCCTCCAGACACTGGTGGAGCTTGTGCCGGTACCTCTGCCGGTCCGACAGATCAAATCCGTCTGCCACGACCTTCTCACCCATCGGACCGTCCTTCCTCAGCCGGGGCAGCCCGCGGCACGACCGCTGCGACCTGTGGTTCACGGTCGATGATGCCCCGGCGGACTGATCCATAACGCCCCGCGCACGACCGGCGCACAGGAGGCTCGCCGTACATTCCTCGGGGCACATTCCGCAGGCATGACGCAGATCGCCGTTACCACCCTCACCACTGTGGTCCAAAACGCCGACGAGTTCAGGCCGACCGCACCCAGGGCGAAATACCTGCCCCGATCCGGCAGTCGCACCGAATACCAGCGCCTTTCCCTCCACCACACCTCCGTCCAAAAAGACTGGATACGGCCTTGCGTGCAATATCCACGACGACTAGCGGAAACTTCGTGTGAACACGTGTCGTATAAACTCCGCGAACGAGGCGGAGAGTTGACGCCGGGCTCTCGCCCAAGGCCCCCTCCGGCCCCGCACCGCTGACAGCGCCGTCCGCACCGCCCAGGCTCCACCGTGTCTCCCGAGCGAGAGGCGTCCCACCATGCCGCTGCACGTACCCCCGGCTCCCGCGCCCGCCCTGCGCAGCGTCCTCGCGGCACTCGGCTCCCCCACTGCCGTCCGCGAGGCCCGCACCCCGGCCCTGCGTGCCCTGAAGGGCCCGCACAAGCCCGAACTCCCGCTCCCCGTCCACGTATTGGACCAGCCCGCCCCCGGCGACGGCCCGTGCCGCACCCGGCTCACCGGCTGGCGGTTCCTCATCCGCAGCGGCGACCGCGCGGTGGCCGCCGCCGACACCGTGCTCACCCCCGACGGCTGGACCTTCTCGCACTTCCTCGAAGGCCCCTATCTGAGCTCCACCGAACGCGCGCTGCGCCAGGCCGAGTCGCTCGCCGCCGACTGCCAGCCGCGCCTGCTGTCCATCCCCGCCCTCTACATGCTGACCCTGTGGCTGCACGGCGACCCCACCGCCGACGCCTCGACCGGCGCCCCCGCCCCTTCCGACGTACTGATCCCCCTGGCGCCCGCACCACCCGGCATCTGCGCGCACCGCCCCTGCACGGTCGCCGACCTGATGCCCACCCTGGCCCTGCGTCTCGCTCCCGCACCGGCCCCGAAGGCGTCTCCGCTCCTGAGCCAGCCCGCCTGAGCCCTCCGCCCGCCTCCGTACTCTCTCCGTACGACGCCCCGCGCCCCCTGCCCGACGGCGCGGGGCGTCGCTGCGCCCGGATGCCCCATCCGGAGTAGCCCACCCGGGCCACCCCGAACCACCCGAAGAGAGGGGACAGTTGAGCTGAACCGTCCGCACGGGTGACGCGTCCTTGTTCAGTAGGAAGAGCTGCCGTGAAATCCCTGCGGATCGACGCCCGTAGGGCAACACTGGGACCGGACCAACTGATACGGGGGGCGGCCATGAATACCGATTCGAGCCGCAGGAACACCTTCTCGACCACCACGCAGCGAAAGAACCCATCCATGTGCCAGCACCAGCCACCCTGCCCGACCGCCGAATCCGCAGACCGGGAGGCCGCCCATCCGATGGCGCACCACCCGGAGCAGGGCTGGAGCCTGCTGTGCAACGGCGTCCTCCTCTTCGAGGACACCGGCGAACTCCTGCCGAACGGGCAGATCATCGCACCGCACCGCCCACTGGACGTGGCCACCGCTGCCTAGCCGACCGCACGACCTGACACAGTCGGCGTACGCCAGGAACAGGACGTACGACGAAGGGGCCGGCCCGGAGTTTCCACTCCGAACCGGCCCCCACTCATGTCAACTGCCGGGCTTCACCGCTCAGTTGTCGTACTCGTCCATCGGCGGGCACGAGCAGACCAGATTGCGGTCGCCGAACGCACCGTCGATCCGGCGCACCGGCGGCCAGTACTTGTCCGCCGCCGAAACCCCGGCCGGGAACACGGCCTCCTCGCGGCTGTACGGGTGCTCCCACGCACCGCCGAGCGCTGCCGCCGTGTGCGGGGCGTTGCAGAGCGGGTTGTCCTCGGCCGGCCACTCGCCCGCCGCGACCTTCTCGATCTCGCCCCGGATCGCGATCATCGTGTCGCAGAACCGGTCCAGCTCGTACAGGTTCTCGCTCTCCGTCGGCTCGATCATGAGCGTCCCGGCCACCGGGAACGACATGGTCGGCGCGTGGAAGCCGTAGTCGATGAGCCGCTTCGCGATGTCGTCGACACTGACACCCGTCGCCTTCGACAACGGACGCAGGTCCACGATGCACTCGTGCGCGACGAGACCGTTCGGTCCCGTGTACAGCACCGGGTAGTGCGGCTCCAGCCGCTTCGCGATGTAGTTCGCGGCCAGCACCGCCACCTGTGTGGCCCGCTTCAGGCCCTCACCGCCCATGAGCCGTACGTACGCCCACGAGATCGGCAGAATCCCGGCGGACCCCCACGGCGCGGCGGAGATCGGCCCGACGCCCGCCTCGGGCCCGGCGGACGGCTGGAGCGGGTGGTTGGGCAGGTACGGCGCGAGGTGCGCGCGCACACCGACCGGACCGACGCCGGGACCGCCGCCGCCGTGCGGGATGCAGAAGGTCTTGTGCAGGTTCAGGTGCGAGACGTCGCCGCCGAACTTGCCCGGCTTCGCCAGCCCCACCAGCGCGTTCAGGTTCGCCCCGTCGACGTACACCTGCCCGCCGGCCTCGTGCACGGTCGCGCAGATGTCCGCGACGTGCTCCTCGAAGACACCGTGCGTGGACGGGTACGTGATCATCAGCACCGACAGCTCGTCGCGGTACTGCTCGATCTTCGCCCGCAGGTCCTCGACGTCGACCTCGCCGTCGTCCGCGGTCTTCACGACCACGACCTTCATCCCGGCCATGACCGCGCTCGCCGCGTTGGTCCCGTGCGCCGACGACGGAATCAGACAGACGGTCCGCTGCTCGTCGCCGTTCGCCCGGTGGAACGCCCGCACCGCCAGCAGACCGGCCAGCTCACCCTGCGAACCGGCGTTGGGCTGGATCGACACCGCGTCGTACCCGGTGACCTCGGCGAGCCGCTCCTCCAGCTCACGGATGAGCGTCAGATAACCGGCGGCCTGGTCGACCGGCGCGAAGGGGTGGATCTGCCCGAACTCGGGCCAGGTCACCGGCTCCATCTCGGTCGTCGCGTTCAGCTTCATCGTGCACGAACCCAGCGGGATCATGCCCCGGTCCAGCGCGTAGTCCCGGTCGGCGAGCTTGCGCAGGTAGCGCAGCATCGCCGTCTCGGAGCGGTGCTGGTGGAAGACGGGGTGCGTAAGGTACGCGTCCGTGCGCAGCAGCCCCTCGGGCAGCGCCTCGCCGACGGTCCCGTCCAGCGCGACGATGTCGCCCTCGACCCCGAACGCGGCCCACACGGCGGCGACCTGAGCCCGCGCGGTGGTCTCGTCACACGCCACGGACACCAGGTCGCCGTCGACGCGGCGGAGGTTCACACCGTTCTCGCGCGCGGCGGCGACGACCTCGTCGGCCCTGCCCGGAACCCGTACGGTCAGCGTGTCGAAGTACGTGCCGTGCACGACCTCGACGCCACCGGCCGTCAGCCCCTCGGCCAGGATCGACGCGTAGCGGTGCGTACGCCGCGCGATCCCCTTCAGCCCCTCGGGCCCGTGGTAGACGGCGTACATCCCGGCCATGACGGCCAGCAGCACCTGCGCCGTACAGATGTTGCTCGTCGCCTTCTCACGACGGATGTGCTGCTCACGCGTCTGCAGCGCCAGCCGGTACGCCTTGTTCCCGTCCGCGTCCACCGACACGCCCACGAGGCGCCCCGGGAGGCTGCGCGCGAACTTGTCCCGCACGGCCATGAACCCGGCGTGCGGCCCGCCGAAGCCCATCGGAACGCCGAACCGCTGCGTCGTACCGACCGCGATGTCGGCCCCGAGCTCACCCGGCGACGTCAGCAGCGTCAACGCCAGCAGATCAGCGGCGACGGTGACGATCGCGCCCAGCTCGTGCGCGGCATCGATCACCGGCTTGATGTCCCGCACCACACCGGAAGCACCCGGGTACTGGAGCAGCACGCCGAACACACCGCGCTCGGCGATCTCTGCCGGAATGCCGTCACTCAGGTCGGCGACGACAACGTCCACGCCGGTCGGCTCGGCCCGTGTCTGGATCACGGCAACGGTCTGCGGAAGCGTTTCCGCATCGATCAGGAACACCCCGTTCTTCACCTTGCCCACCCGCCGCGCGAGCGACATGGCTTCGGCGGCGGCGGTGCCCTCGTCGAGCAGGGAAGCCCCCGACGTCGGCAGCCCGGTCAGCTCGGCCACCATCGTCTGGAAGTTGAGCAGCGCTTCGAGCCGCCCCTGCGAGATCTCCGGCTGGTACGGCGTGTACGCCGTGTACCAGGCCGGGTTCTCCATGACGTTGCGCAGGATGACCGGCGGAGTGAAGGTCCCGTAGTACCCCAGCCCGATCATCGGGGCCAGCACCTGGTTGCGGTCGGCGAGCGTACGGAGCTCAGCCAGCACCTCGGCCTCGGTGCGCGCGTCCGGGAGACCCAGCGCCTCGGCGTTCTTGATGGCGTCCGGCACCGCGGCGGCGGTCAGCTCGTCGAGCGACCCGTAGCCGACCTGCGCGAGCATCTTGGCCTGAGCTTCCCCATCAGGGCCGATGTGACGCTGCTCAAAGGGAATGCCACGCTCAAGCTCTACGAGCGGAATACGACGGTTGGCAGTCATCTGCGGAAGGCCTCCTGGTCCGACACGACCTGCGAGGGGCACCACGACACGGGTACCCGGACGGCCTCCCCCTCTGTCATCTCAACCTGAGAGCTTCACCGGAGCGCCACGAACAGCACTCCGACTTTCACCGTCGGTGAGGAAAGGTCACGCACCGGCCTGCGCCGATTCCGCCACCCGCCCTGCTTTCCAGAGTGACCTCGTCCGTGCGGTACAGGGGCCTGAGAGATTCCGGGGAGGAGTTGCTCCTTCGGCGCCTCCGACATCCACTCGGAGGACTCTCCCGCACAGGGTCAGCAGCCTCCGTCAGCCTACCAGCGCACTCTCCCACCCATCCCTCAAGTGGCCAGCCTCGCAATTCTGCTCTTTCGTAGTGCTTTACGGGGATTCACCCCGCAGTTGCGACCAGTTGGAGGGACCGTGCAGACCGACATCGATCCGCGCAGCCTGATCGGCCGCAAGGCTTTCGACCGCAACGGCACCAAGATCGGAACGGTGGACGAGGTCTACCTGGACGACGCCACCGGCGTCCCGGAATGGGCCGCCCTGCGCACGGGCCTCTTCTCCCGCGACGCCTTCGTCCCCCTCGAACCCAGCCGCCTGGAGGACGACACCCTCCGCATCCCCTTCGAGAAGGCCCTGATCCGCGACGCCCCCGACTTCGGCGTCGGCCGCCACCTCTCCCCCGAACAGGAACTCCAGCTCTACCACCACTACGGCCTCCACCTCCCCCGCTAGGGCACGCCCCGTGAGGGGCGCGGGGCTGTAACACTGTGCGGCTCCGCCGCGCGGGCGCGCCCAGCCCCCACGCACCCGCACATCTCCGGGACAGCCGCGCGGCCAGCGCTTGAGGTGAAGGGGCGGAACCGGGGCAGCCCGCCGGAGGCGCACCGAGGCACCGCTCACCCCACCCGCACCGCAGCACGAATCCACCCCGCCCCCCCCATCCCGCCGTGCAGAACGGAGCCCCCTGCGCGCAGGACAAGCCCCCTCAGCCCGACCGCAGGTCACCCACCACCCCGCCCCGCCCCACCAACGGCAACGGCTCCCCGACCTCCAACCCCGGATCATCCACCCGAAACGTCCGCACCCGCCCCGCCCCCACCGACCCCGGCTCCTCGAACCGCACCGTCACCCGCCCCACCCCACTCCCCTGCACCCACCCCGCCCCGTACTCCGCATGCCACACGTCGTGCCCGGCCAGCCACCGCCGCTCCCCGGCCGCCTCCTCAGGCACCTCCACCGGCTCCGGAGCCACCACCTCCACCTCGGCCTCACCGGCATCACCCGCCACCGAACCCCCTCCCTCAGCCCCAGCGGCCTCGGCGTCCCGCGCCGCCTGCGCGAAGAGATCCTCCTGCGTGAAGTCCGCGAGCCCCGTCACCCCCACCCCCAGCAACCGCACACCGCCCGTCGTGTCCACCCCCTCCAGCAGCCTTGCAGCCGCCTCCCGCACCACCCCCGGATCATCCGTCGGCCCCCGCAGGGTCTCCGACCGCGTCAGCGTCGAGAAATCGAACCTCCGCACCTTGAGCACCACGGTCCGCCCCGACCGCCCGGCCCCCCGCAGCCGCTCCACGCACCGGTCCGCCAGCCGCTCCACCTCCGACCGCACCCGCACCCGGTCGTGCAGGTCGACGTCGAAGGTGTCCTCGACCGACACGGACTTCGCGTCCCTCTCGGCCACCACGGGCCGGTCGTCGAGCCCCTGAGCCATCCGGTGCAGCGACGCCCCGTGCGCCTTCCCCAGCAGCCGTACGAGCTCGTCCTCGCCCGCCTCCGCCAGGTGCGCGACCGTCGTCATCCCGGCCCGCCGCAGATGGTCACCCGTAGCCGGACCCACCCCCGGCAGGATCCGCACCGGCATCGGCGCGAGCAGGTCCCGCTCGCTCCCCGGCACTATGAGACGCAGCCCGTCCGGCTTGGCCTCCTCGGACGCGATCTTCGCCAGCATCTTGGACCCCGCGAGCCCCACCGACCCGCTGAGCCCCGTCAGCTCCTTGATCTGCTCGCGCAGCCGCTCCCCGACCGCCCGCGCGGAAGCCTCGTCGTCCGCCACTCCCCCGGCCTCCAGATCCACGAACGCCTCATCGAGGCTGAGCGGCTCCACCAACGGCGACAGCCGCCCCAGCAGCTCCATCACCAGCTCGCTCACCGCCCGGTACAACGCGAACCGAGGCACCAGATACGCGGCATGGGGCGCCAGCCTCCGCGCCTGCGCCGTCGGCATCGCCGAATGCACGCCGAACCGCCTCGCCTCGTACGAAGCAGTGGCGACCACCCCGCGCGGCCCGAGCCCGCCCACCACGACCGGCTTTCCGCGCAGGCTGGGCTTCGCCGCCTGCTCCACAGCGGCGTAGAAGGCATCCATGTCGAGATGCAGAATGGTCGGCGCGGTCCTCACCCCACCGATGCTGCCCTACGCCACTGACAATCGGCCTGCACCCGGTACACGGCCCCGCCGGACCACACCCGCCCCCGGCTCCGCACCGGCCTCAGACGGCCCGGTTCCGCCGCCGCGCCAGCTCGTCCCCCGGGTTGTTCCCGACCAGGGTCTCGCCGGTGTCCACCCGCTCCCCGTGCAGCTGCGACAGCGCCGTCTCGACGTCCCGCCACACCACGCCCACGGCGATCCCGAAGATTCCCTGGCCCCCCTGCAACAGGCTGACGACCTCGTCCGGCGAGGTGCACTCGTAGACGGTCGCCCCGTCGCTCATCAGCGTCATCCGCTCCAGATCCTGAAAGCCCCGGGCCCTCAGGTGCTGCACGGCGGCCCGGATGTTCTGCAACGCGACCCCGGTGTCCAGGAACCGCTTGACGATCTTGAGTACGACGACATCGCGAAAGCTGTACAGCCGCTGCGTGCCCGACCCGTACGCGGGCCGCACACTCGGCTCCACGAGCCCGGTGCGCGCCCAGTAGTCCAGTTGCCGGTACGTGATCCCGGCCGCGGCACACGCGGTGGGCCCCCGGTATCCGACCGTCTCGACAGCGGGCTGGGCCGCCGCGCGGGGGTGCTGATTGTCTGTGGGGCTCGCTGTGGGGTCGGCCGAACTGCCGAGCGGATACGGCCCGCCCGTCGCCGTACCGTCGCCGCTGATTCTCACGCCGACCTCCGTCCTTGACCTGCCTTGTCGACGGTAGGCAGTCACCCGGGGTGCGTCAACGATCGCCACACTCGGCACGCCGAGTGATAATCACCCTGAGAGTGGTTTCCCGTATCTCTCCTCGGGGAAAGGCTACTCGAATGCGCAGAAGTCCCCGGGGACCCGAAGGCCCACCGGGGACGTGCGACTCACTGGATCACCGACCGCTGGATCACCGACCCACCGGCCGTTCACCGGATCACTGACTGTTGGTGCCGAAGTCCTCCGGCGAGATCTGGTCGAGGAACTCACGGAACTTCTCGACCTCGTCCTCCTGCTCGTCCGGAATCGCGATCCCGGCATCGTCCAGGACCCCGTCACTGCCGTAGATCGGCGTTCCGGTGCGCAGCGCGAGCGCTATCGCGTCGGACGGCCTGGCACTGACCTCGACACCGCTGGCGAAGACCAGCTCGGCGTAGAAGACCCCGTCCCGCAGATCGGTGATCCGCACCTCGGTGAGCTCCTGGCCGACCGCTTCGAGCACGTCCTTGAAGAGGTCGTGCGTCAGCGGCCTGGCGGGGGCCAGCCCCTGCTGGGCGAAGGCGATGGCAGTGGCCTCACCCGGTCCGATCCAAATGGGAAGGTACCGATCGCCTCCCACTTCACGCAGGAGCACGATCGGCTGGTTGTTGGGCATTTCCACCCTGACACCTACGACGTCGAGCTCATTCACACAGCAACCCTAGGACGTGCCCGACCGGTTTGGGTAGTCGGGCTCCTGTTCACTCCACCTGCGGCTCAGTTCGAGCCGGACCTCAGCGCGGTCTGTACCAGCGCCGCATGCAGTCGTACGGAGAGCCCCGCGAGCTCCCTCGTGGTCGCCTCGGCATGCGCCCTCGTCTGCGGATTGCGGTGTCGCCGCAACGGAGCGACGACATTGCCGATCAACCCGGCCTCCCGGTCCGCCGCGGCCTTCATGGCCCGCAGGTGTCTCGGTTCCAGACCGAAGCGCCCCAGGTCCGCGACGATTCTCGCCACCGTGACGGCCTCCGCGTCGTAACCGCCGTCGGGCAGTTCCGAGATGAGTCCGTACGCCTCCCACTCGCCGAGCTCGCTCTCCTCGACCTCAGCGGCCGCCAGCAGCTCGTCGCGCCCGAGCCGTGCCACGGTCACCCGCTCCGCGGCCACCTCCGGCGCCCCGTCGAGCAGCTCGCGCGGCCCGCCCGGGGACGGCAGCCGGACGTCCTCGCCGCGCTCCAGCGCGTCGAGGTGCTCCTTGATGACCTTGAGCGGGAGGTAGTGGTCGCGCTGCATCCGCAGCACCTGAGCGAGCCGCTCCACGTCCGCCGGACCGAACTTCCGGTACCCGGACGGCGTGCGCTGCGGCTCGACCAGCCCCTCCGCCTCCAGAAAGCGGATCTTGGAGATCGTTACTTCGGGAAATTCCTCGCGCAGCAGGCTGAGCACCGAACCGATGCTCATCAGCCTGCCGCCGGCGGAGGCGGCGCCGCGCACGGCACCGCCCGTCTGGATTCGCAGCATGGACCTTCCCTGAAGGGATCAGACGCCCAGCTGGCTCGCGTAGAAGACCAGCCGGTACTTACCGATCTGCACCTCGTCGCCGTTCGCCAGCGGAACCGCGTCGATGCGCTCCCGGTTGACGTACGTGCCGTTGAGGCTGCCGACGTCGGAGACGGTGAAACCACCGTCCCCGCCCCGGCGGAACTCGACGTGCCGCCTCGACACGGTCACGTCGTCGAGGAAGATGTCGCTCTGCGGGTGGCGGCCGGCCGTGGTCAGCTCACCGTCCAGCAGGAAGCGGCTACCCGAGTTCGGACCGCGCCGCACCACCAGCAGCGCCGCACCCAGCGGAAGCGCGTCGACCGCGGCCTGGGCCTCGGGCGACAGCGACGGAAGCTGGGTCTGACCGGTCTTCTCCGCCTCGTACGCCTCAAGGCCCGAGATGGAGATGGTCGACGTGGTCTCCGAAGGCCGCTCGGCGGCGGCTCCGGCCCGCAGCGGCGCACCGCAGTTGGAGCAGAAGCGGCTGTCCGCGGCATTCCGGTGACCGCACCTCGTACAAACAGGCAACGCCGACATGGACGGATCCTCCTGCCGCGGCTGCCCAGTGTGATGGGCGCTGGTTGCGTACGGGTCGGGAGTGAACCCTCCACCCGTACTTGAGGTTGATGGTTCTCCGGAACCTATGCGGCCGGGACCAGCCGGGTCAACAGACGGCGCGCCGTGGCCGCCGACCTCGTCACGGAAGAGCGGGCGGTCGCCGCCCTGCTCCTCCGTCTCACCGGGGCGCGGGGCACGGTGACGCGCAGTGTGGGAGCTGCTGTCGTCACGTGCACTCTTGCCGAACAATTTCGCAAACAACTTCACGGGCGATTCCCCTTGACCGAAACAGACCCGCCCGTGGGGCAGGACGAACCCTGCGTCAACAAACCTGCTGACTTGGACATCTTCACAACGTCCGTATCACTCGGACAGTTTCCACCACGCACCACGTCCTTGGTGCGTCGACCCCCCGCAACCTCATGCCCGTGTCCGACGACGCTCATTCGCCCCGGCTTCACTGGGATGACGACCGAGCGTAGTCAGGCCGCTTCGCCGGTCGCAAGGCATTCACGACGATCTTCTCAAGTCGCTTCACCACGGCGGTGGCCTGCTCCTTCTCCAGAGTCTGGACGACCCCGCCGGGGATGTTCAGCGCGGGCTCCAGATCCTGCGGCTTCCCGATCACCTTGAAGGTGTACGGAGCCGTGACCTTCTTCCCGTCGATCTGAATACTGCCTGCGTCCCCGGAGAAATACGTGTTGGCCACGACCCGTACGTCATTGATCTGCACTGCCTCCGCACCGGCCGCCCGCAACTCCTGGATGGTGTCGAGCAGCCGGTCCGGTTCGACCGTCTTGTGCGGGTCGCCGACGGTCAGCGTGATCCCGGGCCCCTGAGCGCCCACGGTCCCCGCCAGCACACCGAGCTGACGCTCCTTCTCCAGCGTCTGCTTGCGCGCCTCCTCCGCCTGGTCGGAACTGGTCTCCAGCTCCGTCTTCTGGGCGTCGAGCCGCTGCTTCTCGTCCTCAAGGCGCTGCGTACGGTCGTCCAGTTCGTCCAGGATGCGTACGAGGTCCTCCTGCCGCGCACCGCGCAGCGCCCCGTCCTCGCTGGTGGAGTTGACCTGGATGGCCAGTCCGAGCCCCAGCCCGAACAGCAGCAGCGCCACGATCAGCTGGGCCCGCGTCACCCTGGGCGGCCACAGCCCCGCGACCAATCGCTGACGTCCCGTCACTTCCCGGTGCTTGTGGTGCTCTTCGGCTACCTGAGGCTCTTCATCGCTCGCGCTGGTGCTCGCGCCGTCGCTCTCGTTGCTCACCGGCGTCACGCCCGGAAGATGTGCCGACGGATGGCGGCAGCGTTGGAGAAGATCCGGATGCCGAGGACGACCACCACACCGGTCGACAACTGTGCGCCGACGCCCAGCTTGTCGCCGAGGAAGACGATCAGGGCGGCGACCACCACGTTCGACAGGAAGGAGACCACGAAGACCTTGTCGACGAAGATTCCGTCGAGCATGGCCCTCAGCCCGCCGAAGACCGCGTCCAGCGCTGCGACCACGGCGATCGGCAGGTAGGGCTCGACCACCGCCGGCACTTCGGGCCGGACCAGCAATCCGACCACGACTCCCACGACGAGGCCCAGTACGGCGATCACGATGTGCCCTTCTCTGTCTTCTTCGGTTCGGCCACGCCTTTCCCGCCGCCGGCGGCCAGCGGCTGGGCGATGCGTACGATCAGGCTCGGCGCGGCCGGGAGCCGCACCTCCTCCTGGTCGGTGACGCTCGTACGAATGCCGTAGCTCTCCTGCAGCGCGTGCAGGTACTGCCCGTCGGCACTGTCGTTGAACGTCGTGTTGAGGTGCTTTCCCCCCACCGCCAGCACCGTGTACGGCGGCGCCAGGGGCCTGTTGTCGACCAGTATCGCGTCGCCCGCCGCCCGGATCGCCGACAGCATCGTCAGCCGCTGCCCGTTGATCGCGACGGCTTCCGCACCGGACTGCCAGAGCCCGTTGACGAACCGCTGCATGTCCCGGTCGCGCACCCGCCCGGTATCGGCGAAGCCACTGCTGCCACGCGGCCCGTCACTGCCCTCACCGGTCTCTTTCGCGTCGTCCACGACCAGTTTGACGCCCGGTCCTGACACCGGGGTTGCTCCGGAGAGCAGGGAAACCAGTTCGGCCTGGTCACCCCCGTGCTGCTCCAGCGCCTTCCGTTGACGCTCCCCCACGTCCACCCGCAGGGTTTCGACGTTCTTCTCCAGCTTGTCGGCCGCAGCGGTCTCGGACTGAATCCGGTCCACGAGCTTCTCGCGTTCCTTCGCGATGACGGGAGCCGCTATCCGCGCATTGGCCGCGCCGAGCGTCACGACGGCGGCAGCCAGTACCAGACAGGCCGCCAGACCGAGCTTCCTGCGCAGGGTGCGCGGCATCCCGGCGGTCCCGTCGGCCTTCTGACGGGCCGCCGCCTCGGCGTACCCGTCGTCGAGACTGTGCTCCATCACGTTCGTCAGCAGCGACATGGACGCATCGGGACGCCTCGGTGGAGAAGGGGTGCTCCGAACGGGGGGCTGCTGCGACATGCCGCACATCGTCGCATGTCGCAGCCCCTACCACCGAATGCCCCCACCGGCGCACCGGAAGGCGTCACGAACCGCCCTCCGGCACACCGGCCCTACGTCAGTGACCTGCGCTGTCGACGATCGCCGACCACTCGTCGAGGAGCGCCTGGGCGGAGTCGTCGTCCGGCCCCTCCGCCCACAAGTGGGTGACGGCCTCCGCCGGATCGGGCAGCACCATCACCCAGCGCCCGTCGGCCTCCACGACCCGCACACCGTCGGTGGTGTCCACCGACCGTTCCCCGGCCGCCTCGACGACCCGGCGCATCACGAGCCCCTTCACCGCCCACGGCGTGGCCAGATCACGCCGCAGCACATGTGCCCGGGGAATCCGCGCATCGATCTGACTCAACGTCAACTGCGTCCTCGCCACCAGCCCGATCAACCGCACGAAGGCAGCCGCCCCGTCGAAGACACTGCTGAACTCCGGCACGATGAACCCACCGCGCCCGTCTCCTCCGAAGATGGTCGCGTCCTCGCGCCCCACCCTGGTCAGGTCGTCGGGTGACGTCGTCGTCCACTCCACCTGCGTCCCGTGGTACGCCGCCACCTGCTCGGCCACCCTGGTGGTCGTCACCGGCAACGCCACCCGCCCGCTGCGCCGCTCGGCGGCCACCAGGTCCAGCATCACCAACAACGCCCGGTCGTCCTCGATGATCCGCCCGCGCTCGTCCACCAACGACAGCCGCTCGCCCACCGGGTCGAACCGCACCCCGAAGTCGGCCCGCGCGGAGGCGACGATCTCCCCGAGCCGCACGAGACCGGCCCGCCGCGAATCCGCGGTCTCCGTCGGCCGCGCCTCGTCAAGACCCGGATTGATCGTCAGCGAATCGACACCGAGCCGCCCCAGCAGGCTGGGCAGCACCAGCCCCGCACTGCCGTTGGACGCGTCGACGACGACCTTCAGCCCGGAATCCGCGATTCCCGTCGCGTCCAGATTCCGCAACAACGACCCGGTGTACGAGTCGAAGACGCTCGCCGGGAAGTGCAGATCGCCGATCTCCCCGGGGAACGCACGCCGGTACTCCTGCCGCGCGTATACCCGGTCCAGCTTCCGCTGCCCGCCCTGCGACAGGTCCGCACCGCGCTCGTCAAAGAACATGATGTCCACCGAGTCCGGCACCCCGGGCGTCGTACGGATCATGATCCCGCCGGCACTCCCCCGCGCCGTCTGCTGCCGCGCCACGGGCAACGGCACGTTCTCCAGGTCCCGTACGTCAATGGCACTCGCCTGAAGCGCGGAAATGACAGCCCGCTTCAGCGCCCGCGCACCCCGGGAGTGGTCGCGCGCGGTGGTGACCGTCGACCCCTTCTTCAGCGTCGTCGCGTACGCACCCGCCAGCCGCACCGCCAGCTCCGGCGTGATCTCCACGTTCAGGATCCCGGAGACCCCGCGCGCCCCGAAGAGGTGCGCCTGCCCACGGGACTCCCAGATCACCGACGTGTTGACGAAGGCCCCAGCCTCGATCGTCTTGAACGGGTAGACCCGCACATTGCCCTGAATGATCGATTCTTCACCGACGAGGCACTCATCTCCGATGACCGCTCCGTCCTCGATCCGGGCGGCCCGCATGACGTCGGTGTTCTTACCGATCACGCAGCCGCGAAGATTGCTGTGCTGCCCGATGTAGACGTTGTCGTGAACGACGGCCCTGTGCAGGAAGGCCCCGCTCTTCACCACCACGTTCGACCCCACCACGCTGTGCTCACGGATCTCCGCCCCGGCCTCGACCTTGGCGTAGTCCCCGATGTACAGCGGCCCCCGGAGCACGGCGTCCGCGTGCACCTCGGCGCCTTCCGCGACCCACACTCCGGGCGAGATCTCGAACCCGTCGAGCTCGACGTCGACCTTGCCCTCCAGCACGTCGGCCTGAGCCTTCACATAGCTCTCGTGGGTGCCGACGTCCTCCCAGTAGCCCTCGGCGACATAGCCGTAGATCGGCTTGCCTTCCTTCATCAGCTGCGGGAAGACATCCCCCGACCAGTCCACCGAGACATCCGCGTCGACGTAGTCGAAGACCTCGGGTTCCATCACGTAGATGCCCGTGTTCACGGTGTCCGAGAAGACCTGTCCCCAGGTCGGCTTCTCCAGGAACCGCTCGACCTTCCCCTCTTCGTCCACGATCGTGATGCCGAATTCCAACGGGTTCGGCACCCTGGTCAGGCACACCGTGACCAGTGCGCCCTTCTCCTTGTGGAAACGTATGAGGTCGGTCAGATCGAAGTCGGTGAGCGCGTCCCCGGAAATGACCAGAAAGGCGTCGTCCTTCAACGCCTCTTCGGCATTCTTCACGCTGCCCGCGGTGCCGAGTGGCTTCTCCTCATTGGCATAAGTGAGCTCCATTCCGAGCTCTTCCCCGTCGCCGAAGTAGTTCTTGACGAGCGAAGCCAGAAACTGCACGGTGACGACGGTCTCACTGAGCCCGTGCCGCTTGAGCAACCTCAGCACGTGCTCCATGATCGGCCGGTTGACCACCGGCAGAAGAGGCTTGGGCATGCTTGAGGTCATGGGGCGAAGGCGTGTGCCTTCACCGCCGGCCATCACGACGGCCTTCATGTCGGAAGATTCCTCCTTTGAAGAGAAAGATCCAGCCGACTGAGCCCGCCCGGAGCTCACCTTCACAGCCTCAGAGGTCTACGAGGGCCGGCGCCGCGCTGCGCCGCTTAGACAGGCTCAATCGGTCGCGGCGTCCGCCTTGACGAGCCGACGGACCTGGACCACGTAGAGAATCCCTGCCCACCAATACAAGGTTGTACCCCATCCGGCGAACGCCCATCCGAAAATAGCACCAAGTTCGCCGAGCCACCCGCCGCGATCGCTGAGCAGCAACAACGGGAAGGCATACATCAGATTGAACGTGGCTGCCTTGCCGAGGAAGTTCACCTGCGGTGGCGGATAGCCGTGTCGACGGAGGATACCCACCATCACGAGAAGCATGAGCTCGCGCGCCAAAAGGGCGCCGGTGACCCACCAGGGCAGGATCTCGCGCCAGGTCAGCCCGACGAGGGTCGACAGAATGTAGAGCCTGTCAGCCGCCGGGTCGAGCAACCGTCCCAGACTGCTGATCTGGTTCCACTTGCGCGCGAGCTTGCCGTCGAGGTAGTCGCTGATGCCACTGAGCATCAGCACCAACAAGGCCCACCAGTCGCTGTTGGGTCCACCGAACACCGGGCGGAGAATCAGCCACAGGAACAAGGGCACGCCGACGAGGCGAGCCATGCTCAGGATGTTGGGGATGGTGAGGACTCGGTCCGTCTGAACGCGAGTCTCCTGGACCTCCACCCGGGGGCCTCCTGCTGTGGGAACGTGCCAACGATTTTCCCCCTGACCTTACCCTCAGCCACGACCACTGGCCGCACAGGGGTACATCGTGCCCCCTTAAACGCAGAAAAGCCCCGCACCATTACTGGTGCGGGGCTTTCCCACAATGATTGTTCGGCGGCGTCCTACTCTCCCACAGGGTCCCCCCTGCAGTACCATCGGCGCTGAAAGGCTTAGCTTCCGGGTTCGGAATGTAACCGGGCGTTTCCCTAACGCTATGACCACCGAAACACTATGAAATTTGAACGCTGGTGTTTTCACAGCTGTTCGTTATTTCAGAACTAACACAGTGGACGCGAGCAACTGAGGACAAGCCCTCGGCCTATTAGTACCAGTCAGCTCCACCCGTTACCGGGCTTCCACATCTGGCCTATCAACCCAGTCGTCTACTGGGAGCCTTAACCCCTCAAAGGGGGTGGGAATACTCATCTCGAAGCAGGCTTCCCGCTTAGATGCTTTCAGCGGTTATCCTTTCCGAACGTAGCCAACCAGCCATGCCCTTGGCAGGACAACTGGCACACCAGAGGTTCGTCCGTCCCGGTCCTCTCGTACTAGGGACAGCCCTTCTCAATATTCCTACGCGCACAGAGGATAGGGACCGAACTGTCTCACGACGTTCTAAACCCAGCTCGCGTACCGCTTTAATGGGCGAACAGCCCAACCCTTGGGACCGACTCCAGCCCCAGGATGCGACGAGCCGACATCGAGGTGCCAAACCATCCCGTCGATATGGACTCTTGGGGAAGATCAGCCTGTTATCCCCGGGGTACCTTTTATCCGTTGAGCGACAGCGCTTCCACAAGCCACTGCCGGATCACTAGTCCCGACTTTCGTCCCTGCTCGACCCGTCGGTCTCACAGTCAAGCTCCCTTGTGCACTTACACTCAACACCTGATTGCCAACCAGGCTGAGGGAACCTTTGGGCGCCTCCGTTACTCTTTAGGAGGCAACCGCCCCAGTTAAACTACCCATCAGACACTGTCCCTGATCCGGATCACGGACCTAGGTTAGACATCCAGCACGACCAGAGTGGTATTTCAACGGCGACTCCACCATGACTGGCGTCACAGCTTCACAGTCTCCCACCTATCCTACACAAGCCGAACCGAACACCAATATCAAACTGTAGTAAAGGTCCCGGGGTCTTTCCGTCCTTCTGCGCGAAACGAGCATCTTTACTCGTAGTGCAATTTCACCGGGCCTATGGTTGAGACAGTCGAGAAGTCGTTACGCCATTCGTGCAGGTCGGAACTTACCCGACAAGGAATTTCGCTACCTTAGGATGGTTATAGTTACCACCGCCGTTTACTGGCGCTTAAGTTCTCAGCTTCGCAACCCCGAAAGATCACTAACCGGTCCCCTTAACGTTCCAGCACCGGGCAGGCGTCAGTCCGTATACATCGCCTTACGGCTTCGCACGGACCTGTGTTTTTAGTAAACAGTCGCTTCTCGCTGGTCTCTGCGGCCACCCCCAGCTCATGAAGTAAATTCAATCACCGGTGATGGCCCCCCTTCTCCCGAAGTTACGGGGGCATTTTGCCGAGTTCCTTAACCATAGTTCACCCGAACGCCTCGGTATTCTCTACCTGACCACCTGAGTCGGTTTAGGGTACGGGCCGCCATGAAACTCGCTAGAGGCTTTTCTCGACAGCATAGGATCATCCACTTCACCACAATCGGCTCGGCATCAGGTCTCAGGCTATATGTTGTCCGGATTTGCCTAGACAACGCCCTACACCCTTACCCCGGGAACTACCACCGCCCGGGTTGGACTACCTTCCTGCGTCACCCCATCGCTTACCTAGTACAGATCCGGGTCACCGGCTCCACCACTTTCCTTTCCCCGAAGGGTCCGGAACGGCTTCACGGGCTTAGCATCGTCTGATTCAGTATTGGGCGTTTCAAAGCGGGTACCGGAATATCAACCGGTTGTCCATCGACTACGCCTGTCGGCCTCGCCTTAGGTCCCGACTTACCCTGGGCAGATCAGCTTGACCCAGGAACCCTTAGTCAATCGGCGCACACGTTTCTCACGTGTGTATCGCTACTCATGCCTGCATTCTCACTCGTGAACCGTCCACAACTCGCTTCCGCGGCTGCTTCACCCGGCACACGACGCTCCCCTACCCATCCCAGCCCCCGTTGGGGGTATGTGCTGGAATGACACGACTTCGGCGGTACGCTTGAGCCCCGCTACATTGTCGGCGCGGAATCACTTGACCAGTGAGCTATTACGCACTCTTTCAAGGGTGGCTGCTTCTAAGCCAACCTCCTGGTTGTCTCTGCGACTCCACATCCTTTCCCACTTAGCGTACGCTTAGGGGCCTTAGTCGATGCTCTGGGCTGTTTCCCTCTCGACCATGGAGCTTATCCCCCACAGTCTCACTGCCGTGCTCTCACTTACCGGCATTCGGAGTTTGGCTAAGGTCAGTAACCCGGTAGGGCCCATCGCCTATCCAGTGCTCTACCTCCGGCAAGAAACACACGACGCTGCACCTAAATGCATTTCGGGGAGAACCAGCTATCACGGAGTTTGATTGGCCTTTCACCCCTAACCACAGGTCATCCCCCAGGTTTTCAACCCTGGTGGGTTCGGTCCTCCACGAAGTCTTACCTCCGCTTCAACCTGCCCATGGCTAGATCACTCCGCTTCGGGTCTAGAGCGTGCAACTCAATCGCCCTATTCGGACTCGCTTTCGCTACGGCTTCCCCACACGGGTTAACCTCGCTACACACCGCTAACTCGCAGGCTCATTCTTCAAAAGGCACGCAGTCACGACTGCCATTCCGAAGAATGACAGCGACGCTCCCACGGCTTGTAGGCACACGGTTTCAGGTACTATTTCACTCCGCTCCCGCGGTACTTTTCACCATTCCCTCACGGTACTATCCGCTATCGGTCATCAGGGAATATTTAGGCTTAACGGGTGGTCCCGCCAGATTCACACGGGATTTCTCGGGCCCCGTGCTACTTGGGTGTCTCTCAAACGAGCCGTTGATGTTTCAGCTACGGGGGTCTTACCCTCTACGCCGGACCTTTCGCATGTCCTTCGCCTACACCAACGGTTTCTGACTCGTCTCACGTCCGGCAGAACGTGAAAGAGAGATCCCACAACCCCGCATGCGCAACCCCTGCCGGGTATCACACGCATACGGTTTGGCCTCATCCGGTTTCGCTCGCCACTACTCCCGGAATCACGGTTGTTTTCTCTTCCTGCGGGTACTGAGATGTTTCACTTCCCCGCGTTCCCTCCACATACCCTATGTGTTCAGGTATGGGTGACAGCCCATGACGACTGCCGGGTTTCCCCATTCGGACACCCCCGGATCAAAGCTCGGTTGACAGCTCCCCGGGGCCTATCGTGGCCTCCCACGTCCTTCATCGGTTCCTGATGCCAAGGCATCCACCGTGTGCCCTTAAAAACTTGGCCACAGATGCTCGCGTCCACTGTGCAGTTCTCAAACAACGACCAGCCACCCATCACCCCGCTCCGAAGAACGAGTGCACTGGGACCGGCACTGAAGTACAGCCTCACGGCCGTGCCTTCAGACACCCAACAGCGTGCCCGACCCGATTCCATGAGATGCACGTTCCACGCCGAAGCAGTACTTGTGTCCCTCACCGAACCGTGCCGAATAGTCAACGTTCCACCCATGAGCAACCACCGCCGGACATTTGCCGACGAAATGGTCTCTGGACACCAGTGGTGTCTAGATGCTCCTTAGAAAGGAGGTGATCCAGCCGCACCTTCCGGTACGGCTACCTTGTTACGACTTCGTCCCAATCGCCAGTCCCACCTTCGACAGCTCCCTCCCACAAGGGGTTGGGCCACCGGCTTCGGGTGTTACCGACTTTCGTGACGTGACGGGCGGTGTGTACAAGGCCCGGGAACGTATTCACCGCAGCAATGCTGATCTGCGATTACTAGCAACTCCGACTTCATGGGGTCGAGTTGCAGACCCCAATCCGAACTGAGACCGGCTTTTTGAGATTCGCTCCGCCTCACGACATCGCAGCTCATTGTACCGGCCATTGTAGCACGTGTGCAGCCCAAGACATAAGGGGCATGATGACTTGACGTCGTCCCCACCTTCCTCCGAGTTGACCCCGGCAGTCTCCTGTGAGTCCCCACCACCCCGAAGGGCGTGCTGGCAACACAGAACAAGGGTTGCGCTCGTTGCGGGACTTAACCCAACATCTCACGACACGAGCTGACGACAGCCATGCACCACCTGTATACCGACCACAAGGGGGGCACCATCTCTGATGCTTTCCGGTATATGTCAAGCCTTGGTAAGGTTCTTCGCGTTGCGTCGAATTAAGCCACATGCTCCGCTGCTTGTGCGGGCCCCCGTCAATTCCTTTGAGTTTTAGCCTTGCGGCCGTACTCCCCAGGCGGGGAACTTAATGCGTTAGCTGCGGCACCGACGACGTGGAATGTCGCCAACACCTAGTTCCCAACGTTTACGGCGTGGACTACCAGGGTATCTAATCCTGTTCGCTCCCCACGCTTTCGCTCCTCAGCGTCAGTAATGGCCCAGAGATCCGCCTTCGCCACCGGTGTT